>JBNMNO010000004.1:0-74222 GCA_051275695.1 Mariniflexile sp.
AAAACTTTGGCTTTATTTGTTACATCCAAAATTAAATCGACACCTGTATTTTCACTTAAAAAATCAGAAAGGAAATAGGGCATCACATATTGAGCCGTAGAAACCACAGATATTTTTAGTACCCCTGCCAATTGCCCTGTATATGACATCGCTTTATAATTGATGTCATTTACTCCATTCAATATCCTTCTTGCGGCGATTGCTATTTCTTTTCCGAAATCCGTAACATATAACTTTCTGCCTATAATTTCTGTAAGTGGGATTGGAAATTGATCCTGAAAGTTCCTTAGTTGTATGGAAACCGCAGGCTGTGAAAGATGTAATTCTTCAGAGGCCTTGGTTACACTTTGTTTTTCTGTTGTTGTTAAGAAAACCTGTAATTGATGAAGCGTATAGTTCATAAAAAATATTTATATTAATCATTATAAATATAAATAAAAATATATAGAAAAACTTGATTATTTTTGATAAAATATCAATAAAACTCTTTTTTATGACCTAAAATCACAATAAATGTTAATAAATGTTAATAAATCAATAATTTCATTTTTAATTAACAAATTAAGTTATAAGAAGAATAACAAAAAAAAATGCTATGAAAACAAATTTAATTTATTCAATCGGAATACTGTTAATCTGCTCAAGTTGCGCAGTAGTTAGACCTGGTGAGGCAGGCGTAAAACAAACCTTAGGGAAGTTTTCCAAAACTATTTCTACACAAGGAACTATATTCTATAACCCGTTTATAAGCAAGGTTATAAAGGAATCTACACTAACTAATAACATTAAACTTATTTTAAGTTTACCCACTAAGGAAGGGCTCAGTGTCACTTCCGAAATTTCAATTCTATATCGATTAGAACAAGCAAAAATTCCGACCATATTAGAAAATTTAGGTCAAAATTATGAATCTGTAATTACCAGTGTATTCAGGTCTGCCTCATCTGATGTATGTGCTCAATTCTACGCCAAGGATATGCACTCTGGGATGCGTGCAAAAATAGAAGATGAAATAAAAACAAAAATGCTAGTAAACTTAGAAAAGCAAGCTGATGGTATTGAACTTATTGCAGTTCTTATGAAGAGTATCCAGTTACCACAAGGGCTGGCTAATTCTATCGAACAAAAATTACAGGCAGAACAAGATGCGATGCGAATGGAATTTATTATCCAACAGGCAAAATTAGAAGCAGATAGAAAAATAATTGAGGCAAAAGGCGAGCGTGATTCACAAATGATTCTTGCAGAAGGATTGACCAGTGAGATTATAAAACTAAGAACTATTGAGGCATTCATTAAACTATCTCAATCACCTAACAGTAAAGTGATTATTACTGATGGAAAAACACCGCTTTTAATTAACCAATAAACAGGTAAACTATTCTATATTATTTTCATTCTAAAAAAATGAGCACAGCAACAACACAAAGGGTAATAGTATTTATGAGTACTAATTTAATTAATATAAATGCAAGTGCCAATAGCCGCCTATAGAGAAGTAAACGTCCCTATTTTGAATATAAATGAGATTTATAAAAAGACCGAAGATCATGAGTATTATGAAGTATACTATTAAAAACGTGAAATTGAGAAACCACTTAATAAATAGATAAACGAAATCTATAAATAGATTTCCACTCCCATATCCAATCTGCTACCTGAATTTTTATTTTTTTTTAAAAATTCTGGTAGCTTTTTAATTATACCTAATCAATCATGCACAAACTGCTAACAAAACTCTCTATTTAACAACTTCAATAATAAATTAGGGTCTGGGCAATTATTCAAATAAAATTTTAAATCGGATTTATTGCAAACACCCGGATAATCACCCACACAGCCTTGTAAATCTTTAATAATTTGAAAATGTAAGTGTGCTGGATAATCACCATTTACGGCAGCATCACCCAAAGTTGCCATTTGCTCACCCTGTTTAAAAACCTGATTGACTTTTAAATTTTTAATAGAGGCTAAACTTAAATGTCCATACAGGGTGAAAAACTCAACATTATTAATAATGTGTTTTAAAATTATAGTTGGTCCGTAATCGCCAAAATTCAGGTTGTTTTTAAAACTATGCACTGTAGCATCCAGTGGAGTAAAAACTGGTGTATCAACATCACACCACAAATCCATCCCTAAATGAATATTGCGTTCTTTAGTGTTTTCTAAATTAAAATGACCACTACGTTTATAAATAGTCCGTACTTCATTGTACCCACCAAAAGCAATCAAGGCATTCCGTTTTTTAGTGTGGTTGGCAATATAGTGTCCTAATTTGGATGAAGAAGACACATCTATATTTTGTAATGCGTTATTATCCTTAGATAAATCTAAAGCAACATATTTTGAATTTTCGATAGAGGCATCGAATATTCGCATGGGTTCTCTGCTTAAATTAAAAAGTACATCTGAAAACGCTCTATCAATCATGCGAAAAATATTTTCTCAAAATTAATAACTTTAGCTTTAGAAAAGTTAAGACTAGCAACCTTCTTTTGGAGTTATTTCTATTAACTTACTACCTCTGCATACAAATCAAAATCGGCAGCTTCGGTGATTTTAACCGTGGTAAACTCACCTGTTTTTACATACTTTTTAGAAGCGTCAATAAGCACTTCGTTATCTACATCTGGAGAGTCAAATTCGGTTCTACCTACAAAATAATTACCTTCTTTTCTATCAATAACCACTTTAAATATTTTGCCAATTTTCTCCTGGTTTAATTCCCAAGAAATCTGAGATTGTAGTTCCATAATCTCATTAGCACGCTCCTGTTTCACGTCTTCTGGCACATCATCTTCTAAATTATAAGCATGTGTGTTTTCTTCATGGCTATAGGTAAAACATCCCAAACGCTCAAAACGCATCTCTTTTACCCATTCTTTTAAAATTTGGTAGTCTTCCTCAGTTTCACCAGGATACCCAACAATTAAAGTGGTTCTAATGGTCATATTAGGAACTGCTACTCTAAAGTCTTTAAGTAACTTTGTGGTTTTTTCTTTGGTAGTACCACGACGCATGCTTTTCAAAATAGAATCCGAAATATGTTGTAACGGAATATCTAAATAATTGCAAATTTTAGGCTCACGGTTCATAACGTCCAACACATCCATAGGGAATCCTGTTGGGAATGCATAATGCAAACGAATCCACTCGATACCTTCTACTTTTACAAGTGCTTCAAGTAATTCGGCTAAGTTTCGTTTTTTATATAAATCCAATCCGTAATAGGTTAGATCTTGTGCGATTAAAATAAGCTCTTTAACCCCTTTAGCAGCCAGTTTTTCGGCTTCAATAATAATTGCTTCAATAGGTGTGCTTTTATGTTTTCCACGCATTAAAGGAATGGCACAAAAACTACAAGGGCGATCGCAACCCTCCGCAATTTTTAAATAGGCATAATTTTTAGGGGTGGTTGTTAAACGCTCACCAATTAGTTCATGCTTATAATCGGCACCTAAGGCTTTTAATAATCCAGGTAATTCAGTGGTGCCAAAATACTCGTCCACATTTGGTATTTCCTTTAACAAATCTGGCTTATAGCGCTCGCTTAAACAACCAGTAACAAATACTTTATCTACTTCGCCATCTTCCTTTTTTTGCACATATTCTAAAATAGTATTGATACTTTCTTCCTTGGCATTATTAATAAATCCACAGGTGTTTATCACTACAATATTGCCTTCTTGCTCATGTACCACATCTTTACCGCTGGCTTTTAACTGCCCCATTAACACTTCGCTGTCGTAAACGTTTTTACTACAACCAAGGGTTACTACATTGATTCTATTTTTCTTTAAAGATTTTGTGCGCATAACTTTTATTAATCAGGGCGCAAATATACGTAATGATTTAAGATTAGCGATTTTTGATTTACGATTTTTGATTTACGAGTTGATGAAGTTTATTATAGATACAACTTTTTACTTTTAACTTTTTACTTTATTTATTAAACCTTTTATATATTTGAATGTCTCAGTGTTAAAACCTACTTTATAAAACGTATATTCTTTTTATCGTTTATTATAATAATCTCGTTTTTTAACTGCTCAAATGATGAACCTATTAACACAGGCTCTACAACCGAAACACTTTATTTTCCGCCTATAAATTCGGATACTTGGGAAACAAAATCTGTTGCTGATTTAGGCTGGAATCAAAATGAGCTACAACCATTACTAGATTATTTAAGTACAAAAAATTCTAAAAGTTTTATAATACTTCATCACGGAAAAATTGTTGTTGAAAGTTATTTTAATGGTCATTCGTCCACAGCATCTTGGTATTGGGCAAGTGCCGGAAAAACATTAACCTCCACTGTTTCTGGTATTGCACAACAAGAAGGATTACTAAATATAAACAACAAAGTGTCTGATTATTTAGGTGTTGGTTGGACAAGTGCGCCACTTGCCAAAGAAAACTTGATTACTTGTAAAAGCCTGTTATCTATGAATTCTGGCTTGGATGATAGTACTGGGGATGATGTATCGCCTGCAAATCTAAAATATATAGCTGATCCAGGTACGCGTTGGAGTTATCATAATGTATATGTGAAAATGCAGGATGTAGTGGCTGCGGCCAGCAATCAAACATGGAACAGTTATTTCAATACCAAATTAAAAGAAAAAATTGGAATGACCGGACTTTGGACCAATTTAGATAATTTAAGTGTGTATTGGAGTAACACCCGAAGTATGGCCCGTTTTGGATTGATGATTTATGCCAAGGGAAAATGGGAAAACACACAAATTGTTCCTGAAAATTATTTAAATGAAGCTACAAACACGTCCCAAGATATTAATAAAGCCTATGGGTATTTATGGTGGCTAAACGGTAAATCGAGTTATCATTTACCGCAAAGCCAATTACAGTTTAATGGCCCTTTAATTCTGAATGCCCCTGCTGACATGTTTGCCGCCTTAGGGAAAAATGATCAGAAAATTTATGTGGTACCAAGTAAAAAATTAGTTGTTATTAGGATGGGAGATGTTGCCAACCCTAACAACCTAACATTTACCTTATCTGGTTTTGATAATGAGCTATGGGGAAAAATAAATGCATTAATTGATTAATTATAATTGACAGGTGTCTTTCTCATTTGTGAAGCTTGCTCGTAAGCATAAGCCCAGTTAAGCAATTGCTTTTCAGAAAGTGGTTTAGATATAAAGGTCAATCCGCGTGGTGAGCCATTAGTTCTATACCCCATAGGCACTGTCATAGCTGGATATTCTGCAACAGCAGCAAATCCTGCATGATAATTATTAATAGATAAAAATCCGTCTAAATTATTTGCATTCATTGGGCCATCAAAAAATAATCTTCCGTTGGTCTTTAAGGTATCTTTTATAGCTAAAAATTCTTCATCTGTACTTTTATCAGCTACAATACCTTTAAACAAACCTTGTCCGTAAGGTGCTCTTTTTAGTGAATCCAGATTATTGAATTTAATAACATCTTCTACCGAAGAAATGGCGATAGATGCATCTGCAGAAATTGAAAGGTAGAGCGGTAAATCCTTTTGCATATCCAAATTTAACAACCTTAAAAAGTTGGGCAGGTCTATTTCTTGTTCTTCAATCTCAATAATTTCAGCGCCTTGTTTTTTTAATACAGAGAGTGCATTAACATATAATGAGTCTTCCATTAATCCTTTAAATGCTCCGAATCGTTTTCCAACCAAACTCTTTGCATTCAAACCATCATAATATTTTCCGATTTTGACATTAGTTGCTTTAGATTTAGGATCGTTTTCATCTACACCAATCATAGCCTCCAGCATAATGGCGTTGTCTGTTACGTTTTTTGTCATTGGTCCAGGTGTATCCAAGGTTGAAGAAATTGGCACAATCCCACTTCTGCTTAATAAACCTATAGTTGGTTTTAAGCCAACAACCGAATTTTGGCTTGAAGGCGATAAAATAGACCCTGAGGTTTCACTACCAACAGCCGCAACACAAAAGTTGGCAGCTACAGCTACCCCACTTCCTGAACTAGAACCTCCGGTATCCAAGGTTCTACGCCCATATGGATTCAATGTTTGTCCACCTATTGCACTATATCCACTTGGGCAATCGCCACAAAAGAAATAGGCCCATTCACTTAAATTTGACTTACCTAAAATTAAAGCACCTTGGTCTTTTAAACGCTCAGTAATAAAGGCATCCTGTGCATTATTATTTTTTAATGCAACCGCACCTGCTGTGGTTGGCATTCCAGATGCGTTGATATTATCTTTCAATAAAATTGGCATTCCAAAAATGGGTGATTTTAATCTTTTATTTAATAACTCTCTATCTTTTTGTTTTGCTTCTTCAATCACTTTAGGGTTTAAAGTTATTATAGAATTCAAAGACAAGTTGTTTTCTCGATCAAATTTTCTAATACGATATAAGTAGAATTTTGTTAAGTTCTCATACGAAAGTTTTCCTTCTCTAATAGCTGTTTGGAGTCTTGGAATGTCTTGTTCTAACACAAGTGACTTTAAACTATTATATTTATCCTCTGTAAAATTATCTAACGCTTTATTAAACGGGCCCCAAAGTTGAGATACATTAATATATTTTGAATCCAGTACTTTAAATTCTCTGAAATCTTTTACTGAAGTGGTATCATCTTTAGTAGAAATGGATACTGTTTTTCCTTCCGGACTTTTACAGGAAATAACAACCATTAAAAAAAGCAATAAAATAAGTCTATTCATGGGTCGTGTTTTTTTATAAAAATACTAATAAAACAAGTAAGACTTCATTTACTTGAAAAAAGAATCTACAAACTCGATTTTATTAAATACCTGCAAGTCTTCGATACCTTCCCCCACACCAATATATTTTACTGGAATTTTAAATTGGTCTGAAATTCCAATTACCACGCCGCCTTTTGCGGTTCCATCAAGTTTTGTTACAGCCAATGATGTTACTTCGGTTGCAGCTGTAAATTGCTTTGCCTGCTCAAACGCATTTTGGCCTGTAGAACCATCTAAAACCAGTAATACCTCGTTAGGCGTATTGTCAACCACTTTTTGCATCACACGTTTTACCTTAGTAAGCTCGTTCATTAAATTTACTTTGTTGTGTAACCGACCCGCCGTATCTATTATAACCACATCGGCATTTTGACTCACCGCGCTTTTTAAGGTGTCAAAAGCAACAGAAGCAGGATCGGAACCCATTGATTGTTTTACTAAAGGCACGCCTACTCTATCTGCCCAAACCTGTAGTTGGTCAATCGCAGCTGCTCTAAATGTATCAGCAGCTCCCAAAACCACATGGTATCCTTGTTTTTTAAATTGGTAAGCCATTTTTCCAATGGTAGTTGTTTTACCAACGCCATTAACCCCAACAACCATAATTACATATGGTTTTTTATCTTGTGGAACAGTAAACTCTGAGTCTTCACCCGAATTAGTTTCACTTAATAATCCTGCTATTTCTTCGCGAAGAATGACATTTAGTTCGTCGGTTCCCAAATATTTGTCTTTTGAGACACGTGCTTCTATGCGCTCGATGATTTTTAAAGTAGTATTTACACCAACATCACAAGAGACAAGTATTTCCTCAAGATTATCTAAAACCTCATCGTCTACTTTAGATTTGCCTGCTACGGCTTTACTCAATTTGCCAAAAAAACTGGTTTTAGATTTCTCTAAACCTTTATCCAGGGTTTCCTTTTTTTCTGAGGAAAATATTTTTTTAAAAAAACTCATTTTATTGTTGGTTGCTTTTTGTTAAGTTGTTAAGCCTAAACTAAACGGTGTTTGCATTAGGTATTGTAGCGTTATCCTTTTTGTTTTTTACAAAAAAGATATAGCGCAAAGCCCGATCCTTGTGGTAACGTCCAAATTACTATTGCAAAATACTTACCGCAAATTATTACTGCTATTATGGCAGAAGCTATTCAAATATAAACATAAAAAAGCTGCTATCTATAAAGAAAGCAGCTTGGTATATTTTAAAAAGCTAGTTATTACTTTTTGCTAAAAAAGGCGTCTGCTAATTCTGGAGTCATAATAGACTCAACAAACATGTAAGCACCCGTTTTAGGTGATTTTACCATTTTTATCGCTTTTGTTAATCTCTTTGAAGATGTTTGTAACGATGCTACTGTTTTCTTTGCCATGACTTATTATTTTATCTCTTTATGAACTGTCATACGCTTAAGGATAGGATTAAATTTTTTAATCTCCATTCTATCTGGCGTATTCTTTTTATTTTTAGTAGTAATGTATCTTGAAGTTCCTGCTTGACCAGACTCTTTATGCTCTGTACACTCTAATATTACTTGAATTCTATTACCTTTCTTTGCCATTTCTTTTGCTTATTAAATACAGCTATTATTTTAAAAATCCTTTAGATTTTGCATCCTTAATTGCTGCGGTAATGCCTATTTTATTAATAGTTTTTAAAGCAGCTGTAGAAACTTTTAAAGTTATCCAACTTTCGTCTTCCGGGATATAAAAACGTTTCTTAACTAAATTCGCATTAAATTTACGTTTAGTTCTATTCATTGCATGAGACACGTTGTTTCCAACCATTGCCTTCTTACCTGTAAGTTCACAAACTCTTGACATTGTTATATAACTTTAAATTTCTTGTTGCTTAAAATCGAGGTGCAAATATACAAATTCTTTATATTACCACAACTTAAATATTATCAATTTTTAAAAATTTCTTTTAGCAACATTTCAAGTGCCTTATTTACTGCTTTATTAATCACTTTTACACGATAATTCCCTAACATAAATTTCTCTGAATACACCTCATTTTTTGTAGCTATAGCAATGTAAACGGTTCCTACTTCAGCATCAGCATCTCCTTTTGTAGGACCCGCATTTCCTGTAGTTGCTATCGCATAATCAGACTGAAATAACCGTAAAACATTTTGTGCCATAGATTCTACTACTTCCGAACTTACCACTGAATGGATGTCTATAACTGTTTTAGAAACACCTAAAACATCTATTTTTGATTGGGTAGCATAGGTTACAACGCCTCCTTTAAAATACGTCGAAGCTCCTGGGTTTAAAGTAAATTGTTCTGCTATTCTACCTCCTGTACAACTTTCTGCTATAGCTAAAGTTTTACCTAATTTAGTTAATTGGTTTGCTATAACTACTTCCACCGACCCATCTTCATCTTCAAAACCAGCAAACTCATTTTCTATTAAAGGTAATATTCCATCTATTTCTGTTTGAATGCTTTTGTTTACCTCTTGAATATCAACTCCTTTTGTAGATAAGCGCAGCCGCATTTTTCCTAAACTTGGTAAATATGCTAATTTAATATGCTTTGGCAAAGCGTCCTCCCAAGCTTCAATTCTCTGTGCTAGAGCACTTTCGCCAATACCATACACCAACAAGGTTTTATGCAATATATACGGGCAGTTATACTTGTCCTTTAGTTTTGGAATAACTTCGTTTTCAATTAAAGCATTCATTTCATAAGGTACACCAGGAAGTGATATAAACACTTTATCTCCCTTTTCCATCCACATTCCGGGAGCTGTACCTAATTTATTCATAAGTACTTTTGCTTTTGAAGGCACTAAGGCTTGATCGATATTTACTTGTAAAAGTAAACCACCAACATAGTTTTTCCAGAGTTCTTCAATATTTTTTAAAACTGAAGCATCTCTAACAAGTGTGTCGTCAAAATATTCGACGATTGTTTTTTTTGTAATATCATCTTTTGTGGGTCCTAAACCACCGGTAAGAATGATAATATCCACATTACTTTCTGCCTCTTTTATCGCTTTAAGTATATGTGCTTTATCATCTTGAACCGACGTAATTTGATATACGGACACCCCGATTTTATTAAGATGTTTCGCTATAAATGCAGAATTTGTATCAATGACTTGGCCAATAAGAAGCTCGTCACCTATAGTGATTATTTCGGCTAACATTATAAATTAAAATCTGACTTCATTTCGGCCACCGCTTTATCAACCGCAGATAAAACAGTATTTAATTGCGAAGTTATATCTAAATCACTTTTTTCAAATTTACCCCAATCTTGTACTTCGATTAAAATATCGAGCATACCCAATTCAAATAAATCCACAGTCGGTTTCATTTTATGAGCCGCTTGATATGTGTTATAATAATCGTTCTCTGCAACTGCTTTCTTAAGTCTGTCCGCATCTTCGGGTACTTCTTCTAAAAAAGCTTCAGCTAATGCAGCTACAAAATCTTCATCGCCATCAGCCAATTCCCTAACTCTAAATAATTTATAATATTGTTCCATCTATTTTACTGTTATTGAAAACATTTCTTTATCTTCTATAAATCCTTTTAGTTTATCATTTGCAATTACTTTGCCAACTCCTGCAGGAGTTCCTGTAAATATAATATCTCCAATCTTTAAAGTAAAATATTTTGACACATATTCTATTAATTCATCAATTTTCCAAAGCATGTGACTTGTATTTCCTAATTGTACAATATTATCATTTTTTTTTAAAGAAAATTCAATAGCATTTACATCTTTAATACCAGAAACTGGCATCCATTTACCTATTACTGCAGCACCATCAAAGGATTTTGCCTTTTCCCAAGGCAACCCTTTTGCTTTTAATTCATTTTGTACATCTCGCGCTGTAAAATCAATTCCCAAACCAATTTCATCATAATATTTATGAGCAAACTTTCTGTCAATGTACTTTCCAATTTTATTAATCTTAACTAAAATCTCTACCTCATAATGCACATCGTTTGAAAAATCAGGAATAAAAAATGGTTGTTTTTTAAGCAAAATAGAGGTGTCTGGTTTTAAAAACACCACCGGATCGGTTGGCTTTTCGTTTTCTAATTCTTTTATATGTTCGGTGTAATTTCTACCGATGCAAATGATTTTCATTGTCGTTAGTTATTATGAGGATTGTTGTTAAGTTGTTTTAAAGAATACATAATATTTACCTAAATAAAACTGAGACTGCGACAGAATTCTGCTTACTGATTATCCTAATTTATTATTGAAACTTCTAAGTTTTATAGCTGTTAACACCTTTTTTGTGTACAAGGGAAAATCGGCATTTAATAACCACCCGAAATACCCTGGTTCGGATTCTAAAACTTCGGTCACTAATTTTCCTTTATGTTTTCCGAAAGAAAAACATTCTTCCCCATTTTTATTGTAAGCTATAAAGCCTGCAAAATCTGCAAATTGTTTTCTTGAACTAAATTCAGCTAAAAACTTGGTATCGTTTTCTACTTCATCATACTTTGAAATTTGCGCTTTTAGTACTTCGAAGGTTGCTCTAGTATCCGCTTCGGCACCATGTGCACCTTCCAGTTCTTCATTACAATAAAACTTGTAAGCCGCACTTAAAGTACGTTGTTCCATTTTATGATAAATAGTTTGCACATCGACCGCTACTCTATTTTTCATGTCAAAATCTACCTCGGCTCGTAACAATTCTTCAGCCAATAAAGGAATATCAAATCGATTGGAGTTAAACCCGCACAAATCTGAATCTTTAATCATATTACAAATATCCTTAGCAACCTCCTTGAATGTCGGTTTATCAGCAACAGCTTCATTGGTAATGCCATGAATAGCAATCACTTCTTTTGGAATAGTCATTTCCGGATTTACTAACCATGTTTTGCTTTCTTCCTTGCCGTTTGGAAATACTTTTAAGATGGCAATTTCCACAATACGATCGGTTGTTATATTAACCCCGGTTGTTTCTAAGTCGAAAAAACAAATGGGTTTAGTTAGATTTAAGTTCATTCAGATTTTTTATTGAATTGTTTGTCTTTAGCTAGACATTTACAAAAATAGAAAAATCCAACCATTTTGAGGTTAGATTCATCTTTTAATAATCTTCAAATAAATCAAGTAAACTCTCAATTTATTAGTTAATATTCCCAACTACCCAGGAATCTATTATATTTCTCTTTTACTATCCCACGCTTCTAAGTAATCTTTAACAGCTTTAACAAACTGTCCTCCTAGAGCACCATTTACCACGCGATGATCGTATGAATGTGATAAAAACATTTTGTAGCGGATACCTATAAAATCGCCTTCACTGGTTTCTATTACGGCCGGTACTTTACGAATTGCGCCTAATGCTAGAATACCTACTTGGGGCTGATTTATAATAGGCGTTCCCATAATACTACCGAAAGTTCCCACATTGGTAACGGTATAAGTCCCTCCTTGGATATCGTCTGGTTTTAGTTGATTTGTACGTGCACGATTCGCTAAATCGTTTACCTGTTTAATCATACCCACTAAATTAAGTTGGTCTGCATTTTTAATAACAGGTACTATTAAATTACCATTGGCTAACGACGCAGCCATTCCTAAATTGATGTTTTTCTTTTTAAGAATCGTGTCTCCTTGCAACGAAATGTTCATCATAGGAAAATCGCGAAGCGCTTTGGCAACCGCTTCCATAAAAATAGGTGTAAAAGTTAAATTTTCGCCTTCGCGTTTTAAAAACGCATCTTTCACTCTATTCCTCCAATTCCAAATTTTGGTAACATCGGCTTCAATAAAACTTTGTACATGCGCCGCTGTTTGAACAGATTCTACCATGTGATGTGCAATAAGCTTGCCCATCCTGGTCATTTCAATAATTTCATCTTCAACACTTGCAACAACAGATATTGGAGATGGTTTTGGTTTTTCTATTTGAACAGGTTTAACAACCGGAGTTTCTACTTTAGGTGCTGCAAGTTGTTGTTTTCCTCCTTTAGTTTCAATAAAACTTAAAATATCGTTTTTTGTAACTCGGCTATCCATGCCCGTTCCTACAATGCTATCAAGTTCTTGTTGAGAAACGCCTTCTTCTTTAGCTATATTTTTAACTAACGGTGAGTAAAACCGATCTTCGCTTGAAACTACTGGTTTTACACTTTCTTTGGCTACAGATGTGGTTTGACTAACTAATTCAGCTGCTTTTTCTTCTTCCAAATTAGCTGCTTCGGTAGACGTAGAATCTGAAACATCAGCATCTCCTTCCGTTTCAATAATGGCGATAACCTGTCCTACTTGGACAACATCGTCCACATTAAAAAACTTCTCAATTAAAACCCCATCAACCTCACTAGGAACCTCACTATCTACCTTATCTGTCGCAATTTCTAAAACTGCTTCATCAAGTTCTATAGTATCACCAACTTCTTTTAACCAAGATGTTATGGTTGCTTCTGCAACGCTTTCTCCCATTTTAGGTAACCTAAGCTCAAACTTTGCCATATCAATAATGTAATACTTGTTTTTTAATTTATGTTTGCAAAATTAATGAAAAAAGAGTAGTTTATATACATTATTTGCAATAAAACAACTTAAAAATATAAAATTTCACCTGTACTAAACCCATTATCACTTCCCAATATAAAGTTAGAGCCATTAGGTAATATTTTAAAGGTTACGCCGTTATCCCTTTTATTATTCTCAATTATAGAAATAATTTCTTGGTAACTCAATAAATTAGCATCAAAAACAACCTCAACACCTTTTTCAACAGCATTTAAATCTGATTGTAAAATCATCTTTTTTGTTAATTTGGCTTTTAGGCTTTCGTTCATTTTATCAGAAACAAAAACATACCTCAATATATTTTTTTTCTTGATACTTGGCATTCTTCTAAAAAAATACATAACTTTTATACCTAACCAAACAAACACATCAAAGAACCTGTTTTTTTTTAAATGTTTATCATAAAATATTTGCATCGCGCCATAAAATTTGCGTCCATAAAACTTGTCTTTCAAGGAACTTTCACCTTTAAAATGAATTACTGAAGTTTCTCCATAATAATAATTATGGTAACCTGCATTTAATACTTTATAGGATATATCAATATCTTCACCATACATAAAATAGTCTTCATCAAATCCTTGAACACTATTAAAGAGGTCTCGTTTTAGTAGCATAAAAGCGCCAACTAAAACATCAACTTCACCAATATCATTTTGATTTAAATGATTAGCATAATAATTTTTTGAATATCCTGACATTTTTTTAAACGCAGCATTTACATAAATGATATTGCGTTTACTTTCTGGTAAAAAATTGCCCGATCCATTTATAAGTTTGCAGCCTACAATGCCCAGTTTTTCTTTGTTTTCTGTAAAACCCAAAAGCTTTAAAAAGGTGTTTTCTGCAACAACAGTATCAGGATTTAATATACATAAATATTCTCCCTTTGCTTGAGAAACTGCGATATTATTTCCCTTAGAAAAACCAAAGTTTTCACTGTTCTTTATAAGAATAACTTCTGGAAATAAGCGTTTTACCATTTCACAACTACCATCATCAGAATTATTATCAATTACAATAATTTCTGCATTAATAGTTAAAATAGCCTTTTCAACACTTTTTAAACAAAGTTCTAAAAAGTGACAAACATTATAATTTAAAATGATTATGGAAAGTTTCACGGGCGCAAATATAGTAATTTTATTAAGCCACGTTCATTTTAGAATATGCTTTGATGAAAAACGGTTTATTAACTCAAATATTGTATTTACTTCTAAAGTTTTAAAGATGATTCAAACGGCACTCTATTAACAATGCTTCTACCTAAGGTAACCTCATCAGCATATTCCAATTCATCTCCCACCGATATTCCTCTCGCTATTGTAGATGTGAAAACAGGATGTTCTTGAATTTGTTTATAAATATAAAAGTTAGTTGTATCCCCTTCCATTGTTGAACTCAAGGCAAATATCAACTCTTTTAGTTTTCCTTCTTTCACTTTATTAACCAAAGAAACGATATTTAAATCATGGGGACCAATACCGTCCATAGGAGATATTTTTCCTCCTAAAACATGATACAAGCCTTTAAAAGAACTGGTGTTTTCAATCGCCATCACATCTCTAATATCTTCAACCACACAAACAAGGGTTTCATCACGTTTTGGGTTCGAACAGATTTCACACAAATCCACATCACTAATATTATGACATGATTTACAAAATTTAACATCATTACGCATGTTTTGTAAAGCCTCAGTTAACGCCATTGTTTGTTCCTTGGGCTGTTTTAACATATGCAGCACCAAACGTAATGCCGTACGCTTACCTATCCCTGGTAATTGTGACATTTCGTTAACGGCACGTTCTAGTAATTTAGAAGAAAATTCCATAGTGCGAATTTACAATAATTGTTTGTTTTTGTGCCAATGTATATTTTGAATTCTTTATTTGTATATTTCGGCTTCATTCTAAAAAAAACTATGCAACCCATACACGTTCTACTTTTAATCATTATCTATTTTGGAATCTTAATGTTTGTTTCGTACCTCACTGGAAAAGAAGATAGTAACGAATCATTTTTTAAAGGAAACAAATCATCACCATGGTTTTTGGTGGCCTTTGGTATGATAGGAGCTTCGTTGAGTGGGGTAACTTTTATTTCGGTACCTGGTGACGTTGGAGGTAATATGTTTGGCTATATGCAAGTCGTTTTTGGGTACTTACTTGGTTATATGGTTATTGCTTTTGTGCTCATGCCTGTTTATTATCGCCTTAATGTGACTTCTATTTATGAATATTTAGGAGATAGATTTGGTGTTGTAAGTCATAAAACCGGTGCAGCTTTCTTTTTTGTTTCAAGGGTTTTAGGTTCAGCATTTCGGCTGTTTTTAGTAGCCAGTGTATTACATGAATTTGTTTTTAAGCATTGGCATTTCCCGTTCCCAGTTACCGTTATTATTTCAGTATTACTCATTTTAGCCTATACATTTAAAGGCGGAATAAAAACTGTAGTTTGGACGGATACCATACAAACGTTGCTCATGCTAATTGCTTTAGTGGTAACTATTGTGCTTATTTACCAACAAATGGGTTGGGGTTTAGGCGATTTTATTGGAAGTGAAGCTATAAAGCAATATGACAAAATTTTCTTTTTTGATAATATTTTGGCTAAAAACCACTTTGTAAAACAATTTATAGGAGGTATGTTTATTGCTATCTGCATGACAGGCTTAGACCAAGATATGATGCAAAAGAACCTGACTTGCAAGTCTTTAAAAGATGCTCAAAAAAACATGGTAACCTTTAGTATCGTATTGGTATTTGTAAACTTTATATTTTTATTATTAGGTGCTTTATTATTTGTTTATGCAAGCACTAAAGGCATTGAAATTCCTGTTATAGATGGGGTTGTTAAAACAGATTTGCTATATCCTGAAATTGCACTTCATTCCGATTTAGGATTACCTGTAGCCATATTTTTTATTTTAGGCTTAATTGCAGCGGCTTATAGTAGTGCAGATAGCGCTCTTACAGCCTTAACAACGTCTTTTTGTATTGATTTTTTAAATATTGAAAAAAGTGAAATAAGTACACAGAAAAATACTCGCAAAAAAGTGCATGTGGGTATGAGTGTTTTAATGATTTTAGTAATTATTTGTTTTTATTATATACTCAATCAAAGTGTGATTAGTGGTATTTTAACGGTTGCAGGTTATACTTATGGCCCACTTTTAGGGTTGTTTTCTTTTGGAATATTAACAAAATTTGAAATTAACGATAAATTAGTTCCTTATGTTGCGGTAGCATCTGTTGCATTATGCTACATTATTGCTAATATCCCGTCAGACTTTTTAGGAGGCTATAAATTTGGTTATGAGTTATTGGTTGTAAATGGACTATTAACTTTCTTAGGATTAATACTGATTCGTAGAAAGTAAAACCAATGTACAAGCCGCTTCAAAAAAAATACCCTTCTCTGTTAGTAGTGAATAAAATTCAGGGTTTTCCGTCCCCGGATTAAAAATAACGCGTTTAGGCCTTAATGATATGATATAATCGAAATAATCTTTCTGTCTTTTAGGATTAAGATATAATGTTACCGAATGGATATCTTTATAAGGTAATAATTCATTTTCAATATTAACACCAGAAATTTCTCCCGCTTTCAAACCAAAAGCAACGACTTCAAAATGATTAGCAACTAGTCTTTGAACTGCATAATTAGAATATCTGTTTGGTTTTAAAGAGGCACCAAATACCAATGTTTTTTTATTCATATGTTTTAAAATCTTAAAATTTATAAAAAAAATAAATTTATACACAATAAACACAATAACACAACGTTAACGCTATATACAATCTATACGAACGAAAGAATAATTATTTAAGAGTTAGTCGCCTTCAGATATTAAGATTCGTACAAAAAGATTAGTATAATTATACAAAAACCCGAAATTACTTATTTCGGGTTTTTTTATTTATGTTAAAAAAGTTAAATGTTTAAAATCTGTGCAATATTTTTCTCGTTTTGACGTAGAATATACAGATTCTTCACAATAGTCAAGTGTTAGTTGAAGTTGATTAATAGCCAGAAAAACCCGAAACTTTACAGTTTCGGGTTTTTCGTTTTAAATATTCTTAAGTTTTTACACCCATTTAATAATGGCACTTGCCCAAGTAAAACCACTGCCAAACGCTGCAAGCACTACATTATCTCCTTTTTTAATTTTACCTTCTTCCCAAGCTTCAGTAAGCGCAATAATAACAGAAGCCGCCGTAGTATTACCGTACTTCATTATATTATTAAAAACCTGATCATCTCTTAAACTAAACTTCTTTTGAATAAATTGAGCAATACGCAAATTGGCCTGATGTGGGATTAACATATCAATATCTTCCTTTTGCAATCCGTTTTTTTGCAAGCCTTCCACAATGACCTCACTAAAACGAACCACGGCATGCTTAAACACAAAGGTTCCATCCATATATGGAAAATAGGATATATCTTCTTCTCCAGCTTCTATAATTTCTGGCACCCAATGAGCAATACTTGGTGATGCTACAATTAACTTATCGGCATACTTTCCTTCGCTATGCAAATGCGTTGACAAAATTCCTTTCGTGTTATCTTCTTCTCTCGACAATACACAAGCTCCTGCTCCATCACCAAAAATAACTGTTACACCTCTACCACGTGTTGTTTTATCTAATCCGTTGCTATGATATTCTGCACCAATAACCAAAATGTTTTTATACATTCCGGTTTTAATAAACTGGTCTGCCACAGATATGGCATATACAAAACCCGAACACTGGTTTCTAACATCTAAAGCGCCAATGGTTCTCATATCCAACAAATCCTGAATTTGCACACCACATCCAGGAAAATAATAATCGGGACTCAAGGTTGCAAATACAATAAAATCGATATCGTCTTTCGTTAATCCGGCACGTTCAATAGCAATTCTAGCTGCTTTGGCGCCCATAACCGCAGAAGTATCATCAGTCCCTTCTTTTATCCAACGTCGTTCCTGAATACCAGTACGCTCTTGAATCCATTCATCATTGGTATCCATTATTTTAGATAAATCACTGTTTGTAACCACATTATCAGGAACATATTTACCTAATCCTACTATTTTCGAGTTATACATAATCTTTCATTTAAAGCATTACAAAGTACAACAACTGTTATTAATATCAAATTCGATTTAAAAAATCATAAATATATTATTCGTTAAATCAAAAATAGCTGCTCTAAAAGCAAAAATCTAATGTGTCAGTTTGTCACATTTTCACTCTTGGTACTTTTTTTGACTTATGCTACTCAGTAAATTATAATTAAGTTTAAATAATTTTCCTCATCCGAGGATATAAAAAATTAAAATAAATATTATGACAAAAGGAAATATTAATGTATCGGTAGAAAACATTTTTCCACTCATTAAAAAATTCTTGTATAGCGACCACGAAATATTTTTACGTGAGCTAATTAGTAATGGAACGGATGCCACTTTAAAGTTAAAGCATCTTACAAGTATTGGAGAATCTAAATCTGAATATGGCAATCCTCACATTGAAGTAAAAATAGATAAAGAAGGTAAAAAACTTCATGTTATTGACCAAGGTTTAGGTATGACAGCCGAAGAAGTTGAAAAATACATTAACCAAATAGCGTTTTCTGGAGCTGAAGAGTTTTTAGATAAATATAAAGATGCCGCTAAAGATTCTGGTATTATTGGTCACTTTGGTTTAGGTTTTTATTCCTCTTTTATGGTAGCCGAAAAAGTTGAGATTATTACAAAATCGCATACTGACGCGCCTGCCGCTCACTGGACTTGTGATGGGTCTCCTGAATTTACTTTAGAAGCTTCAGACAGAACTGAAAGAGGTACCGAAATTATTCTTCACATTGCTGAAGATTCTACTGAGTTTTTAGAAGAATCCCGTATTAGTGCATTACTACAGAAGTATAATAAGTTTATGCCAGTTCCTATAAAATTTGGAACAAAAGAAATAAATGTGGCACTTCCTGAAGATGCTCCTAAAGATGCAAAACCAGAAAAGAAAACCATTGATAATATCATCAATAATCCAAATCCAGCTTGGACTAAACTACCTGCAGATTTAAATGAAGAAAGCTACAAAAGTTTCTATCGTGAGTTGTACCCTATGCAATTTGAAGAACCTTTATTTCACATTCATTTAAATGTAGATTATCCGTTCAACCTAACAGGTATTTTGTATTTCCCTAAAATGTCGAATAGTGACATGAACATGCAAAAAGATAAAATTCAGTTATACCAAAACCAGGTTTATGTAACTGATAATGTAGAAGGCATTGTACCAGAATTTTTAACCATGTTGCGTGGTGTGATTGATTCTCCAGATATTCCATTAAATGTATCGCGCTCTTACTTACAAGCTGATGGAGCTGTTAAAAAAATATCAACATATATAACTCGTAAAGTTGCCGATAAATTAAAATCGTTATTTAACGATAATCGTGAGGATTTTGAAGCTAAATGGAACGACATAAAAATTGTTATCGAATACGGCATGCTTTCAGAAGATAAATTCTTCGAAAAATCAGATGCATTTTCATTATATCCAACTGTTGATGGCACTTACTATACTTACGAAGAATTATTCAACAAAATAAAAGCGAATCAAACGGATAAAGACGGTAAACTCGTTATTTTATATGCATCTAATAATGATGCACAACATACTTATATTGAAATTGCAAAAGCAAAAGGTTATGAAGTGTTGTTGCTTGATTCTCCTATTGTTTCGCATTTAATTCAGAAGTTAGAAAGCACGAAAGAAAACATCTCGTTTGCACGTGTTGATGGCGATCATATTGACAACTTAATTAAGAAAGACGAAACAACTATATCTAAATTAACTGAAGAGCAAAAAACAACGTTGGAAGCCCTTTTAAAAGAGGTGATTCCTTCTGAAAAATTCATGGTTCAACTTGAGTCTATGGATAGTGAGGCATCACCATTTATTATCACACAACCAGAATTTATGCGTCGTATGAAAGAGATGCAGGCAACTGGCGGTGGCGGTATGTTTGGCATGGGTAATATGCCAGAAATGTACAACTTGGTTGTGAATACAAACTCTAAATTAGTTGGTGAAATTTTAGAAACAAAAACTAAAAACAAGCAAGAGCGTTTAATTACTCAAAGTTTAGATTTAGCACGTTTATCTCAAGGTTTATTAAAAGGTGAAGAACTTACCAAATTTATTAAACGTAGTTACGAGATGATAAAATAGATTATACTGTCATGCTGAGCGCAGTCGAAGCATCTCATAAAACAATCTCAAATAGTATAAATACCCAAAAACCACTTTGTGAAAACAAGGTGGTTTTTGAATTTTAATAATAAGTATTCTATATAAATAACACAGATTTTCCTCTCTTTTTTGTCGTTCATCTATAAATTACTTTGATTGTATTTAAATATTTTAATTTCATACAACTTACCTTATAACAACAGAAAAAAAATGAGTAATAATTTAATAATAAACTTTACTCCAACAGGCATGATTCCCAATAAAAACATGACTCCTCATGTACCTGTTAGTGTGTCTGAAATAGTTGAAGATGTACATCGGGCCTCAGAAATTGGCATAACGATGGTTCATTTACATGCCAGAGACCCTATTTCTCAAATTCCAACTTATGAAAAAGAAATATATGGGAAAATAATTGAAGGCGTTAGAAAACATGCTCCATATTTGGTTATTTGTGTTTCTTTAAGTGGGAGAAATTTTGGAGAATTAGAACAACGGTCTGATCCCCTTTTACTTGAAGGTGCTTTAAAACCTGATATGGGTAGTTTAACTTTAAGCTCATTAAACTTTAACAAAGTAGCTAGTATGAATACTCCAGATATGATTATGGATCTAGCTGCATTAATGAAAGAAAAAGGAATAGTACCAGAACTTGAAGCCTTTGATATTGGAATGATAAATTATGCTAAATATCTCATAAAAAAACAATTACTAAATCCTCCTTATTATTTTAATCTTTTGTTTGGAAATATTGCTTGTTCTCAAGCAAATTTACTGCATGCAGGGGTTATGGTTAACGATCTTCCTGAAAATTCATTTTGGAGTTTAGCTGGCATTGGAGATGATCAACTTAAAATGAACTCACTGTCTATAGCCGTAGGTGGAGGTGTTCGGGTTGGTATTGAAGATAATATCTGGTACAATACCTCACGAACCAAATTAGCAACGAATACAGATTTAATAAAAAGAATCCATATAATAGCAAATTCAAATGAACGTGAGATAATGACACCGCAAGAATTCAGAACAAAAATGAATTTTGAATCAGGAAATGGCAAATATGGTCGAAAAAAATAAAATTAATTTATGGGGCTGAAAAATAACTCGAATATTTCTACAACTAAAAGATATTGGAATATAATTAATAACGGACTTCTACTTTTTGGTATAAAAAATAGATTAGCAAAAATAGGATTAGATATTAATCCCTATTATTGGGTTCAGGAAGAAGTTGAACCCTGTGAAGAACCTAAAATTAAAGGAGATTCAACAGAATATTTACTACGATATTTAGATATTGAAGAAGTGAAATTAATAATTAGTGATAGTCATCTAGCTGTTTCTGATCGAGAAGAAATGATTAAAGGTTTAAACAATGGACAATTATGCATTGGTTTAGAGCAGAATAACGAAATTGCTGCTTATATGTTTATTGAATTAAACGATTTTACTTTTAATCATAGAACATTTAAATTGAAAGACAATGAAGCTTATCTTTTAAATATGTGGACATTACACTCATTTAGAGGCAATAATTTAGCCCCCTATTTGCGTTATCAAAGCTATCAAATGCTAAAAGAACAAGGAAGGGATGTTAAGTTTAGTATTACTCAATATTTTAACAAGTCATCTATAAAGTTTAAAAATAAATTAAATTCAAAACATCTTAAACTTTATCTAAGTATAGTTCTATTTAAAAAATATTATTGGAATTTGCTTATAAGAGAATATAAGTAGTATATATTTTTTATCGATTTTAAGAATCTGTTAGAAAAGTTTAACCTATAGTTTATTAAAAAGTGAAGAATTGACAAAACACTACTAAACGTAACAAAAAGATGATAATATAAATTATTTGTCATTCTCTTGAAAGGGTCCTCGCCAAGCTATCTTAAAGACTTTAAATATCTATAACCGCTTCTAAATTGGAGTGGTTTTTTTAATATTTTACAATTGCCCTTCTCAGAAAAAATAGTTAACTTCGTTTTTATGACCCATATTAAATGTTAAATGAACATGCAAATAACCTCCACCAACATAGCGAAACCAACCACCATTCTTTGGAACGGACAAGAGGTAACTATTGGCATTTATAAAACCCCAACCAATCAACCTATTTACTTAGGAAAAGAATCTGTAAAAAATGACGAGGTTAGCGACAGAAGAGTGCATGGAGGAGCATTTAAAGCGTGCTATCTGTTTTCTGAAAGCCATTATGATTATTGGAAAAATTTATATCCAAATTTAGATTGGAATTACGGCATGTTTGGTGAAAACCTAACCGTGAAAGGTTTAGATGAAACCAACATTCAAATTGGAGATATTTACAAAATTGGAGAAGCTTTAGTACAAATTACACAACCCAAAGAACCCTGTTTTAAATTTGGTACTCAAGAAGTGCTTAAAAAATTTATAGAACACGGTTATCCTGGAACTTATGTGCGGGTTTTAGAAGAAGGCTATGTTAAAACTAAAAACCGTCTCGAACTAATGGAACAAGCTAAAAACAGTTTAACAACAGCGCAATTTTTCAACTTACTCTTTTCAAAAGACAAAAACCAAAAACATTTAGAATTAGCAATAAAAAACGAGGCGATTTCTTTGTCAAAAAGAAATAAGCTACGAGCCTTTATTAAATGATCCTTTGCCTGATAAAATCCCGTTTTTATTGAACCAAAATATATTAAAGAGCCCATACTTTTAAAGTATATTTGCGCAACTTAATTTTTAAATGGCAATTACTCTACTTTCATCCCCTTTACAAGGCTTTACCGATTTTAGGTTTCGCAATGCATTTCATCATTTTTTTGGAGGTATCGATACCTTTTATGCGCCTTACATACGTTTAGACGGAAAAATGGTAATTAAGTCATCCTACCAACGCGATTTACAACCCGAGAACAATACAACTTTAGAAGTTATACCCCAAGTCATGACCAATGATGCCGATGCCTTTCTGTTCGTAGTAAAGTACATTCAACAATTGGGCTATAAAGAACTTAACTGGAATTTAGGGTGCCCCTACCCAATGGTTACAAAACAAGGTATGGGTTCTGGACTTATCTGCAATCCTGAAAAAATTAACCACATTCTCGAACGTGTTCACAACGAAACTGATATTATCGTGTCCATGAAAATGCGCATGGGATACGAAAATCCTGAAGAAATTTTAGATGTATTCCCTATCCTGGATAAATATCCACTAAAAAATATCGCCATACACGCCCGCATTGGCAAACAACTGTACAAAGGCGGTGTTAATTTAGAAGGTTTTCAGCGTTGTGTAGATAGCACCAAACACAAACTCTATTACAATGGCGATATCACCACGGTTGCCAAATTTCAAGAAATGCAAGACCGTTTCCCAAGTGTCGACCATTTTATGATTGGTCGTGGCCTTATTGCAGACCCATTTTTACCCAGCATGATTAAAAACAATACCACTGAATATCCTGCAAACCGATGGAAAATTTTTAGTCAGTTTCACGAGACCATTTACCATCATTACGATGCGGCACTTTCCGGACCAACACCCATAAAAATGAAAATGTTAGGCTTTTGGGAATACTTTTCACAGTCGTTTTCAAATCCTCAAAAAACCTTTAAAAAAATCAAAAAAGCAGGCAATCCCAAAGCATACACGCAGGCAGTCATCGAAATTTTGAATAGCGAAAAATAATTTAATTCGTTTTTGGGCGTTCCCTAAAAAGGTCGGGCTTTTCGCTAAATATTTTTTATTTGTCATTCCTTCAAAGGCAGGAATCTATTACATAAAATAGAATTAATTTTTGGGTTAATAGAAATCTTTAAAGTAAATAAAAAAGGATATCGCTACAATCCCTAAAACAAAATCGAGGTTGAACCCAAACATAAGTAACGCCCCCATTAATTTAAAAACTTTAAAGCCATAACTTCAATCGCCCTCAAGTACAAGTTTTCAATTATATTTGCTATATATTTTAATTCACCATTTTGAAAGACCTTTTACTTATTACACCACCGTTCACGCAATTAAACACGCCATATCCTGCAACAGCTTACCTCAAAGGTTTTTTAAACACCAAAAATATTAGCGCCTTTCAAATAGATTTGGGTCTTGAAGTGATTTTAGAATTATTCTCAAAAAAAAACTTTCAAGAATTATTTGATTACGCGTTTAAAAACAACACCATTGTTTCAGAGAATTGTCAAAGAATTTACACTTTAAAAGACTTTTATTTACAACCTTTAAACGCTGTTATTGGGTTTCTGCAAGGTAAAAATCCAACCTTTGCAAGACAAATTTGCACCGAAAATTTTTTACCTCGTGCATCTCGCTTTAATCAATTAGACGATATGGATTGGGCTTTTGGCTCTATGGGTTTACAAGACAAAGCAAAACATTTAGCGACCTTATATCTTGAAGATTTATCAGATTTTATTGTAGAATGTATTGACGATAATTTTGGTTTTAGTCGCTACGCAGAACGCTTAGGCCAAAGTGCGAATTCGTTTGATGAATTATACTTGCATTTACAAGACAGCCTAACTTTTATTGACACCATTACTTTAAAAATCCTTGACGAAAAACTAAAAACAACAACTCCCAAACTGGTGTGTTTTTCCGTCCCGTTTCCAGGAAATTTATACAGCGCCTTTCGTTGTGCACAATATATTAAAACCAACTACCCAAACACTAAAGTTGCGATGGGTGGCGGGTTCCCAAATACAGAATTACGCTCTGTTTCAGACGTTCGTGTTTTTGAGTTTTTCGATTTTATCACCTTAGATGATGGCGAAGTACCTATCGAACTACTTTACAATCATGTCAAATCAAGCGCGTTAGAGATGCCGTTTAAACGCACCTTCTTATTAGAAAACGGAAATGTCGTTTATAAAAACAACAGCACTCAGCAGGACTATAAACAAAGTGACCTTGGCACGCCTGATTATTCCGATTTATTGTTGAACGATTACATTTCGGTTATAGAAATTGCCAATCCTATGCACAGTCTTTGGAGTGATGGGAGATGGAATAAATTAACCATGGCACACGGTTGCTATTGGGGAAAATGCACGTTCTGCGATATTTCTTTAGATTACATAAAAATTTACGAACCAATCACTGCCAAATTATTGGCAGACAGAATGGAACAATTAATAGAGCAAACTGCTGAAACTGGATTCCATTTTGTTGATGAAGCGGCACCTCCGGCATTAATGAAAGCCCTTGCTTTAGAAATTATAAAACGTAAACTCACCGTAACTTGGTGGGCTAATATTAGATTTGAAAAAAACTTTACCAAAGATTTGTGTTTGCTTTTAAAAGCGTCTGGTTGCATTGCCATTTCTGGAGGTTTGGAAGTGGCTTCCGATAGATTATTAACCCTTATTGATAAAGGTGTTACCTTAGAACAAGTGGCGCAAGTTACTCGCAATTTTACTGAAGCCAACATCATGGTACATTCTTATTTAATGTATGGTTACCCAACACAAACCATTCAAGAAACCATTGATAGTTTAGAAATGGTGCGTCAGTTATTCGAAATTGGGGTGTTACAATCTGGGTTCTGGCATCAGTTTGCTTTAACGGCGCATAGCCCTATTGGATTAAATCCTTCCGATTATCACATTATCCCGAACACCAAAACCATTACATTTGCCAATAACGATATTGAATTTACAGATACTACAGGCATTGACCACAATCAATTTAGTTTCGGACTAAAAAAATCTCTTTTCAATTACATGCATGGTATTGGTTTCGACCTTCCGCTACAAGACTGGTTCGATTTTAAAATCCCAAAAACGACCATTCAAAAAGATTTTATATACGGTTGTCTAGAAAATGAGACTCTGTTTAACATTAAACCTACAGCAAAAATTGTGTGGTTAGGCACAAAACCTTTACTAACCGAATTTTCTAAAACCAAAAAAGGTGAAACCTACCATTCTTTAAAACTAACCTTTCATAATACCACCGATACTTTTGAAGTAATTTTAGACAAAGATAAAGGTGCATGGTTTTTTAACACTTTAGATTCTTTAAGCCCAACCAACAATAGATTACCATCATTTTCAGAATTAAAAAAAGACTTTGAAACCCATTTTGAAAATTTTGAACTATTCTGGTTTTCAAAACCTATCAATACTTTAAGAACTAATGGATTATTGGTATTATAATGTGTTTTAAATTTAACTTTCTCAAAATAAAAAGGATAACTTCGTTTTACAATTGATATAGTCAATTAAAAGTGAATATATCTTAGAGTTGTAAGCCATACTAAAATGACAATTTGGAATATTTTATATTATATAATTTTTTAAAACTTTGACAACGAAAAATTTAAAATTAACCGTAGCGTCATTGTTGTGTATTATAATTGGAGAATTCTGTCATGCGCAAGATTGGGCAAATCTAGAACGTTATAAAAACGATAATACGAAAATAGGATTCCCTAAGCTTGGTGAAGAGCGAGTTGTATTTATGGGAAACTCAATTACTGATTTTTGGATTAATTATTTCCCAAATTATTTCTCAAACAATGGTTATATTAATCGTGGAATAAGTGGGCAGACAACTCCTCAGATGTTGGTTAGGTTTAGGTCTGATGTAATTAACATTAGACCAGATGTTGTAATTATTTTAGCTGGCACAAATGATATTGCCGGCAATACAGGACCTTCAACACTTGAACTGATAGCAGACAACATATTTTCTATGTCAGAATTGGCGACGTCTAATGGAATTAAAGTAATTCTTTGTTCTGTTTTACCTGTTTATGATTACCCTTGGAAACCTGGCCTTAATCCAGCTGAAAAGATCATAAAACTTAACAAGATGATAAAAAATTATTCCGATAACCATAAGGTGTTCTATCTTGACTATTATTCGTCAATGGTAAATGACCGAAAAGGAATGAAGGCAGATTATTCTCAGGATGGGGTTCACCCCAACAAACCTGGATATGAGGTAATGATGGAGCTCTGCAGTAAAGCAATTAAAAAAGTTTTGATAAATAAATAAGTTGGTTTAAGACAGACATCAAAAAAATAGTACTGCTTAATACGCAGATTATTACAAATTGATAAAGTGTAATAAAAGAAAATTTTTACTACCACCAAACAAACTAACCTTGTAGTTTAATTTCATCAGACATTCCCAAAACATTTTCAGTTATCTTTGCGAAAAATTATTTTAAATGTCATTTAAAGACTTACAACTTAACAGACCTATTTTAAGAGCAGTTGCCGAAGCAGGGTACGATAGCCCAACCTTGGTTCAAGAAAAAACCATTCCGCTTGTGTTAGCTAAAAAAGATGTGATTGTTTCTGCCCAAACGGGAACTGGTAAAACAGCCGCTTTTGCGTTACCTATTTTACAATTATTGTTTGATAAGCAAGACGCCTCTAAAAAAGGCAAAAAAATAAGAGCTTTAATTGTAAGTCCTACTCGTGAGTTAGCTACTCAAATAGGTGAAAATTTTATTAAATATAGTGCATACACCAATTTAAGAACTGCAGTAGTTTTTGGTGGCACTTCCATAGAACCACAAATAGAGGTCTTAAAAAAAGGTATCGATATTTTAATTGCAACACCAGGACGTTTACTCGATTTACACAAACAAGACGTTGTTAATTTAGATTATATTGAAATTTTAGTACTAGATGAAGCCGATTTAATGTTGGACATGGGTTTTATTGATGATGTTAAAAAAATTGAACGGCTTTGTACTCATGAAAAACAAATTTTATTGTTTTCGGCAACTATTCCTTTTAAAGTTGAACAATTAGCAAATACCATTTTAGATACCCCAGAACGCGTTGAAGTGGCACAAAATTCTTCAACTTCTAAAAACGTAAATCAGGTATTGTATTATGTCCCTAAAAAGGATAAAATTGAATTGTGTCTGCACTTACTAAGGAATACTATCAATGGAAGTATTCTAATTTTTAGACGCACGAAATTTGGAGTAGAAAAATTAGAGCAAACCCTTAAAACTAATGGGTTTAAAGTTGAAAGCTTACATGGCGATAAAAGTCAAAATTTAAGAGAAGAAGCTTTAAATAACTTCAAGTCGAATAAAGCAACTATTTTAATTGCGACTGATGTTGCAGCACGTGGTATTGATATTAACGAATTGGATGCTGTTATAAATTTCGACATGCCAAATGTACCCGAAACTTATGTGCACCGTATTGGCAGGACTGCTAGAGCCGGAAAATCTGGAACCTCGTATTCGCTTTGTTCGGCTGATGAAAAAGTGTATGTATCTGCCATTCAACAACTTATTCAACTGCAACTAGATGTTATTGAAGAACATCCGTATCCTTTAGACCCAAAAGCAAAACCTGAAATTCATAAATCTCAAAAAACAGGAAGTAAACACAAAAAAGGACGCAAGGGAGAAGGCTCAAAAAAGAATAAAAAACGTTGGTATTAATTGTTGGTTCATTGTTAATTGTTGAATGTGCCATTAATATTGCTCCACTGTAGAAAGTTTATATTTTAAACAAAATTAATTTTCAAACCTTTGATTCAAGTGGTGTTTTAAAAATGGAATTTGAATACATATCATTACACCAAATAACATTAAGGCATAGGCAAATGTTTTAGTAATTGCAAAACCCGTTGGTTTAAAGCCTATAAGAGTGTTTGTTAATTTATTATTTTTAAGCACACTAAAATCGATTGTACTTAACCAACCCGAAGATTCTGTTTGAGTTCCAAATAGTGCAAAAAACACTAAAGATAAAAATCCAACTAAAATTAAAACCCATCCCGTTTTAGAAATAAGGGGCTTGTATATAGTTACATTATTGTTGCTTAAAGCCGCAACCTGAGACATTACAGAAGAAGTAAAATCAAAAGAAGGGCTTTCAATAACTGTATTTGTAATTACTTTTTTAGCTAATTCGTCTAAATATTTATCAGTTTGCTCTTTCATAACTTTCAATTATTTCAGGTTCTAATCGTTCTTTTAAAATAGTGGCGAGCTTTTTTCGGCTTCTAAACAACTTAACTTTTACATTATTTGGCGTTAAGTCCATTACTTTCGATATTTCTTCTAAAGACTGATCTTCAAAGTAATATAGAGTTAACAAAAAACCATCTTCACTTGGTAATAAAGCTATACAATCTTGAATGGCTTGCTCACGTTCTTTAGTTTCTAAATTTTCTAAAGCATTATCAATTGTTTTTACTTGATTCTCTGTAAACTCATCAATTGGCACATTATTATAAAACTTTTTATTCTTCTTCAATCGATCTAAACACGAATTATAAGCTATTTTATAAATCCATGTTGAAAATTTTGAATCACCTTTAAACTTAGGTAACGACTTATAAACTTTTATAAATGTATCTTGAGAAACCTCTTCGGCCTCTTCCCTGTTTTTAAGCATTTTTATGGTTAACGAAAACACTAAATCTTTATAACGATCTACTAATATAGAAAATGCACGGGCATCTCCATTTAGTATTAAATTAATATAATGTTGGTCGTTGGTGGTCATTTGATACTAAGACGATATAAAATTTAATATGGTTACAGTGATACTGAAAAATATTTTGAAATTACTGTAACCAAAATTCAAAACCTATCGTCATAAGCTATGAACACATTAAAAATAATCAATTAAAAACAAACAATCATGGAAGAAATTTTAATCCCAATAAGTATGTTTCTAGCTATTTTCGGAATAGTTTACTTATACCTATCTACAAGAAACAAAGAACGTTTAGCACTTATTGAAAAAGGTGCCGATGCCAGTATTTTTATGCGCGGTAAGCAACATGCCGCTCCTATTTGGAAAATACTAATTTTAAACCTTGCCTTATTACTAATGGCTATAGGAATTGGCGTATTTATAGCCTCTATACTGCATTTTAATTTAGGGTTTGACGAAGATGTTGCTTATCCAGGAACTATTTTTTTAATGGCAGGTGTTGGGTTATTTATTGGATTTAATATGACTAAGAATTTAGACAAGGAATAAAAAACTAGCATCAATCAAAAAACAAAAACCTACTTTAAAAAAGTAGGTTTTTTTATTTTATAGGAAAATCAAAATAGGTATCGGGAAAAGGTTCCCGTCGAAGCGTAAAGTGCCACCATTCTTTTGGGTAATTTCTAAATCCATATTTTAGCATAATTGTCTGTAAAAGTTCTCGGTTGGCTTTTTGCATATCTGTAATATTTTGGTAATCAACCCAAGATGCCTCACCAAAAAAATCATACGCACTACCCATATTTAAAAGTTTTCCTGTATTGCCATCAACAAGTGTTAAATCTACCGTGCTACCTCTACTATGCCCGGATCGGGTTGCAATGTACTCTTCTAAAAAAAGATTCTTTTTTTCAACATCAGGATAAAAGGTTTTCTTATTAATGGTGTCGTTTAAATGTTTTGCCCAGCGCATAAAATGATTAACAGCTTGCTGTGGCCTATAGCCATCATACACTTTTAAACATAAATTTTGACTTTGCAATTCTGCTTGCACCTGTTTTAAAGCTAAAGCAGTTTGTTTAGTAAGTATTAGTTTATTTGATTTATAGCCATCAACACGTTTTCCAACAAAATTATTAGATGTATAATATCGTAATTCTACTTTTAATTCGGGAATAATATCACGGGCATAAACAAACCCCTCAGGCAACTGCCCAATCATTTTAAAACAAACTAAAAGAAAAAAAAAGGTTAAGCTAAATTTCATATGTAAAACAAATTATGCTAATTTAGAAAAATTAAATTTCAACATGAATTATCCATGGCATTTATATTTAATGGCCTTACTTTATATGATAGCGGGGATAAATCATTTTATAAACCCTAAAGTATATTTACGCATAATGCCTAATTACATACCAAAGCAAAAACTATTGGTATTACTGAGTGGCTTTATTGAAATACTATTAGGTTTTGCTTTATGTTTTCCAATTTTAAAAAACCCATCAATAATATTAATCATAACGATGCTTACCATTTTTTTATTGGTCCATTTTTATATGTTATCAAATAAAAAAGCATCAATAGGGTTGCCAATATGGCTCCTTATAATAAGAATTCCTATGCAATTTTTGTTAATGTATTGGGCCTATTCATACTTAAATATATAATGATCGTTTGAAAAAATTCACGAATATAGAAATGAAAGATGCCGAGGTTATTTATTTCCCACATTTCTTTTCGGAAGTAACCTCTAATTCTTATTTTAAACAGTTGTTAAACACTATTAACTGGCAGCAAGACACAATTAAGCTTTTTGGAAAAACTCATCTACAACCACGCCTAACGCACTTTTTTGCCTCTAACTCAAAAACATATAAATACAGTAATATATGTATGCACCCCAGTCCTTTTGAAAATGATTTGCTTGAAATTAAAAATAGTATAGAACACGAATTAAAAATTGGCTTTACAAGTTGTTTAGCAAATTTATACAGGAATGGTCGCGATAGTAATGGCTGGCATTCGGACAATGAAAAAGAGCTAGGAGAAAATCCAATAATTGCTTCTGTTACATTTGGAGCAGAAAGAGTTATACATTTTAAGCACAAATTCAACAAAAAAGATAAAATAAAATTGATTTTACAACATGGAAGTCTTTTACTAATGCAGGGACCAACTCAAGCTTTTTGGTTGCATCAAATACCAAAAACTAAAAAGCAACTGGAAAATAGAATTAATTTAACATTTAGAATTATTACATAAAAAAACCGAGTTCCCTCAAACTCGGTTTTCTTTCAATTTGCTTTTTATTATGTGTAGATTTAGGGTTTCTATACCAACAACATAATGCAAATATTAATTAATTAATCCATTGAACTAAAAAGTATGTTATTTAGTACACTTCAAAGATATAATTATAAATGAATGCGAACGTTTAAATACCTATAAATTCGATGAAATACATTAATTTTTAACATTTAACGATGAAATATGGTTAATAATCGATGAAATACATAAATTGTAAATACTATTAAACAAAAAAAGCACCCCGAAAAGGATGCTTTTTTACTAACTAACCAACCAAAATATGAATTACAATTCCGAAGTTTAAAGTAACCACTCAATAAACTTACACAAGGAATGTAATATCACTGTCAGAGCAATTATTGTGCCAAAATGAAATAATTATAATTTAAATTATTAAATTCTAGAAGCAATCAACATAGCGCTAAAAAAAGAAAAAACAAAATAGTAATATCCAGTTAGTATATGCTATATAATTATATGATATTTGCTTTTTTAAAAACTAATCTATTCATGAGAAAAATTTTTTACGTCATCTTAACATTATTTATTATTTCTTGTAGTAAAGAACAAAATGAATTAACCGTAAAGGTTACTGTAACTGGATTAAAAAAAGGAGCTCTTTATCTCAAAAAAATAAAAAACGACAATCTAATTACAATTGATACAGTAGCAGTAAATGGTAATTCAGAAATTGAATTACATGCCTCTTTAGAATCTCCAGAGGTATTTTATTTATTTTTAGATAAAAACAGTAACGAAGATAAAGACCGAATTGTGTTTTTTGCAGATAAAGGTATTACAGAAATTAAAACCACAATAAAAAACTTTGGATTTGATGCCAAAATCAATGGATCACCGCAACAAAAAATATTCGAAGAATACAAGTTAATGATGTCTCGCTTTAATGAACAGTACCTTGATCTCATAAAAGAAAAATTTGAATCTCAAAAGGATGGTGATTCTACCACGGTTAATAGTGTTCAAGACAAGCTTGATAAACAATTAAAGCGAAGATATCTATTTACTGTTAATTTTGCTTTAAACAATAAAGACAGTGAAGTTGCACCTTATTTGGCATTAACAGAAATTTATAATGCAAGAATAAAATATTTAGACACTATTAATAATTCTTTAACTGATAAAGTTAAAACTTCTAAATATGGTAAAGAATTACAGGGTTTTATCAATAAAATTAGGGCTTCAGGGGAAAAATAAAAAATTGCAAATTACAAATAAAAAAGACCTTTCAATTGAAAGGTCTTTTTTTATTTTTAAGAGCCGATAGAGGGACTCGAACCCACGACCTGCTGATTACAAATCAGCTGCTCTAGCCAGCTGAGCTACATCGGCGTTTTAATCGATGCAAATATAATCGCAAAATTTAAATTTGCAAGCCGTCCGGTAAAAATTTATCCTAATTTATTAATTTTTTCAATTAACGCATTTCCTTTAGCTTCTAACTCACTGTTAATAGCTTTAAAGTGTGCTTTAACATTTTCTACGTTCTTTGCATTAACTTTAACAATTAACTCATCAAATGTAGCTATAGCTTCATCAATAATTGCTTCACTCTTTTTGTTGTCTTTATTTGTGTTTGTTAATTCCCAAACATAAACTGCTTCAATAATATCACCTAAAACGTAATTAATATCTTTTTTTAGGTTTTTAACATTTGCCATAATTCAATAATTTATTTTGATGCAAAATTACACATAAACTTCTAATAGCGTTGCGTTTTTAGAACTAATTTCATAGTTTTCTATAATAGCTGGCAGTAAAATTGTTTCTCCTTTCTTGATACTTTCAGAAAAACCATCAGTTAAAATTTTAGCTTCACCCTCTATACACATGTAAATAATAAACGAACCGTGATAATTATCCTTTTTCAAGGTTTTATTTACCTTTAAATAATTCGTTGTGAAATAAGGACAACTTAACATCTCATTCGATTGGTTTTCGGTTTTGTCGTAACTAACCCTAAAATTATCTTCCAAATCAAAATCGAAGGCATCCAATGCTAAATCGTTATGTAACTCTCGTTCATTTCCATCAGCATCTACCCTATCCCAATCGTAAACTCTATAAGTGATATCGCTAGTTTGCTGAATTTCTGCCACCATAACACCTGCGCCTATGGCGTGTACGCGTCCTACTTCAACAAAATACGTGTCGCCTTCCTTAACTTTATCAAAATTCAAAATTTTAGTGAGCGTTTTATCATTTAAATGCTTTAAATACAGTTCTGAAGTCATTTTCTGATTAAATCCCACAATAAGATTAGCATCTTTATCTGCTTGAAACACATACCACATTTCGGTTTTCCCGAATGAATTATGCCTTTTTGCTGCTAATTCATCATTAGGATGTAACTGAATCGATAAATCTTCTTTAGCGTCTATAAACTTAATGAGCAGAGGAAACTTGTTTTTAAAAATCCTGTAATTTTGAGGCCCTACCAAATCTTCTTTATAGGTTTCTAATAGTTGCTTTAATGATTGCCCTTTTAAACTACCGTTACTTACTACAGACGTGTCGCCTTCTACATCGCTAATTTCCCAGCTTTCACCAATATTTGGTAAATCGCTATTTTTATTAAGAATTGTTTTTAATTTTTGCCCCCCCCAGATTTTGTCTTTTAAAATGGGTGCAAATTTAATTGGGTATAACGATTGTGACATTTTTTATTTTCCTGAATAGGTTACAAAATTACGAGGTGTTTCAAAAAGGGTAATTTCCAGACCTAATTTAGGATCAAGCTGAGTTTTAATTTTATTATAAATAATAACTGCAATATTTTCAGCTGTTGGGTTCAAATCTTTAAATTCTGGCACTTCAACATTTAGATTTTTATGGTCGAAAGCATCTTCAATTTCATCTTTAATGATGTCTTTTAACACTTTCACATCTACAACGTAGCCTGTTTCCTTATCTATTTCACCAGTAACACTAACAATTAATTCGTAATTATGGCCATGAAAATTTGGGTTATTACACTTACCAAAAATTTTCTCATTCTTTTCGTGTGTCCAATCTTTACGATACAACCTATGTGCAGCATTAAAATGTGCTTTTCTACTAACTGTTACCTTCATTTTGTAATGTTTATATGTTCGTAAAATTTATCAAAAATAATTTTAAACCATTCTGTATATAATTCTGGCTGTTCTAACATATCATTTTTAACCACTTCAAGTGACATCCATTTCCAATTGGCAACTTCATCTTGATTAATCATAGGAATACCATTATACTTTCCAATTAAAACATGGTCATATTCATGTTCTGTTAAGCCATTATCAAAAGGGGCTTTATAAATAAACGAAATAGATTCTTCGAGTTCCACAACAAATCCCATTTCTTCATTTAAACGTCTTTTACCAGCCTGAATATTAGTTTCACCAACAAGTTGATGACTACAGCATGTGTTGGTCCAAAGTAGTGCTGAATGGTATTTAAGTGCCGCACGTTGTTGAAGCATCAATTCATTTTTATCATTAAAAATAAATACTGAAAATGCGCGATGCAAAACAGCTTTTTCATGCGCTTCTAATTTAGGCATAGTACCTATTTGTTCGTTGTTTTCGTTTACAAGAATTACTAGTTGTTCCATAGGGCACAAAAATACCAAGTAAAATATTAATATCATCATTCTTCACATAAAATTTGAATTCTCAATTCTGTAACAATAAATTATAAAGTATCTTTGCACACTTATTTGCAAGACTATTATGAGCTTTTTAAAAGAAATACAACGTAGGCGTACCTTTGGTATTATTTCGCATCCCGATGCCGGTAAAACAACACTTACCGAGAAACTATTGTTGTTTGGAGGCGCTATACAGGAAGCTGGTGCTGTAAAAAGTAATAAAATAAAGAAGGGAGCTACCAGTGACTTTATGGAAATTGAACGTCAGCGTGGTATTTCGGTGGCTACATCTGTATTAGCCTTTGAATATAACGGAACAAAAATCAATATTCTTGATACCCCTGGGCATAAAGATTTTGCTGAAGACACCTTTAGAACACTTACTGCGGTTGACAGTGTCATAGTTGTAGTTGATGTTGCAAAAGGTGTTGAGGAGCAAACCGAAAAATTGGTTGAAGTTTGCCGTATGCGTAACATCCCTATGATTGTATTCATTAATAAAATGGACAGAGAAGGTAAAGATGCTTTTGACTTGTTGGATGAAATCGAACAAAAATTAGGATTAAAAGTTGTGCCTTTAAGTTTCCCTATTGGTATGGGTTACGATTTTAAAGGGATTTATAATCTTTGGGAGAAAAATATTAATTTGTTTAGTGGTGACAGCAGAAAAGACATAGAAGAAACTATTGAAATATCCGACTTAGAATCACCTGAATTAAATAAACTTATAGGGGATAAAGCTGCACAAACATTGCGTGAAGAAATAGAGTTAGTTGATGGCATCTATCCGGAATTTGACAAACAAGCTTACTTAGATGGCCATTTACAACCTGTGTTTTTTGGTTCAGCATTAAATAATTTTGGTGTTCGTGAGTTGCTAGATTGTTTTATTGAAATTGCTCCTAAGCCAAGACCAAAACAAAGTGAAGAACGTTTAGTTGAACCCAACGAAGATAAATTTACTGGCTTTGTGTTTAAGATTCACGCCAACATGGATCCAAATCATCGTGATAGATTGGCATTCGTAAAAATTGTATCTGGCACTTTTGAAAGAAATAAACCCTATCTACATGTGCGCCATGGTAAAAAATTAAAATTTTCAAGTCCCAATGCCTTTTTCGCAGAGAAAAAAGAGATTGTAGACATCTCATACCCTGGCGATATTGTAGGTTTACACGATACGGGAAATTTTAAAATTGGAGATACTTTAACTGAAGGTGAAACTATTAACTATAAAGGAGTACCTAGCTTTTCTCCAGAACATTTTAGATATATTAATAATGCCGACCCTTTAAAATCTAAACAATTATTTAAAGGCATCGATCAATTAATGGATGAAGGTGTCGCTCAGTTATTTACCTTGGAATTGAACGGAAGAAAAGTAATTGGTACAGTAGGAGCGCTTCAATATGAAGTTATTCAATACCGTTTAGAACATGAATATGGGGCAAAATGTATTTACGAAAACCTAAATGTATTTAAAGCGTGTTGGGTAGATCCAAAAGCATCTAAAACGGACGAATACAAAGAATTTGTTCGTGTAAAACAACGATTTTTAGCGAAAGACAAACAAAATCAATTGGTTTTTTTAGCAGATTCTGCCTTTTCTTTACAAATGACACAGCAAACGTATCCAAGCATTAAATTTCATTTTACCTCCGAATTTTAACTTATCAACGATTAATTTTTTATTTTTTTAGATGGAACCGAAACCAACAGCATTATAAATCAAATAAAACAATGTCCATCTGGAGCTTTAAAATACAGTACAAATTCTAGCAAACAAGCTAGTTAAATAAACAATAAAAAAAAATCCTTTGAAAATTTCAAAGGATTTTTTTTTATGCTTGACCCGTTGGCCCAAAGTTTAAAGGTATTGGAGGTTGCTCATAATCTTTAATCTCTCCATGAGCATTCTCAAATCTGCCTACATTTTCACCTAATGCTTTTAACAACCGTTTAGCATGTTGTGGTGTTAATATAATTCTCGATTTTACTTTACTTTTAGGAACCCCAGGCATAATACTAACAAAATCTACTACAAACTCTGAAACAGAATGATTAATAATTGCCAAATTAGAATATATCCCATCGGCAACATTTTCATCCAATTCAATATTAATCTGTCCTTGTTTCGGTTTTTCTTTTTCGTCTGCCATATGTCACTTTTCATTAAAAAAGTATTCCCTCCAAATAGCTATCGGGAGGAAATACTAATCTCTTTAATTATAATTTAATTCTTGTTTAACCTGCATCATTTGTTCGAACTCTTCTTTAGAACCAACAATAATGTTAGTATAACTGCGCATCCCTGTTCCTGCTGGAATTCTGTGTCCAACAATTACATTCTCTTTCAAGCCTTCTAAAGTATCTACTTTACCAGCTACTGCTGCTTCGTTAAGAACTTTAGTAGTTTCCTGGAAAGATGCCGCAGAAATAAACGATTTCGTTTGAAGTGATGCTCTTGTTATTCCTTGTAAAATAGGTGTAGCAGTTGCCGGTTTAGCATCTCTAGCCGTAACAAGTTGCTTATCTTCTCTTCTTAAAATAGAATTTTCATCTCTTAAATCACGAGGTGAAATAACCTGTCCAGCTTTAAGATTAGTTGAGTCACCTGCATCTTCAATAACTTTCAAGCCAAAAATGGCATCATTTTCTTTAATGAAATCATCTTTATGAGCTAATTGATCTTCTAAGAAAAGTGTATCACCAGAATCAATAATTTGAACTTTTCTCATCATTTGTCTTACAACAACTTCAAAGTGTTTATCATTAATTTTCACACCTTGTAAACGATATACTTCTTGCACTTCGTTTACTAAATATTGCTGAACCGCAGATGGGCCTTTAATATTCAAGATATCATCTGGAGTTATAGAACCATCTGATAAAGGCATACCAGCCTTCACGTAATCGTTTTCTTGAACAAGAATTTGATTAGATAATTTAACTAAGTATTTCTTAACCTCACCTAATTTAGATTCTATAACAATTTCGCGGTTACCACGCTTAATTTTTCCGAAAGAAACAACACCATCAATTTCACTAACAACAGCTGGATTAGAAGGATTACGAGCCTCAAACAACTCTGTTACACGAGGTAAACCTCCTGTAATATCTCCTGTTTTAGCAGACTTACGTGGAATTTTAACCAAAATTTTACCAACTATAATCTTCTCACCATCATTAATCATTAAGTGAGAACCAACAGGTAAGTTGTAAGAACGAATCGTTTCTCCTTTAGCATCTTCAATATGAAGTGTTGGAATCAATTTTTTATTTCTAGATTCTGAAATTACTTTCTCTTGGTACCCCGTTTGTTCATCTATTTCAACTTGGTAAGTAATACCTTGTTCGATATTTTCGTATTTAATTTTTCCAGCAAATTCTGAAATAATAACACCGTTATATGGATCCCAAGTACAAACAACATCACCTCTATGTAATTCTTGACCGTTTTTAACCAACAATGTAGAACCGTAAGGAATATTATTAGTACTTAAAGTAATACCTGTTTTCTTATCTGTTAATTTAATTTCTGAAGTACGAGAAATAACAATGTCGATATCCTTACCTTCATTATCTTTTCCTTTAACCGTTTTTAAATCTTCAATTTCGGCAATACCGTTAAATTTAACCGCTAATTTATTTTCTTCTGAAATATTACCAGCAATACCACCTACGTGGAACGTACGAAGTGTTAACTGTGTTCCTGGTTCACCAATAGACTGAGCAGCAACTACACCAACAGCTTCACCACGTTGTACCATTTTACCTGTCGCTAAATTACGACCGTAACATTTAGCACAAATACCTTGTAATGCTTCACAAGTTAATGCAGAACGCACCTCTAAACTATCAATTGGTGAGTTTTCTATCGCTTTAGCAATATGATCTTCAATTAATTGTCCTGCAGCTACTAATAACTTATCTGTTAAAGGATCGTGAACATCATTTAACGATGTACGTCCAACAATTCTTTCTTCAAGAGTTTCAACAATCTCATCATTTTTCTTTAATGGCTCAACTTCTACACCTCTTAAAGTTCCACAATCTTCAGTATTAATAATAACGTCTTGAGAAACATCCACTAAACGACGTGTTAAGTAACCAGCATCTGCGGTTTTAAGAGCTGTATCTGCCAGACCTTTACGCGCACCGTGAGTAGAGATAAAGTATTCTAAAATTGAAAGACCTTCCTTAAAGTTAGAAAGAATAGGGTTTTCAATAATCTCTCCTCCACCTGCATTCGATTTTTTAGGCTTCGCCATTAATCCACGCATACCAGTAAGCTGACGAATCTGTTCTTTAGATCCACGAGCTCCAGAGTCAAGCATCATAAACACCGAGTTAAACCCTTGTTGATCTTCACGAATACGTTTCATAGACAACTCCGTTAACTCAGCATTGGTAGAAGTCCAAATATCAATAACTTGGTTATAACGCTCATTATTGGTTATAAGACCCATGTTATAGTTACCCATAATACCATCTACTAAAGTGTTAGCCTTGTCTATCATTCCTTGTTTCTCTGGTGGAATGATAATATCTCCTAAACTAAATGATAATCCGCCTTGAAATGCAAATTTAAAACCTAATGTTCTAATTTCATCAAGGAAATCTGCTGTCTCAGGAACAGATGTATATTTTAAGATATCACCAATAATATCTCTTAACGATTTTTTTGTAAGCACTTGATTAATATACCCTGCTGCTTGTGGTACTTTTTGATTAAAAAGCACACGACCAACAGTTGTTTCAATAATTGTTGGTGCTAATTTACCATCAGCATTAATATCTAAAGTTCTAACTTTTATACCAGCGTTTAAATCAACTCTTTTTTCATTAAAAGCAATTTCAACTTCTTCTGGTCCATAAAATATTAAACCTTCACCTTTAACCGGAGCTTCTGGGGTAGACGTACGTAATTTGGTCATATAATATAAACCAAGCACCATGTCTTGAGAAGGTACTGTAACAGGAGATCCGTTTGCTGGATTTAATATATTATGAGATCCCAACATTAATAATTGACACTCTAAAATAGCTTCTGGCCCTAACGGTAAATGTACTGCCATTTGATCACCATCAAAATCGGCATTAAACGCAGTACACACCAATGGGTGTAACTGAATTGCTTTCCCTTCAATTAATTTAGGTTGAAACGCTTGAATACCTAATCTGTGCAAAGTAGGTGCACGATTTAAAAGTACTGGATGTCCTTTTAAAACATTTTCCAAGATATCCCAAACTACAGGTTCTCTTTTATCAATAATTTTTTTGGCAGATTTAACTGTTTTTACAATACCTCTTTCAATTAATTTTCTGATTACGAAAGGTTTGTAAAGTTCGGCAGCCATGTCTTTTGGAATACCACATTCATGTAATTTTAATTCTGGTCCAACAACAATTACTGAACGCGCTGAATAATCAACACGTTTTCCTAAAAGGTTTTGACGGAAACGACCTTGTTTACCTTTTAATGAATCTGATAACGACTTTAATGGCCGGTTAGAATCCGTTTTTACAGCTGAAGATTTACGTGTATTATCAAATAATGAATCTACAGATTCTTGAAGCATACGTTTTTCGTTACGTAAAATAACTTCAGGAGCCTTAATTTCAACCAATCTCTTAAGACGATTGTTTCTTATAATAACTCTTCTATATAAATCATTTAAATCAGACGTCGCAAAACGGCCACCATCCAAGGGCACTAATGGACGTAATTCTGGTGGGATAATTGGAATTACTTTCATAATCATCCATTCAGGACGATTTTCTCTATTATTATTAGATTCACGTAAGGACTCAACAACTTGTAAACGTTTTAAAGCTTCTGTTTTACGTTGTTTAGACGTTTCAGTATTTGCTTTATGACGCAATTCGTAAGACAACGCTTCTAAATCTATTCTAGATAATAATTCAATCAAACATTCAGCTCCCATTTTAGCAAGAAACTTGTTTGGATCATGATCATCTAAATATTGATTGTCTTGAGGCAGTGATTCAAGAATATTTAAATATTCTTCCTCTGTTAAGAAGTCCATTTTTTGTATTGGCTCTCCTTCTTCATTTTTAGCATTACCAGGTTGAATTACTACATAACGTTCGTAGTAAATAATCATATCTAATTTCTTAGATGGTAACCCTAATAAATACCCGATTTTGTTTGGTAATGAACGGAAATACCAGATGTGTGCTACAGGAACTACTAAATTAATATGCCCTACTCTATCACGACGCACTTTCTTTTCGGTTACTTCAACCCCACAACGATCGCAAACGATTCCCTTGTAGCGAATTCTTTTGTATTTACCACAAGCACATTCATAATCCTTTACAGGACCGAAAATACGCTCACAGAACAAACCATCTCTTTCTGGTTTGTGAGTTCGATAATTGATAGTTTCTGGTTTTAAAACCTCACCTCTAGACTCTGCTAAAATAGACTCTGGTGAAGCCAAACCAATTGAGATTTTATTAAATCTCCTTACTGTATTCTTATCTTGTTTTCTTGCCATAATATATGGTGCTATCGAATTATTTGTAAACTTTTAACACACCGATTAGAATTTCTAATTGGTGTGCAACATATTATTCCTCTAATCTTATGTCTAATCCAAGACCTTTCAATTCGTGCATAAGTACGTTGAAAGATTCTGGTAGTCCAGGATCTGGCATTGGCTCACCTTTCACGATTGCCTCGTAAGTTTTGGCTCTACCAATTACATCATCAGATTTTACAGTTAAGATTTCACGTAAGGTTGCAGAAGCTCCATAAGCCTCTAGTGCCCAAACCTCCATCTCACCAAAACGCTGACCACCAAATTGTGCTTTACCACCAAGAGGTTGTTGTGTAATTAATGAGTAAGGTCCTATAGAACGTGCGTGCATTTTATCGTCAACCATATGTCCTAATTTTAACATATAGATTACTCCTACTGTTGCTGGTTGATCGAAACGTGCTCCAGTACCACCATCATATAAATAAGTATGTCCGAATCTCGGAATTCCAGCTTCATCGGTCAATTCATTGATTTGATCGATAGTTGCACCATCAAAAATAGGTGTAGCATAGGTACGTCCTAACTTTTGACCAGCCCAACCAAGAACTGTTTCATAAATCTGTCCAATGTTCATACGAGAAGGTACACCCAGTGGATTTAATACAATATCAACAGGAGTTCCGTCTTCTAAGAAAGGCATGTCTTCTGCTCTAACAATACGAGCAACAATACCTTTGTTACCATGACGCCCCGCCATTTTATCACCCACTTTAAGTTTACGCTTTTTAGCTATATAAACTTTAGCCAATTTAATGATACCTGCTGGTAACTCATCGCCTACCGAAATTGTAAACTTCTCACGTCTTAAAGACCCTTGTAAGTCGTTTTCTTTAATTTTATAGTTGTGAATTAAATCGGTAACTAATTGATTTGTATGTTCATCTGTTGTCCATTTTCCAGACACTAAATGCGCATAATCATCAACCGCATTTAACATTTTTAAAGTGAATTTTTTGCCTTTTGGTAATACTTCTTCTCCTAAATCGTTAAAAATACCTTGAGCTGTTTTACCATTTACAATGTTGAATAATTTTTCGATTAAAATTTCTTTTAAATCATCAAATTTTCTATCATATATAGCTTCTAATTCAATAATATCGTCTTTATCCTGAGCTCTCTTACGTTTATCTTTTACTGCTCTAGAAAACAATTTCTTTTCAATAACTACACCGTGCAAAGATGGTGATGCTTTTAAAGAAGCATCTTTTACATCTCCTGCTTTATCACCAAAGATGGCACGTAATAATTTTTCTTCTGGAGTCGGATCACTTTCTCCTTTAGGAGTAATTTTTCCAATTAGAATATCGCCAGGTTTAACTTCTGCACCAACACGAATCATTCCGTTTTCATCCAAATCTTTAGTAGCTTCTTCTGAAACGTTTGGAATATCGTTGGTTAACTCTTCGTTACCTAATTTGGTGTCTCTAACTTCTAAAGAATACTCATCAATATGAATTGAAGTAAATATGTCTTCACGTACAACTTTTTCAGAAATTACAATCGCATCCTCAAAGTTATATCCTTTCCAAGGCATAAAGGCTACTTTCATGTTTCTACCTAAAGCCAGCTCTCCTTTTTGAGTTGCATAACCTTCGCATAACACTTGACCTTTAATAACTTTATCTCCTTTTACCACGATGGGCTTTAAGTTGATACTTGAACCTTGATTAGTTTTTCTGAATTTGATTAACTGATATGTTTTAATATCGCTATCAAAACTTACTTTAGCTTCATCTTCAGTACGATCGTATTGAATTTTAATTTCATTAGCATCAACATAAAGTACAATACCATTACCGTCTGCATTAATTAAAACACGAGAATCTGTTGCTACTTGACGTTCTAAACCAGTACCAACAATTGGTGCTTGAGGTAATAATAATGGAACAGCTTGACGCATCATGTTCGATCCCATCAAAGCTCTATTTGCATCATCATGCTCCAAGAACGGAATTAAAGATGCAGATATAGATGAAATTTGATTAGGTGCTACATCGGTAAAATGAAGTCTAGAAGGCTCAATTACAGGGAAGTCACCTTCCATACGTGCAATTACCTTATTATTTAATATCTTACCAACTCCATCAACTTTTACAGTTGCCTGAGCTATCAATTTTCCCTCTTCTTCTTCAGCACTTAAATAAACTGGAGTGTTTTTAATATCAACAACACCATCAGTTACTGGACGGTAAGGTGTCTCAATGAATCCCATTCCATTCACTTTAGCAAATACCGAAAGTGAAGAAATTAAACCAATATTTGGCCCCTCAGGAGTTTCAATTGGACATAAACGACCATAATGTGTATAATGTACATCACGTACCTCGAAACCTGCTCTTTCACGAGATAAACCTCCTGGTCCTAGTGCAGATAATCGACGCTTGTGAGTAATCTCTGCTAATGGATTTGTTTGATCCATAAACTGAGATAACTGGTTTGTACCAAAAAATGAATTAATAACTGACGATAAGGTCTTAGCATTAATTAAATCAATTGGAGTAAACACCTCGTTATCACGAACGTTCATACGCTCACGAATAGTACGTGCCATACGGGCTAAACCAACACCAAATTGTTGTGATAACTGCTCACCTACTGTACGTACACGACGGTTAGATAAATGGTCAATATCATCAATCTCAGCTTTAGAGTTGATAAGCTCGATTAAATATTTAATGATGGTAATAATATCTTCTTTGGTAAGCACTTGCTTATCCATTGGAATATCAAGACCTAATTTTTTGTTCATTCTGTAACGCCCAACTTCTCCTAAAGAGTAACGTTGATCACTAAAGAATAATTTATCAATTATTCCACGTGCTGTTTCCTCATCTGGCGGCTCAGCATTACGTAATTGTCTATAAATATGTTCAACCGCTTCTTTTTCAGAGTTTGTTGGATCTTTTTGAAGCGTGTTGTGAATAATTGCATAATCACCTTGTTCAGCACTTTCTTTGTGTAAAAGAATCGCTTTAACATCAGCTGTAATAATTTCTTCAATATTATCTTTATCTAAAATAGTATCACGATCAAGAATAATTTCATTACGCTCGATTGATACTACTTCACCAGTATCTTCATCAACAAAATCTTCATGCCAAGTGTTAAGAACACGTGCAGCCAATTTACGCCCTTGATATTTTTTTAATCCAGTTTTAGATACTTTAATTTCTTCAGCAAGATCAAAAATCTCTAAGATATCTTTATCACGTTCAAAACCAATAGCTCTAAACAATGTAGTAACAGGTAATTTTTTCTTTCTATCAATGTAAGCATACATTACCTGGTTAATATCTGTAGCGAATTCAATCCAAGAACCTTTAAAAGGAATTACCCTTGCTGAATATAATTTTGTACCATTTGCATGGAATGACTGACCGAAGAATACCCCTGGTGATCTGTGTAATTGAGATACGACTACGCGTTCTGCACCATTGATACAAAAAGTACCACTTGGTGTCATGTAAGGTATAGTTCCTAAATACACATCTTGAACAATAGTCTCGAAATCCTCATGTTCAGGGTCTGTACAATACAACTTTAACCTTGCCTTAAGCGGAACGCTATAAGTAAGACCTCTTTCAATACACTCATCAATAGCATATCTTGGTGGATCTACAAAGTAATCTAAAAATTCTAAAACAAATTGATTACGTGAATCAGTAATCGGAAAGTTTTCCATGAAGGTATTGTATAAACCTTCATCTCCTCTTTCATCCGATTTTGTTTCTAATTGGAAAAAATCCTGGAAGGATTTAATCTGAATATCCAAGAAATCTGGGTACTCGGTTCTATTTACAATAGACGAGAAATTTAATCTTTCAGCTTGTGTTGATAACATCAATGGACGGAATTTTGATTAAAAAATAATAGTTGTGGCGTATGTAATGATTATATACGCAAAAATGGTCTAGGTCTTGAAGACTACTCTTCAGACCTAAACCTTTATAATTTTAGGTAGCTCAGCTTACTTAAGCTCAACCTCTGCTCCAGCTTCTTCTAAAGATGCTTTTAATGCCTCAGCTTCGTCTTTAGAAACACCTTCCTTAACAGGACTTGGAGCTTCGTCAACTAAACCTTTAGCTTCTTTTAATCCTAAACCAGTTAATTCTTTAACTAATTTAACAACTGCTAATTTAGAAGCACCAGCGGCTTTTAATATTACTGTAAATTCAGTTTGAACTTCAGCTTCTTCACCACCACCAGCAGCAGGACCAGCAGCAACTGCAACTGCAGCAGCAGCAGGTTCGATACCATACTCATCTTTTAATATTGTTGCTAACTCGTTTACTTCTTTTACTGTTAAGTTAACTAATTTTTCTGCGAAATCTTTTAAATCTGCCATTTTTCTATCGTTTTTAATAAATTTTTAATTTTAATATAATTGTAATATAGTGCGTACTATGTAATACTATCCTTCTTTTTCAGATAGTGTTTTAAGGATGCCAGCCAGTTTTCCACCACTTGATTTAAGTGCTGAAATAACGTTTTTAGCAGGAGATTGTAATAATCCAATGATTTCTCCTAATAATTCCTCTTTAGACTTGATATCAACTAACATGTCTAATTGATTATCGCCAATATAAACACATTCCTCAATAAAAGCTCCCTTCAATAAAGGTTTCTCTGATTTTCTACGGAAGGCTTTTATTAGTTTAGCTGGCACATTACCTGTCTCAGAATACATCACTGATGTATTTCCTTTTAAAACAGTAGGAAGGTCTCCAAAATCTCTATGTGAAGCTACCATTGCTTTTTCAAGTAATGTATTTTTAACTACTGCTAATTTTACGTTTGCTTTAAAACAAGCGCGACGTAAATCTGAGGTTGTCAATGCATTTAATCCTGAAATATCTGCTAAATATATATGAGCATTATTAGCTAGTTCTGCAGTTAATTCCTCAATTACTTGTGATTTTTCTTCTCTTGTCATAATAAAAGTATTTAACTAATTAACTAACTTTAGGATCAACAGCAACACTAGGACTCATGGTACTAGAAAGGAAAATACTTTTAACGTATATACCTTTTGAAGCAGTTGGCTTAAGTTTCATTAATGTTTGTAATAATTCTGTTGCATTACCGGCAATTTTATCAGCACTAAAAGATGCTTTTCCAATTGCAGCATGCACGATACCAGTTTTATCAACTTTAAAGTCAATTTTCCCAGCTTTTACTTCCATAATCGCTTTAGCGACATCCATAGTTACGGTACCAGTTTTTGGGTTAGGCATTAAACCACGAGGACCTAATACACGTCCTAAAGGACCTAATTTACCCATAACACTTGGCATAGTAATAATAACGTCAACGTCTGTCCATCCATTCTTGATTTTATCAAGATATTCGTCTAAACCAACGTAATCTGCTCCAGCTTCTTTAGCTTCCGCTTCTTTATCTGGAGTTACCAATGCTAACACTTTCATGTCTTTACCAGTTCCGTGAGGAAGTGACACCACTCCTCTAACCATCTGGTTTGCTTTACGAGGATCTACTCCTAAACGTACAGCAATATCTACTGATGCGTCAAATTTTGTAGAAGTAATATCTTTTACCAATACTGACGCTTCATCAAGAGAGTAAACTCTCCCTTTTTCTATTTTTGCTAAAGCTTCTTTTTGCTTTTTTGTTAATCTTGCCATTTCTTAATGTCTTTAATAGATTAATTTGGTGCGTTTCCAGTAACGGTTATACCCATAGACCTTGCGGTACCAGCTACCATTCTCATAGCAGATTCAATAGTAAATGCATTTAAATCTACCATTTTGTCTTCTGCTATAGTCTTGATTTGATCCCATGAAACTTTAGCTACTTTTTTTCTGTTCGGTTCTCCTGAACCTTTTTTTAACTTGGTCGCTTCTAATAATTGTACTGCAGCCGGAGGAGTTTTAATTACAAAGTCGAATGATTTGTCTTTGTAAACTGTAATAACCACAGGTAATACTTTACCTGGCTTATCTTGTGTTCTAGCATTAAACTGCTTACAGAACTCCATAATGTTAACTCCAGCAGCACCTAAAGCGGGTCCAACCGGTGGCGACGGATTCGCAGCACCTCCCCGAACTTGTAACTTAACTACTTTGCCAATTTCTTTTGCCATTTTTAATAATTTAGTTTGATACGCTTCTTTAAATATGGAAGCTAAAGAACGTACCTTTTATATAGTGTAACAATTATTATACTTTTTCAACCTGCATATAACTTAACTCTAATGGTGTTTTTCTTCCAAAAATCTTAACCATTACTTCTAGTTTACGCTTTTCTTCATTTATACTTTCGATAGTACCATCGAATCCATTAAATGGTCCATCAATAACTTTAACAGTTTCGCCTTTAGTAAAAGGAATTGAAACATTAGAATTTTCATCAACAGATAACTCGTCAACTTTACCTAACATTCTGTTTACTTCAGATTGTCTTAACGGCACAGGATCTCCACCTTTTGTTTCTCCTAAAAAACCTATTACATTGGTAACCGATCTAATAATATGAGGAATTTCTCCTGTTAAACTGGCTTGAATCATTATATACCCTGGAAAAAACACTTTCTCTTTATGAACTTTTTTCCCATTACGTATCTGAATAACTCGTTCTGTTGGAACTAATACTTGATCAACATAATCTTGAAGACCTAATCGAGCAATTTCATTCTCAATATATGTCTTAATCTTATTTTCCTGACCACTTACAGCTCTAACAACATACCATTTTTTTTCACTTCCTTCAGACATAAATTTTTTTTATTTTAACCGTTTATCCATTCAAAGTAAAGTGCAATAACCTTGCTAAATACTGTATCTACTCCCCAAATTGCCAAGGAAAATATAATTGAAAATACAGCAACTAAAACAGTTAAACTTTGTGCTTCTGCCCATGTAGGCCAGCTCACATTATTTTTAAGTTCCCCAAATGATTCTTTTACGTAATTTAAAATTGCAGCCATTTATATTATCTTTTTTTGAACAGATTAAAACTCTCTTGTCTTTCAATCTTACCTAAGCACTAATTGATTAAGTGATATTTTTATCTTTTTATTTCATTTAAAGAAGCTTACTTTATTGGTAATCTTCTCTTTTTGCACGGGTTGGGAGACTCGAACTCACGACACCTGGTTTTGGAGACCAGTGCTCTACCAACTGAGCTAAACCCGTAAAAATAAGTATAGGTACTCCGAAAAAACGGAATACCTTTACTTATACTTTATATTAGGTTTTTTATGCTAAAATTTCAGTTACCTGACCAGCACCTACTGTTCTACCACCCTCACGGATTGCGAAACGTAGACCAACAGTCATTGCAATTGATTGAATTAACTCAACAGTAATTGTTAAGTTGTCTCCTGGCATAACCATCTCAACCCCATCAGGTAAAAATATATTACCAGTTACGTCAGTTGTACGTACATAGAACTGTGGACGGTAGTTATTATGAAATGGCGTATGACGTCCACCTTCTTCTTTTTTAAGAATATAAACCTCAGCTTTAAATTTAGCGTGTGGTTTTACTGAACCTGGCTTCACAATAACCATTCCTCTTGTGATTTGAGATTTCTCAATACCTCTTAATAAGATACCTGCATTATCTCCAGCTTCACCTCTATCAAGAATTTGACGGAACATTTCGATACCAGTGATAGTAGATGTTAATTTCTCAGCACCCATACCAATAATTTCTACTGGGTCACCAGTTTTAGCAATACCAGTTTCAATACGACCAGTTGCAACAGTACCACGACCAGTAATAGAAAACACGTCTTCAATTGGCATTAAGAAAGGCTTATCAATTTCTCTTAAAGGCTCTTCAATCCATGTATCAACAGCTGTCATCAATTCCAATACAGTATCAACCCATTTTTGCTCACCGTTAAGTGCACCTAATGCAGAACCAGCAATTACAGGCCCATTATCTCCATCATAATCATAGAAAGACAATAAATCTCTAATTTCCATATCTACTAATTCGATTAACTCTTCATCATCAACCATATCCACTTTATTCATGAATACAACCATACGAGGAATTCCTACTTGACGACCTAATAAGATGTGCTCACGAGTTTGTGGCATTGGACCATCCGTAGCAGCAACCACTAAAATAGCACCATCCATTTGAGCAGCTCCAGTAACCATGTTCTTTACGTAATCCGCGTGACCTGGACAGTCAACGTGAGCGTAATGACGGTTAGCTGTAGAATATTCTACGTGTGAAGTATTAATTGTAATACCTCTTTCTTTTTCTTCAGGAGCGTTGTCAATTTGATCAAAGCTCATTGCTTTTGAAAGTCCTGCATCAGCTAATACTTTAGTAATAGCAGCAGTTAAAGTTGTTTTACCGTGATCTACGTGTCCAATTGTACCAATGTTTAAGTGTGGTTTTGAACGATCGAAAGTTGCCTTTGCCATGTTTTTTAAATAATTTAAATCTTAGTTATATAATAATATTAATGTACTCTACTTATTAATCTTCAATTTATAGAGCCAATGACGAGAATTGAACTCGTGACCTCTTCCTTACCAAGGAAACGCTCTACCCCTGAGCTACACCGGCTTTTTTTAAGTTACTGGTTTTAAGTTTCAGGTTTAAAGTTTTTTCAAACTTGAGAAACCCAAAATTTGGACTCAAAGTGTTTTGAGCGAGAGACCGGGTTCGAACCGGCGACATTCAGCTTGGAAGGCTGACGCTCTACCAACTGAGCTACTCTCGCAATTATTGATAAACTTTTAAATTTATCAGGTTTTCAATATTTCAAAATTACTTGGATTAACTTCCCTTGGTTGTTAATCCTAGATTGGAAACCCAATCAAAAAAACTTTAAATTAAAAAGCTACAAAAGTGCGCTTTAATTTAAGATTATTGTGGGGAGAGCAGGATTCGAACCTGCGAAGACGTAGTCAGCAGATTTACAGTCTGCCCTCGTTGGCCGCTTGAGTATCTCCCCATTAAATATATTTCACTTTTTTAAAGAACTTAAACAAAACAGTAACCTATTTCGTTTTTTACTTTTTTTGAGCCGATGGAGGGACTCGAACCCACGACCTGCTGATTACAAATCAGCTGCTCTAGCCAGCTGAGCTACATCGGCGTTTTTATACATTTTACGCATAAAAAAAGTCCGCTATTTCTAACGGACTGCAAATGTATAGATTTATTTTTTTAATCAAAACATTTTTAAAGATATTTTATTATAAATGTGAGGTTAATTTTTCTTTTCTCTTTTTTAACTGCCTTTCTAAGGACGATGCAGCAATATCTGCACCCTCTTCAAAACTTTTGCATTGCTTTTTTACTATAAAACTGTCACCCGGCACGCTTAATTTAACTTCAAATATTTTATTTTCTTTTCCACTAGTGTTTTCAACTTTTAAAAAAACATCTGATTGAATGACTTTATCGTAAAACATATCTAACTTATCCATCCGTTTTTGAATAAAATCTATTAACTTTTTATCCGCATTAAAATTAACTGACTGCGTGTTTACTTTCATATTGAAAATTTTTTTAGTTAAACAAAAATTTGATATATTACTTTTTACTTCTTGGATGTGTATTTATATGTACTTTTTTTAATTCCGATATACTATTATGAGTATAAACTTGAGTTGCTGCCAAACTTGAATGTCCAAGAAGGTCTTTAACAGCATTTAAATCAGCACCTTGATTAAGCAAATGTGTCGCAAAGGAGTGTCTTAATATATGTGGACTCTTTTTTACCTTTGTAGATGCTTTACTAAAATAATCATTTATTATTCTATAAGCAAGTGTTTCATATATTTTAACTCCTTTCTTGGTTAAAAACAAATAATCACTATCTCTGATACTTACTAATTTATTTCTTTCTATTATATATGCACGAAGACATTCAACTACTGAATTTAATAACGGCACAATGCGTTCTTTATTTCTCTTTCCTAATACTTTTAATGTTTTGTTATCTAAACTAAAACTTGTAAGCTTCAATTCAATAAGCTCAATTCTACGTATACCAGTTGAATAAAATAATTCTATAATTAGTTTGTTTCGAATCCCTTCAAAGTCTTTTTCAAAAAATAAATCGTTTAAAACGGTTGACACTTCGGTTTCTGAAAAAGGTATTTGAATTTTTTTGCTTGTTTTTAAAGCTTTATGTTTTATTAAAGGGTTTTGTGCAATAGTACCAATTTTTAAAAGAAACTTATAATAGGTGTTTAATGCGGAAATTTTTCTGTTGATACTTCTATTTGATATTCCTTTTTCTACTAATGAAACAATCCAACTACGAATTTGAGGGTAATTAATTAGATTGATTGAATTGGTTTCATATTCATTTTTAATAAATTCTGAAAAATCTTCTAAATCATTTTGATAAGCATTTACAGTTAATACTGAATAATTTTTTTCCAACAATAGGTAATCTGTAAATGATTTGAAAGGCATGTAAGACAAATAGCTTTTAAGTATATTAAACTTTTAGATTGTATTAGGTTAAATGTACGAAGTTTTATTCTCTTTAAAAGTTTAGAGCAAAAAAAAATCCCACTTAAAAGTGGGATTTTATATGATTTATTAGATATTATATATCTTCTGCATCTCTTAAACCTTGAATGTATTGCGCTTTTTGAATTTGTGCTCTACGTACAACTGAAGGTTTGTTAAACTGTTTACGCGTCTGTAATTGACGTTTAGTTCCTGTTTTATCAAACTTTCTTTTAAAACGCTTTAGCGCTCTATCTATATTTTCTCCTTCTTTAATGGGTATTATTAACATAGTGTCTTAACCTCCTCTCTTTTAGTTATTCAGTGTGCAAATATAAAAACAATTATCAATTTATAATTAACAATTTAAAATTATTTTATGTAGCTGGTTTATATTCTTTTTTATCAATGATACTATTTGCAAATTGAGAACAATTTTCATGAAAATTATTCTTAAAAAAGTTATGTAGCAGGCTTATAATCTTTCTTGTCTATTATAATTTTTGCGAGAATCTCTCTTAAAATTTCTGAAGTTCCTCCCCCAATAGGTCCTAATCTGCTATCGCGAAAAAGTCTTGCCATGGGATAATCTTCCATATAACCATAACCTCCTAAAAATTGCAGACATTGGTAAATTACGTCATCTGCCATTTTGGTTGATTTTAACTTAGACATCGTTGCTTCTTTAACAACATACTCGCCTTTATTTAATCTGAATGCCACCGAATAATTAAATTCTTTACATATTTCCATATCGGTATATAAATCGGCTATAGTGTGCCTTAAAGCCTGGAATTTATCGATCGTCTTTCCGAATGCTTGACGTTCGGACATATATAGTAAGGCATACTCAAGTGCATATTCAGCACGCGCATGCGAATTTATACCCATAATCAACCGTTCTAAAGAAAAGTGTTCCATAATATATGAAAAACCTTCACCCTCTTCACCCAATAAATTACCTATAGGAACTTTAACATCGCTAAAAGCTATTTCGCCAGTATCAGAAGCGCGCCAGCCTAACTTATTTAATTTAGTTGCAGATACGCCTTCCATCTCTCTGTCTAAAACAAATATGCTAATGCCTTTATTTCCTAATTCTGGATTTGTTTTTACCGCTACTATTAAATAATCGCTATATACTCCGTTTGTAATAAAGGTTTTGGATCCATTTATAACATAATGATCACCATTTTTTACAGCAGTTGTGCGCATACCTGCAACATCGCTCCCGCCAAAAGGTTCTGTTATACACAAACAACCAATCTTATCACCAGTTATACTTGGAGCCAAATATTTTTGTTTGATAGCTTCATCTCCTTCAGAATTTAGGTGCGTCATAGACAAATAAATATGTGCCCAAATAGCTGCAGCAAAACCGCCCGAATTTATTTTTTGGAGTTCTTCAAGAAGTATTACCGTATAAAATAAATCTAAATTTAACCCACCATAAGCTTCTGGATAATTAATACCAAAGAAACCCATGTCGCCAAATTTTTTCCATATAAATCTGTCAATGGCACCAGTTTGTTCCCATTTTTCAATGTGCGGAACTACTTCTTTTTTTAAAAAATCTTGTAAGCTTTTTCTAAAAAGATTATGTTCTTCGGTGAAGTACATACTATTCATTTATTCTTTCTTTTTCAATCAAGCGACAAATATAATTTAATTATATCGATTTTATTTGCTGGAAAGTCTTTAACTTTTGTTAATTCATCTATGGATTTGAATCCATCTCTTAACTGACGCTGTTCCATTATATACCTAGCTAAATTATAATCTATATGTTGAATGGTAACCAATTGTTCAATTGTCGCATTATTTAAGTTTACTTTTTGAACTACTCTAGGTGATTTTACAGTAAATTCTTCTGTTATGCGTTCTAAAACCTCAGAGGTTAAACCAAAAACATCTTGTAATTGAACGTCGGCAATAAAACCTCCAACAAACTTATTTCTAAACTTAATTATTCTATCTGACAGCACTGCACCAATGCCGTTTATTTTTTGAAGCTCTTGCGTTGTTGCTTTATTTAAGTCTTGCTTCTCATTAAACGTTTTTGGTTTACTGGTATGGTAAAAATTAGTGGTGCTTACTTTTTGTATTGAATTAGTAACCCAATCTGGAAACTTAAAATATGGGGAAATCGCATCTAAAAGTGAATCGGATATTTTTGTGACATCTTGAAATTGTTTTACCGAATTTATCCATTGGTTCTGCTTTTTAAAAGCGAGTAATCTATCAATTTCTTCATTAGTCATTCCTAAAGAAGCTCCTTTAAAGTCGGTTATATAATTTGGATTGAAGACATGTATTTTTGGTTTTCGTTCTTCCAGTTGTATCAACCTAAGTGAGTCAATTTCTTTTTGAAATCTCACTAGTTCTGTTTGGTTTACAGCAATTTCTTCAGATGAAAAATCAACAAAAAAATAAACACATTGTAAAACACTGATAAATAGAATTAATAAAAAAACCCCATTCCTTTGTTCTTTTGAAAACTTGAAATGGGATTGCATTCTATTATTATAAATGGTTAATCTTTAGTTACTTTTATAGCATTCAAATATCTTTTCAATTCTCTTTTAACAACAGGAAACAAAAAGAATAGCCCTATCATATTAGGAAATATCATCGCAAAAATCATAGCATCAGAAAATTGCCAAATAGAGCCCATACTTGCAGCTGCCCCAATAATCACAAACATTAAGAATAAAAGTTTATATGCCAAATCTGCTGCTTTTCCTCTTCCAAATAAATACTTCCAAGATTGAAGTCCATAATAAGACCAAGAAATCATAGTAGATACTGCAAACAATACAACTGCAATTGTTAAGAAAACATTTGAATAAGGTATGTATTGCGCAAATGCTTTTGAAGTAATTCCAGCGCCTTCATAAGATACACCTTCAATCAACACTGCGCCTAATCCATTTCCGCCATACTGAAAAGCACCACCGAAATTAAAAATAATAATTACTAAGGCCGTCATGGTACAAATAACAACCGTATCAATAAAAGGCTCTAATAAAGAGACTAACCCTTCAGAAGCAGAGTAATTTGTTTTTACAGCTGAATGCGCAATAGAAGCAGAACCTGCTCCAGCTTCATTTGAAAAAGCAGCTCGTTTAAAACCAATTAATAATACCCCTATTAGACTTCCTGCGCCGATAGCTGTTGGATTAAATGCTTCCTTTAGTATTAAAGCAAAGGCATCATCAACTAAAGAAAAATTACTAAATACGATATAAAAACATGCCACCAAATAAAACAGTGCCATAAACGGTACTATTTTTTCAGTTACAGACGCTATCCTTTTAATACCTCCAATAATTATAACACCTACCAAAACAGCCAATATAACACCAATCCAAAATCCTGCCCCTGCATTTTCTAGTCCCATTAAGTCTTTTAAAACAATAGTCGCTTGGTTAGATTGTGCGGCATTTCCCCCTCCAAAAGAACCTCCAATACAAAAAATTGCAAAAAATACAGCTGCTATTTTTCCTAACACAGTAAAACCTTTTTCTTTTAGGCCTTTACTTATATAATACATTGGCCCCCCATAAACAGTTCCATCTTCCCCTATATCTCTATATTGTACTCCAAGTGTACATTCAACAAACTTTGACGACATTCCTAACAATCCACAAATAATCATCCAAAACGTAGCGCCAGGACCCCCGAGTGAAATAGCCAGTGCAACACCAGCAATATTTCCATTACCTACAGTACCAGATACCGCCGTTGCCAAAGCTTGAAAATGACTTACTTCCCCTGATTTGCTTTCATCCCTAATAGTGTGTAAAACATCGCCATCAAGAGTTATTGGAGAATCCATCGCTTTATGACCGCCGTCAATTGCATCATATTTTCCTCTAACCGTATTGATTGCTTTTCCAAAATATTTAATATTTGGAAACCCAAAATAAAGAGTAAAAAACAATGCGCTAAAAACAAGTAATATTAAAACAAATGGAATTCCAAAAACAGGAAAGAAAACAGCATTAAAAACAGCGTCAGAAAATGGCTTAAAACCCTCATCTATTCGCTGATCTAAACCTTTTTCAGCTGATTCTTGAGCAAATGTAATACATGGCATTATTAAAGTGAATATAGAAAGAATATATTTCTTCATAAAAATGTTAAATTAATTAGTTGTTTTTAAAAAATTTGTGCAAAAAGGTAGCATTATTACCAAAAAAAATGATTTTTAAAACAATCATTGCTAAAATGAGACCTTTTCGTGATCCCCAAGCTTCATTTGATTTTGACATATATGCTAATTATGGGTTTGATTAAGAAAAGCGAATATCGGTAAAAAAATGACATGTTAATTAATAATTATTTCAATTTAAAAAAAAATCCTTTTGTCGTCTAAAAAACAACAAAAGGATTTTTTTATTTATAATAAACTTTATTGCACCTCTTTCACGCTTGAATCTGCTTTGGAAATTGTGGCATCCATCTTATCCATTTTTATAGCACTAAGATATTTTTTAAGTTCTTGGTTAACTTTGGGAGACAAGAGAACCAATCCTATAATATTTGGAAATACCATGGCAAAAATCATGGCATCAGAAAATCCTATTACGGCCTCTAAACTTGAAGAAGCTCCAACGACAAGAAAGACCAAGAACAACAGTTTGTAGACCGTATCTGATACTTTACCTTTTCCAAATAGATATTTCCAGGCCTGCAAACCATAGTACGACCAAGAAATCATGGTAGACACAGCAAATAAAACTATAGCAATAGAAAGTACTATTGAAAAATGTGGAATGGCCGAATCAAAAGCAAGCGATGTTAATCCAACACCTCCAATTGGCTCATTAGAGCCGGTCAAGATAACATTACTTGATGCGTCTAAATTTCCGTAAGTAAACAACTTGTGTTTAGCATTGGTAATAATAATAACAATAGCTGTCATTGAACAAATAATCACCGTATCTACAAATGGCCCTAGCAAGGCTGTTAAACCTTCACTGGCCGGATATCTTGTTTTTACTGCGCTATGTGCTATGGCAGCTGATCCAACACCCGCTTCATTTGAAAATGCCGCTCTTTGAAAACCAACAATCAAGACCCCAACAATACCCCCAAAAGCGGCATTAGGTTTAATTGCTCCTTCCCAAATCTCATTTACAGCATAAGGAATCATATCATAATTAATCCCTATAATAATCAGTCCTGCACCCACATAAACAATGGCCATAAAAGGAACTACCTTTTCAGTTACTTTACCAATTCTTTTAATGCCCCCAATAATAACAAGACCAACAACAAAAGCCAACACTATACCTATGTATAATCCTGCATTAGGATTTGTAAAGCCAGCCAAATCAATCAATTGTGAGGCTGCCTGATTGGATTGAAACATATTTCCACCACCAAAAGATCCACCTATGCACATAATTGCGAAAAAAACAGCGAGAAATTTACCAAATCCTTTCATACCCAATTCGCCCAACCCGGTCGTTAAGTAATACATTGGTCCACCATAGGTTTTGCCTTGTTCATCAACTTCTCTGTATTTTACTCCTAAGGTACATTCAACAAATTTTGTGGCCATTCCTAAAACCCCAGCCAAAACCATCCAAATGGTGGCTCCAGGACCTCCAATGGCAATAGCTACGGCAACTCCCGCAATATTACCAAGGCCTACGGTTGCAGACAATGAAGCTGTTAGGGCCTGAAAATGGGTCAGCTCACCAGGAACTTCTCCTTCAATTTTTACTGCTCCTATTATTTCTCCGTCCTCTACCTCTATATCTTGGCCTGCGGGCACATGATGGTCTATATGATCATATTTTCCCATTGCTGTTCGGAGACAGATTTTTATGTATCTAAAGTTGACACCTTTGAAATACACCGAAAAGAAAAAGGCACCGAGCAAGAGAATAACAAGTACAATTGGCAGATCTTTTCCAGCCACTTCAATTGGGTAAAATATTAAATCTACAATTGGTTTTGTATATCTGGCAAAAGCATCGTTTATAGATTTACCCAAACTTTGTTCTTGAGCAAATGTTAATAATGGTAAAAATAAAGTAAAAATGGTAAGAAGATATTTCTTCATGAAAAATTTAGATTAGTTAGTATTTTCTTGAAAGATTTGTATTAGAAGGCAGCAAGGTGCTAAAAAAAATTGATTATTTAAAACTATTGCTGTTAAAATAGAACATTCTTTAGTCAATGTTGTACTCTAAATTCAATGCTTGAATCTGTTCTGGCCTTCCTAAAACAATGATTTTAGAATTAGGCGCCAATTCTAAATCTGCATCCGGATTCAAAATATACTCACCGTTTTCATCTTTATAACCTATAACCGAACATCCTGTTTTTCTACGAAGATCTAACCCCTTAATGGTTTTGACTGAATTTTTATCAAAAAGCTTTTCGACAGCGATTTCCTCTATATTAATATTCGATTTTCCAACAATTGAAAGATTGTCTATAAACTCCATTAAACCAGGAACTACCACTAAAGATGCCATGTGATCGCCTCCTATTTTATCGGGTAAAATAACATTATTAGCTCCTGCAAACTTCAATTTATTATAAGACGATTCATTTGATGCCCGACTAATAATATTTATATTCTTGTTTATTTGTCTTGTTGAAAGCACCACAAACAAATTATCGGCATCGTTAGGCAAAGCCGAAATAAAACTTGATGCACGATCTACTCCTGCTTGCATAAGCACTTCGTCTTCATTCGCATTTCCTATAATATAAGGTACATTATCTTGTTGCAATCGTGCCTCCATGTCCTTGTTTCTTTCAATAACAATAAATGGACGGTTGTGGGCCAAAAGCTTAACGGTTGCTTGTTTTCCATTTCTTCCATAACCACAAACAACCACATGATTTTTAAAACTATCAATCTTTTTTTGCATCCTTTTATATTTTAATTCATCAATATTATTTTTACTTAAAATATATTCTGTAATAATAGAAAGTGCATAACCCATTATTAAAACACTGGCTAATATTAAAAATATGGTAAAAATTTTAGACTGTTCATCAAGTGGTACTACTTCGCCAAAACCAACAGTTGTCATAGTAATTACTGTCATGTACACCGCATCAACCCAAGAATAACCCGAAATCACCCTATATCCTGTAACACCGACTAGCAATATAAAAACCATTAAAAAAACGGCGGTATACATTCTGGTTTTAAAAAATCTTGAAAGTGGGTTCATAAATTATAAATCAAAAACAGATGAACGTTTAGTATAAACCAAATCTTTAATGCGCATCCAAAACGCCAAAAACAAATACAGCGCAAAGCCAAAACCTAGCGTAACAAAAGCTAAATACATAAAAGTCGTCCTTACAACTTTTGCTCTAATACCTAAACGTTCTGCAATGCGCTGGCACACATAGTAGCCATGTTTTTGAAAAAACAATAATAATTTATAAATATTGTTCATGCTGCAATTTAATGTTTAGTTTACAAGTTTTAATATTAAAAGTTTAAATTTTTTTACTAAAATTTAATTCCCAATTAGTTTACTGCCAATAGCACATTGCAAACATTTATTCTTATTGCAATATTCGCTTTTAAGCTGAATAAGTGCTTGGGAATGTAAAGATGATTTTGACACTTCTTTTAGAGCATTGAAAGCATCAATAATGCTGTTTTTTTCTGAAGTAATATGGTGTGCAATTTCTAAAATAGCGGCATCTACTTCCTCTCCCTTTTGTTTTGCATAGCAAAATTTAATAGGAAGAATGGTGTTAATAAGTAACAAGTCTATAAACGATTTAGTTAGTCTTTTTGATGATGCTTTTGATTCTTTTTGAAAAGTATAATGTGTATTCCAAAAAGGTGCCGTTAAAACACTAAACAATTGGTAAAAATCTTCCAAATTATTGGTTTCTATAACTTTTGAAAACAGATTTTGATGCACATGGTACAAACTTGCTAATTGCGACAATCTGATAGTTGGGAAGTTTGGTGGTCGCAATCTAAAAAAGTGCGAAGGCAATACTTGGTTGTTTTTTAATTTGAACTTCTGTTTTAAAAACTGATATTCTTTAACCAAATCTAAATAATAAGCAACTTCAAGTTCTTGATCTAACAAACCGGCTTGCCCCATTAACAAGGCTTCCAATGTTTGTTGATTTACTTGTGCCTTTCTTACTATTGAAAAATCAATAGATTGTGCCAAACTAAAAAACGATTCTCCATTTACTTTAAGTCCAAAATTTTTAGCCAATAATTTAAAAAACACCGCTTCCCAATCATTTTTAGTTTCTTTTAAAAGGACTTGTATTGTTTCCGATTTTCGTTCTAAACGCTCAAAATACAAACGCTCTAGCCAATTACTAAATACAAAGTTGTCAACCGAGGCAAAATCAGTCTCGCAATTTATCCATTTACCATTTTTAGAAAAAAGGATCTCATAATTATTTAAAACGTCTTTACTTGTGAAATCTTTTAATTGAAGCGTAGGAATTGCTGTATTATCTTTTCTAAATACCTCGGTGTCGTGCTCCCAAACTACATGTAGAATCACGTTATCATACGTTTTATCTTGTTCATGGTTGTGTAAAAACCAATCGGAAGATTTTATATGAATTTCAACATTTCCAGCCCAAAGTTGACTGCCTATAAAAAGTTGCGCATTAAAAAAATCAGGTCCTGAATTAAAATTATGTTGCCCAACTGAATTTATTAAAACAGACTCTCTAGTTGTTGTTTTTAAATTATTTATTTGGAATTTTTTATGTTTCCAGATGTAGTGTAAAAAATCTTCTTGCATGTCACTAAACTAATAAATAACTACGAAATTTAAGTAAATAATTTTTCGTAAGAAAAAACAAACTATTTGATGAAAATAGGGTCTAAATTATAAAATCTTCGAGTTTTGAATCAAGAAGTTGAACTCATTAAAAGGTGCTTCAGGATGTAATGTTAGTGTTTCTGGTGTTTCCCTTAAAACTTTAGCCCAAATTGGAAGAGAACTTAAGCTAAAAACAACCGGTTTTTTTAGTGTATCAATTAGCTATTTAATTAATTCTAAATAGAAAGGCGCATACTATTTATTAATAAAATATCGTTTAAAGCAAGTCATAAATTACTGAATTCTAAGAAATAGAATATAATTTAAAGGTTTAAAAGACCAGAATTACTAGTTCTACATTTTTGCTTAAAAGTCAATAAATGTGTAACTTTATCTCATATTAAAAACCATGGAAGCAAACCTTCTTATTATCTATTCATCGGTAGATGGACAGACTCTAAAAATTTGTAATGCTCTTACGAAACAATTAAAAGAACACAACCAATCTGTTGACTTATTTTCTATTGATGCTTTTGATGCTGATTTAAATAATTATGAAAAAATTGTTATTGGCTCAAGTATTCGTTATGGTGTTCATAATAAAAAAATAATTGAGTTTATAAATTCGCACAAACAAGAACTGGAGGCGAAAAAATCTGTTTTCTTTTCAGTAAATTTGGTTGCTAGAAAACCAGAAAAAAGTACTCCAACAGGGAACCCGTATGTAGTTAAATTTTTTAAAACTATTACTTGGAACCCTAATTTAGTGGAAGTTTTTGCTGGTAAAATAGACTATAAAAAATATACTTTTTTTGACAGAAAAATGATTCAACTTATTATGTGGATGACTCATGGGCCTACCAACAGAGATGCCGAAATAGAATATACCAAATGGGACCGAGTACATGCTTTTGGCGAAAAACTAGTAACACTTTAAAACTTATGGAACAATTAACACTTACAACACCTGCTGTACTATTTTCAGCCATATCATTAATTATGCTTGCTTATACCAATCGGTTTTTAGCTTACGCCGCTGTAATTAGAGATTTACACAGCAAATACAAAAAAAATAAGGATAAAGTGTTAATTGCCCAAATACAAAACATAAAACAACGCTTATACCTAACACGGTCCATGCAAATTTTTGGAATTTCAAGCTTATTACTTTGCGTGTTAACCATGTTTTTAATTTATATACAACAACACACCATGGCTGTTTGGGTGTTTGGTACTGCTCTTATTTTACTGATTGTATCGTTAGGGTTATTAATAAAGGAAATTCAAATTTCGGTTAAAGCTTTAGAACATCATATTAGTGATATTGAGAATAACGAAACCTTTTCAAATTAACATTAAAAAAAAACCAACTAATTAAGAGGAATTAAATCAATAGTGCTTAAAATGTAAAACCAAATTGAAATAAACAATACAGTCCAAAAAGGTAAACTGAACAAATACTTCATTGCCCTTATTGAATTATTAATTTTATACTAATAATAATAATAATAGGTAACGATTATTGAGAAATTGTTAATGATCTTTTAGGTTAAACAGATTCCTGTCTAATGCTAATTAGTGGAATGTTAGTACTAGTTTCCAATCGTTTTACAAGGTCTCTATGGAATAAATTTTTCCATACAACTCTTTTTTCACGTTCCAACATTCCTAGAATATCCACTTCCTGATCTTTTAAATAATTTTTAAGCGTTCCAAAAACGTCATTATTGTAAATTATTTTCAATTCAATATTTGATGTGGAAAATTGTGCTTTAAGATTTTTTCTGAAAGCTTCTATTTTAGATACAGAGCTGTTATCCTCTTTTTCTGAAACATGAAGCACCTCTATCTTTGTTATTATAGAATCAAATAAGTCACAGATTTTTTTAATGGCGATAATGTCTTCATCTGCAAGGGTTGTGGCGTAAACCAAACTTTCGAATTTTTCAAGTTTTGATCCCTCAGGAACTGCAATTACCGGGATTTTTGATTTTGATATCAGCATTTTTGTAGTACTACCCAAAAACAATTCCTTTATTGGACTCATTCCTTTTACTCCTAAAACTAATAGTAAAGCCTGTGAGTTTTTCGCGTAGTTAAGTATTTCGTTTTCTACGTCCTCACCGTTTTTTACATCCAAAGTAACGTTTTGCGAATTAAAATTGGCACCTAAGTGTGTTGTACAGAATTCATTTAACAGTTTTTGATATGCTTTATGTGCACCACTTTCAAAGTCTGAAAACTTAGGCTTTGGCACGTCACTGTTCCAAACGGTTGGATATTCTATAATATTTAAAATTATTAATTCTGCATTTATTTTTTTGCTTAGTGCATAAGCGTATTTTAAAGCTGGGACAGAATTATTGGAGTAATCTGTTGCACATATTATTTTTTTCATAAATACATGATTTTAAATTGATAGTAAAGTAAAGATACAAGTTTAACTTAGTTTGAGCCCATGATGTTTATCATAAATAGCGATATTTAACTTTAATTTAAATAATTTTTAAAAAAAGCGGTTTTCGTGATAGCTACATTATTTATTTAAAAGTTGAATGCTAGTTGCTAAAGGGTTAGGGATAACTCCTAGTAAACACATTTAAACTATAGAAATTGTAAATACTTCGTATTTGAAGTGAAAACCCAATCTCCGGTCCCGATGGCTATCGGGAGCGGTAATACCAAAATACTACTCAAAATTTATTATTACTCAATCCCCATGCTTTCATTTGCGAATAATAACCCTAAAACACTATTTTTACACTATAAATAACAAGGCTATGAATCCATCGGCTAGTGGCTGGATAAAAAAATTATTGAAAGAATTAAGTAAAAAGGATACTTTGTTTAATTTAAATGAAGAAACCTTTTACGATGCATTAAGATCGTCTGGTTTTGTTTACGGTAGTAATTTTGATGTTGTTTGTAATGTTATTATAAATAAAGACCTTACCGAAGATGAACTTTGCAAAATAAATTTATGCTTAGCACTACTTTACACTCATAAAAACTCAAGTTCTGAAGTTCCTTTTGTAGAAAGTGTTATTACTTTTTATACCGAAATTAATGAACTTAAAACATCGTATTTTTTGGGGTTTCTCGGTGAAAAAAAAGCGAATGAGCAACTTGAAAAAATAATACATAAACGCATCTTATTGGATGATAACTTCATCACAAAAAACTTTAATTACTTTATTATCAATGCGTTTTTATATATTGATATCTTGGCGTATCAAGAATTTTTAAAAAAGGAATCCATTGCCTTTAATTATATAAAAAAATTAGAAGCTTCAATTGAGACCATTTCGTTAAATGTTTTAAATTCAAAAGAATCTAAAAATAAATACGACGAAAGTTTAATTAAACTTTTTGAAGCATCGTTACGTTACCAAAGCAATAGCCCTTTAACCTTCCCACAGGCTTTAACCCATATTAATTCAACTCTTGAAAAATATTACATTCTTGACCTTGCCTGTATGGCTTCTTGGAGCGATAAAACCATTGACAAAAATGAGCACGGTTTTTTAATTCAGTTAGGCAATAAATTACATATAGAAAAGAATTATGTTAATAATTCGATACATAGTGTAACCGATTTTTTTATAGCACACAAAGACCATATTGCTTTATTAAGTTCCACCAACATGGTTCAAAGTTTTTACAATAACTCTAGTAAAATGGTTAAAAGATTAATTACAAGAAACAGTAAACGTTTATACCAAGAATTAAAGGACAGTAAAGAACTTATGGTGCTCCTTACTCAATCTACTAAAAGAGATTTAAATAACGAAGAGCAAAAAAAGGTGCAAGAGCAACTTTTAGATGTTTTTAAATCTATACCAAGTCTAGCCATATTTTTGCTTCCTGGAGGTGCTATATTATTACCGCTGGTGGTTAAATTTATTCCAAAATTATTGCCTTCAGCCTTTGACGAGAACAGAGTTGAGGATTAGTGATCTATATTTTCTTTTTTTTTCTTAGATTTACAAATACTTCATACTAACTATTAAAGCAAACAAACATTTTGAAAAAATCCTACTCTATTGAGAAAATTAACAGCTTTTTAAATGGCGAGTTAATTGGAAATACTACAGAGAATATTGAAGGCCCTGAAGAATTACAGAAGGCCGAAAGCAACCATATTACTTTTATAGGAAGTACTAAATATGTAAAATATTGGACCGACTCTAAAGCTTGTGCAGCAATTATAAACGATAATTTAAATGTTGAACCTGGTGAAAATCGAGCATTAATTAAAGTAAAAAATGCTGATTTAGCGATGGCTAAAATTTTAGAATTGTTTAATCCGGCGGCACCGGTATTTGAAGTAAACATACACCCTACAGCTGTGGTACACGACTCTGCTATAATTGGTGATGGTTGCAAAATTGGTGCTAACTGTTATGTAGGTAAAGATGTTGTTTTAGGCAATGACGTGGTTTTATACCCTAATGTGTGCGTGTTTGACGAAACTAGCATTGGTGATAATACCATTGTATGGTCGGGAACTGTAATTCGTGAGCGCTGTATTATTGGCAGTCATTGTATTTTTCATACCAACGTAAGTATAGGGGCTGATGGTTTTGGATACAGACCAAGTGATGATGGTCGGGGTCTTGTGAAAATACCGCAAATAGGCAATGTTATTATTGGTCATTATGTTGAAATTGGTGCCAACTCGTGTGTAGATCGTGCTAAATTTAGCTCGACTATTATTGGCGATGGTTGCAAAATTGATAACTTAGTACAAATAGCCCATAATAGCATTATGGGGCGCTCTTGTATTATGGCGGGACATAGCGGACTTGCTGGTTCTGTGACTTTAGGCGATGGCGTTATTATTGGCGGAAGCGCCTCCATTAAAGACCACACAACTATTCATTCTGGGGCAACTGTAGGCGCTGGTTCTGGTGTTGTTGGTGATGTTGAAGCTGGAAAAACAGTATTAGGATATCCTGCACAGGATGCCAGAGACATGCTAAAGCAATGGGTAGCACTGCGACAGTTTATGAAAAAGCAGTAAGCTTTTTAATACTCATAAATTCGTTAAATCTGAATAATATTCACTACTTCCGATAACTATCGGAAGTAGTGAATATTTTAAAAACAGGCAAAGCAAAAGTGGTAAGTTTTAGCACGCATGACGCTATTTGTAAAATATTAGATTGACAATCTGGTGACATTTTAGAATTTCTAGAGTGATTAACTTTTTCATAATAATTGCACTTGAATTTGTTCGAAAAAAATTGCAACTTCGTTTAACAGCCGATGTGGTCAATTAAAACTGGCATATCTTGAAGTCAACACCCTTTTCAAAAAGCCTATAATATGACAAAGACATTGACTATTGGTTTATTAATCTTAACCAATTCAGTATTCGGGCAAATACCAGGAAAAAGGTTTGATGGACCCATAGTGATTTTTGATACGCTAACCGTCAAAAAGGGAGATGTAATTTTCTTGGGAAAAGGTAGCGATCCTAATTCAGGAAATTTTATTTATATTACTACTCCCAAGAAATATATGACCGATTTCACCGGTAATAAATCTTATAATGAATTCAAAAACACCCCACAGGGAATTAGTAATAATTATAACGGTTTGGATTTTTTAATCAAACATTTTAGCAAGGTCTCTTCAACTAAAAATGGGGATAAAATTTTAGGCGTTATAGCTTTAGGTCCGCAATTTGATGAAAATGGAACGTTTAACCTGGGAACATATAGACAAGCCGTAGATTTTGAGGCTGCAATACGGGCTGGAGAGATTATTAAAATTAATGACCTTGATTTTACCAAGTCGAGCAGGACTATAGAAACGAAAATACCACATTTTGCATTCACGAAAGATGGTGTTCAACCAATTGATGTTGTTTTTAACGGCATTAGGAAGGATGTGCTTTACACAAAAACCTTAAATTGGTACAATGCTTATTTTAAAAATAAGGATGAGAACGTTATAACGACTTTTAAAAATGAAGAAGTAATAATTGCTGGTCAAAAAAAAGGCGTTCTTATTTCCAGAACAATGGGTATTGATTTATTTGCTGATATTGAATATCGTTTTCTAATTGAATTTACAGATAACGAAATTCGTTTGAATTTTGGTCTTGGTGGTGAAGGCGCCAAAATAACGGAAGATGTTTCTCAAGAGGATTATTTCGATGAGCATGGGGAGATCAAGAAAATATATAAAGATTTAAAAATATCGATAGAACAGATGATGAATGAAATATCTTTCTTGTTAGCTGATTATTTAATGAATTAATCTCAATTGGCTATTATTCTTAAACTTAAGTTTAAACGAACCTCCCAAAAAACCCTACTCCAACCAGTCCTTAAAATCTTTTACGCGTTCGCGGGCCACTATAACTTGATCGTCGTTATATGAGTTTAGTTTTATTTGTAGACGCGAATTGGTATAACTTACCATATCTTTTATGGCGTTAATGTTTACAAAGAATTTCCGGCTTATCCGGAAAAAGGTTTGTGGCTCCAGTTCGTTTTCTAAAAGTTCTAAAGTGGTGTCTAACAAATAATTTCTTCCTTCTATGGTGTGTAAATATGTGCCTTTATTTTCACTGTAAAAACATTCTATATCCTCAATATTTATGAGTTTTAAATGTTGCCCTACTTTTACTGAAAAGCGTTTTTTGTATTCCCTATCAATCGGGGTTATAAGAAGTTTTTTAATATCGTTAAAATCGAGAGTTACTGCTTGTTTTAGTGGCATGCGCTCTTGAAACTTTTTTACAGCTTTTACTAAATCGTCCTCGTCAATTGGTTTTAATAAATAGTCGATGCTGTTTAGTTTGAAACCTTGTAGCGCATACTCATCATAAGCCGTAGTGAAAATAACGGCAGATTTAATTTCGACAGTTTCAAAAATTTCGAACGACAAGCCATCGCTTAACTGAATGTCAAGAAATATTAAATCGGGATGTGGGTTGTTTTGAAACCAATTTATAGATTCTTCAACGGAATGTAACATGGTTTTGGTTTCCATATGTAATGCAGCTAACATACGCTGTAAACGTCGTGCTGATGGTTTTTCGTCTTCTATTATAATTACGTCCATTGCTTGGTTTTTGGTTTATGGCTGGTATATTTTTGACTACTGGTTTTTGGCAGGTGCGTTAGGGATTGAACGGTTTGTTTGAGCTTTTTTGTATTAATGACCTACTTCTGCGCTCAAGGTTACATAAAAAAAGCGAGTAGTGAAAGCCCGACCCCTTTTGGGGAACGCCGAAATTATTTTTAACATGTTTTTTATTGGCGCAAAAAACAAGTGACTTGCGACCATTGAAAAACTGCGACTGCCAACTAATACTACTTCCAAGATTTTTTATCTTTTTCCATTAATTCTTTAATTTTACGTTCTTCCCAGTCTTTTCCCAAAAAAAAATTTGGCGTAAAAACAGATAGTGCGTGTGCCAACAAACCAATACCCCAAAACAATAAGGTTGTGAAGTTTTGCCATTGAAAATAACTTTCACCAGCTTCCATATTTTGAATGTTAATGATTACTATCATAATATTGATTACAACATACACAAAAGTATGTGTACGAAATCTTTTAATACGTTTTACGCGCTTTGCGGCGTACTCGTAACGGTCTTTTTCGATATAATTTGACTCCATTATTTCCAGGTTTTATTGTTTGATGATTCTTCTTTTTTAAGAATTTCTTGAATTTTGCGTTCTTCCCACGATTTTCCATATCTGAAAACCCCGAATGCGTGAAATGTTAACCCCATTCCCCACCCTAACATAGGAAACCAAAACCACTGGAAATTCCATGAAGTACGGTAGTTTATAAATATTAAAAAAGGAATAACTATGCCATAGGATAGCAGGTTAGAGTAAAACCTTTTTATTTCTTCGACGTGTTTTTTAGCTTTGTAATAGGCGTCTTGTTCGTTATAATTATGTTTAATTTCCATGTTATAAATTTGTTTTGTAAGCATTGGTATGGTTACCGCGAACCTGTTTACTTCTTTTGTAATGTGAATTTTTTTATCGGTTAATAAATTGTAGCGTTGCATGATATTATTTAAACCCACACCACTACTCTTTTTTACTATTTGCTTGGGTTGTAAATTATTTTCGACCACTAAACTATCGCCATCTTCATAAATTTTTATGTGCAAAGGTTTTTTGGAGGTTACTGTATTATGCTTTACGGCGTTTTCTAAAAGGAGCTGTAACGATAAGGGCACAACTTTACTTACTGAATTTTTTGCTTTATCAGGAATATCGAAAATAATACTGTCTTCAAAACGCATTTTTAAAAGCGACATGTAGGTTTTAGCAAATGCCAACTCTTCATCTACAAATACTAATTCTTTGTTTTTTTGTTCTAAAACATAGCGATAGACTTTAGACAGCGAGGTTGTAAACTTTTGTGCGTTTTCCGGATTCTCTTCTATTAAACTAGTTAATACATTTAAACTATTGAACAAAAAATGTGGGTCTAACTGGTTTTTTAAAGCATCAAATTTAGCACTTGCTGTACCTGCTATGACTTTCTGTTCTTTTATTCTATTTTGCTGATACTTATTATAATAATATATAAAATGAAAAATAATAACAATGGTTAAGGTAATCCATAACCCAAATTGGTAATATCGAAATTTCTCATTTACTATAAAATCATGAAACGACCTACCATTAAAAGCAACTGAAGTAAACGCTCTAAGAAAAAACAAGCCTATTAAAGTGATTACAGTTGAACTTAAAATTCCAATAATACTGCGTTTTATGGTATCCTCCTTTTTCCAGGAACGGGAATTCATATAATCGAAAAAGTACATATTAGAAAACCCTAAAACAAAAGAGTACAACTGGTACAATCCAAAATTGATTAAAAGCTCGTTAACATTTTTAAAATTAAAGCCGTTTGGTGACATTGCATTACCAATACCAAATATTACAGCACCAATAATTAAGCTTAAAATGATTGATTTTCTTAATTTTTCCATGGCTTTAATTTAAGACTATTAGTGTTATCCTTTACAAGATTCTAATTGCATTTCAACACGGTCCTTACCCCATTTTGGACTAAAAGGTGTTTCTGGTTTAAAGTTAGCAAAAAGTTCTAAAGAGCGCTCTAAATCCTCACAGAATGGTTTAGTGTCTTGTCCAAAATATCGTGCGCTTCCAACATACCATTCGGCTTTACAATATACCACACGCGGGTTTTCTGGTGCTAACATTTCTGCTTTTGTGTATAACTCTACTACTTTACCAGACAAGGTCATCCCATAAGTGGCGCCATCATAAGCTACCCAAGCAGTGTGTAATAAGGCTTGTAGTACTAAAATTTCTGGATTGTTTTTTGAAATAGCGGTAGCATCGTTAATTAAATCCTGGGCTCTACTAAGTTGAGCACTTAGCTTTTCTTCATTTTTTTCCCCGAAACTGTAAATAATATTTATTTGAGCCGCGTAATATGATGGCAACCAATTATCTGGTTCTGCCTTTGCAATACGCTCAAATAAGTTTGAGGCTTCAGTTGTGTTATTACTTCCCCATAATTCAAAGGCTTTTTGCATGCCTTCTTCGTAGTTAGTTTGGGCAGTTGTTACTACCGATACTAAAAGTGTTGCGATGATGAATAGATGTTTCATTGTTTTAAGTTTTAAAGTTGAATATGTTGAATAATTGAATTGTTATTTATTTGAAATTTAGCCTCTTCCCATTTTGGTGGCCCCATAAATCCTTTTGCATTATTAGAACATCCATAATCTTCCTTAGGAATTCCTAAAAAATTTGTATCCATTGTGTTATTATCATTTTCATCATGAAACATGGATATTGCATAAAAACCATTTGGAATATCTTTAAAAGTTACAGTACAGCCATTATTTTCAATCTTACTAAAACCGCCTTTAATTCCTTTGTTTAAAAATGTTGATTCTGAATTATAAAGGGCTACAAACACTTTTCCATTATTACTGTTAAGGTTTGAAATATTAATAGTTACGTCGCTCCCAGTTGCCTGTTGGGCATTTGAAACTATCATGCTAAAAAGCGTAAGACAAACAATTTTAATTAGATTCTGCATGATGATTCCTTTTTAATTTTAAACAAATATAAAACACAACTAAAGGTTTTTAAAAAGCCACTTACCCAATTGTTGTATTTTAAGGATGAAATGTTGTTAGAAAAAAATATTCTATGTATCGAACAAAAAAAAATCAAGAGACATGACACCTCTTGATTTTTTAAATCATCTATTTAATCTAATACCAAATATCACCCATCTTGATACTTGAAGAATATTGGAACGGCATACGACACTTTTACTGCTTTTCCTCGTTGTTTACCTGGTTGCATTTTCGGTAACATACCAATAATACGTTCCGCTTCTTTTTCTAATATTCTATCTGGACCTCTTGACCGTATTCCAATGGTATACCCTTTAGCATCTATCACAAATAGTACGGATACCCGCCCTTGAATACCGAGTTGTAAAGCAGACTCTGGATAATTGAAATTCTTGATAACATGCTCTTGAACTTTTCTTTGAAAACAATCTTTGGTTTCTGTTTTTGATAGACCTTCACAACCCGGAAAAATAGGAACATCTTCAATAACAGCAAAAGCGACCTCTACATCTTCTTCTACAGCAGCAACTTTAATTTCGACAACGTTTACCACACGCTCTGCAATAGCCTCATTTTGATTGGTTTCACTACTTTCAATTACGGTTTCTTCAATCTCAACAATATCCTCAATAATTTTTATAGACTCTTGAACAGCAGGTGGCGGCGGTGGCGGTGGCGGCGTATTAACGTTTATAACAGGTATGTCATCTTCTACAAGAGCCTCCATGTTTAAAAAATCCAGAGCTATATCACTCTTTTCATATGTTTTAAACTCTAAAAGTTGCCAAGATAGTAGTAACATTAAATTAAGACCTATTGCAAAATAAATACCGCTATTTCTACCAATTTCTGATTTCGGATCTTTTTTAGCTGACATGATTACAAGTATTTAATTTAGTCTAATAAAATTATAGTTTAATACCATAATTAACTATGATATTTATCATGTATCTCAGCAGGTTTTATATTGTTTATGTATAAAATAATTTATATTTTAGCTAGAATCAACTTTTTTTTGAGTTTAGATTGTATTATAACCATAATTGATATCAAGTTTGAAAGTGGAATATTTATAATTCAACCTAAAAAATAACGGTTGATGAAATATCAGTTATCAATTAAAAAAAATATTTATGTTCACAGCTATTAACCCTAAGCTTCCTATGCGCCATAAAGCCATTACAAGGGACTTTTATTTAAATAAATTAGATTTTCAGGAATTTGGAAGTGAAGACTTCGATGGCTATTTAATGGTGCAAAAAGACAGCATTCAAATTCACTTTTTTGAGTTTAAAGAACTGGATCCGAAAGAAAATTACGGTGGTGTTTATATACGAACTAACGATATTGACACCCTTTATAAATCATTCTTACAAAAGAAATTAAGTATACATCCAGCGGGACATTTACAAATAAAACCTTGGAGGCAAAAAGAATTCGCCATGCTTGACCCCGATAATAATTTGCTTACGTTTGGGCAAAGTGTTTAAAAAAAGCAAGAACAACAACGAAACACCTTTCTCTACAAATTATCCAACTGATTACTTTTCTTATCCTCGCTAATGGTCCAAAAGAAACCAACAAAAAAGAATTGGTCTGCTGCAGGTTGTAACGAACGGCGGTTAAAGTTTCCTTTCATATCGGGCGTGTTGGCATATTGATAGCCATTAATATTTTTAAAACCCAATACATTATTTACTGAAGCGTATAGTATTTTTTGCGGACTTATTAAATAGGCCCAATTTACACTTAAACTATTATATGCCTTTGTTTTGTTGTTTAAAAATCCTGGTTCATTTGGGTTTGTAAAAGTTCTTCCAGATGCAAATGCATAACTAAACCCAACCTGACTGCGCCAATCGTTAATCCAGTATTTCCCAACAACCGATATGTTATGTGTATTCGCAAAGTTTGGCTGCGCTTCCATGGTGAAATTTTTATAATCACGCTTCGTATCCAAAAAAGAATAACTCACCCAATAATCAACATTTTTAATGGATTTGCTATCGCGGTAAAAGAAATCAATCCCCCCCGCAAACCCATAACCGTTGTTGTTAAAATTAGTATTATTGTCGACAAAATCAGAATCGTATTTTACCAAATTATCATAGTTTTTATAATAAGCTTCTGCTCTAAATATTTTTCTATCGCCATTGTATTGATAATTCGCTATAAAATGAGAGGTGTTTTGAGCTTTTAAATCTTGGTTGAATTTTAAAATTGAACTTGATGGGTTTTGATAAAAGTTACCATAAGCTAATGACAACTGACTTTTTCCTAATACTTTATAAGCTAAAGAAACTCTGGGTGCTAAGGTTACATCTTTAAACAACTGGCTATATTCGGCACGCAACCCCGTTTTAAACGCTAAGTTTTTCGATATAAATATATCGGC
>JBNMNO010000005.1:0-70664 GCA_051275695.1 Mariniflexile sp.
AATAAAAACCTTTTTTCTATTAGCCCCTAAAAAGAATATGACCATTAATTGCAAAGGAAAACTTATTGATTTATCATCACCAAAAGTGATGGGAATTTTAAATATTACCCCCGATTCGTTTTACGATGGAGGTATTCATAAAAATGAAACCGCCATTTTAACCCATGTTGAATTAATGCTTAACCAAGGAGCTACTTTTATTGATATAGGTGCTTATAGTTCAAAACCTAATGCCGATTTTGTTAACGAGGATACGGAGTTAAACCGCATTTTACCAATAGTTAATGCTGTGCTAAAAGAATTCCCTGATATTTTAATTTCCATTGATACTTTTAGAAGTGAGGTAGCCAAACAATGTGTGGAAGCAGGTGCCGCTTTGATTAACGATATTTCTGCTGGAAAATTAGATAAAAACATGCTACAAACGGTTGCCAATTTACGGGTTCCATATATAATGATGCATATGAAAGGATCGCCACAAACTATGCAGCAACACACGGATTATGATGATTTAACCAAAGATATTTTGTTTTATTTCTCTAAACGCATGGCTGAAGCAAAAGCTTTAGGAATTGTAGATATTATTGTAGACCCCGGTTTTGGTTTTGCAAAAACTTTGGAGCAAAATTATGAATTACTCAATCATTTAGAATTATTTAAAATGATAGAAAAACCAATTTTGGTAGGTATTTCAAGAAAATCAATGATTTATAAAACTTTAGAAACAACAGCGAATGAAGCTCTTAATGGCACTACCGTTTTACATACTATTGCTTTACAAAAAGGCGCCTCCATTTTACGGGTTCATGATGTTAAGGAAGCTATGGAAACCATCAAATTAGTTGAATCTTTAAATGCTTAATATGCGCTATATTTTACTTCTTTGTTTATCAGTGCTTATTTTTTCCTGCGGAAAAGACAAAGTTTTACAACTACCAGAAATTTCTCATTCTGATATTTCAGAAATTAATGATGTCTCAGCTGCTTATTTATTTTATGATGAAACTAAAAAGGACAGTGTTGAATTAAATAGAAAAAATTTAATTAGCACCACAAATTGGTTAATAAATGTGGATAAACGCTTAACCCTTAAACAAGCTATTCCTAAAATAAAATTTATTCAAGAGAAAAAACAAGAATCTGAGCATAAAAATGATCATGCTAAAAACTATTTTACTTGCCATGATACCAATAGAAAAAATTTAGGATTTATTGAATTCACAGATGTTGTTTACCATGATGAAGACGCAGGTGAATATTTTTCAAAAATTTCCGATATACCAAAAGGAACAAGGTTTAGTATCACCTATTATTCTTTAGAAAAAATAGAAGTTACTGGATTTATTGAAGAATTAATCACAATAACAACAAACGAATCTAATTTAACAAAAACACTTTCAGGTTTATTTAATCCAGAAAATATTCAATTTGAAATTATTTTAAATTTCAATCAAACCATTACATTTCAAGATTACATTACTTTTAAATCAATCCTATCACAACTAGATTTAAACAATGTTATTATATCAAACCACGAATTCATTTTTAATTAATCATATTTTACTAAATTTACCAAAACCCATGTGCCTTGGAAATTTTTGATGACCTTTTAAAATTCACAGTTGTTGATATTATAGATGTTATTCTTGTAGCACTTCTACTCTACTACATTTACAAACTTGTTAAAGGCACAGTTGCCATAAATATTTTTATAGGTATTATTATCATTTACTTGGTATGGCGACTTACCGGTTTCCTAAATATGGAGCTTCTTAATGGTATTTTTGGTGGCTTTATGAAAGTGGGAATTATAGCTTTAATTGTAGTGTTTCAACCAGAAATTCGAAAATTTTTATTAATGGTTGGCTCCACCAATTTTAGTAAAAGAGGCAAGATTTTTAAGCAACTTAAATTTTTGAAAACCGAAACTTCCGACGAAACCAATGTGGATACTATTATTTCGGCTTGTATTAAAATGGGGATTTCTAAAACCGGGGCATTAATTGTTTTTGAACGCAACAATAATCTAGATTTTTTAAGTGCGAGTGGTGATGAAATGAATATAAAAGTGACTCAACCTATTATAGAAAGCATTTTTTTTAAAAACAGCCCTTTACACGATGGCGCCATCATTGTGAGCAATAATATAGTTAAAGCAACCCGAGTTATTCTTCCTTTAAATAATGAAAAAACCATCCCTAAACGTTTTGGTTTACGCCACAGAGCTGCTATTGGAGTTACTGAAAGAACCGATGCTTTAGCGCTTGTTGTTAGTGAAGAAACAGGGCATATTTCGTATTTTAAAGACGGTGAATTTGTTGTTTTTGATGATACTACCCAGCTTAACTTAATGATAAAAAAAGATTTAGCTTAAACAACTTCTTCTTTTAAAAACTGAACTTCATACAAATTTTTATAATACCCATTTTCTTTTTTAAGAAGTTGTGCATGGGTGCCTTGTTCAACTATTATACCTGCATCCATTACAAGAATTTTATCGGCTTTTTTTATGGTGGCCAATCGATGCGCAATGACAATAGAAGTTCTATTATTTGTAATTTTATCAGTAGCGTTTTGAATGAGTTGTTCAGAATATGAATCGACCGATGATGTTGCTTCATCCAAGACTAAAATACTTGGGTTGGTTACATAAGCTCTTAAAAACGAAATAAGTTGACGCTGGCCTGACGATAACATGACTCCACGCTCCTTAACATTATAATGATAATCTCCAGGTAAACTTGCAATAAAATCATGAACACCAATTTCTTTTGCTGCTTGGGTTACTTGTTCTTCTGTAATTTCAGGATTATTAAGGGTTATGTTATTTAAAATAGTATCGGCAAACAAAAACACATCTTGTAAAACAACCGCAATTTGAGTGCGTAATGAAGCCAAAGTAAATTCCTTTATATCAATCCCATCAACATAAATAACTCCATCTTTAATTTCATAAAAACGATTCAATAAATTAACAATAGTTGATTTCCCTGCTCCAGTAGCTCCAACAATAGCAATGGTTTCTCCCGATTTTACAGTAAAAGAAACGCCTTTTAAAACGGCTTCATTCTCAACATAATTAAAAAAGACATTATCAAAAGTGATGCTACCTTTAAAATACCCCGCTACGTGAGTTCCGGCATCGTCAATATGCGAAGTGGTGTCTAAAACTTTAAATACGCGGTTAGCAGCAACCATTCCCATTTGAAGGGTATTGAAATTATCGGCCATTTGGCGCAGCGGTCTGAATAACATTGGAATAAACATGACAAACGCAATTAAATCACCTTGCGACACTTCTGTTCCTTTTAACAAAATACTTAAGCCACCGTACCAAGCCACTAAACCAATGCTAATAGATGAAACTAAATCGGCTAAAGGAAAGAAAATGGAGTTATACCAAACGGTTTTTAACCATGCCTTTTTATGGCGTTCATTTATATCTTTAAAGTTTTTGTAATCAATTTTTTCGCGAGCAAAAAGCTGTAAAATCTTCATCCCCGTTAAACGTTCTTGCACAAAGGAATTTAAATTAGACACTTCATTTCTAACCTCTTCAAAAGTTACTTTCATATACTTTTGAAAAATTCGCGTCGCATACAACAATAATGGCAACATAATAAATACGATTAAACTCAATCGCCAATTAATATAAACCATCACACCAAAAACAACGACCATGGCTAATAAATCCCTGAAAATAGTAAATAGCCCTTGTCCAAAAATATCGGCAATACGTTCCATATCGGTTACAGCTCGTGTAATTAAAACCCCAACCGATGACGTATCATAATATTTCATTTTAAAACTCAATAGATGATTGAATAGTTTCACTCGTACATCCATCACCAAATTTTGTCCTAACCAAGCGGCATAATAAATAAAGGTAAGCTGAAAAATGGTTTGAAAAATTAAAACCATAAACATAACAAACACATAAAACAAAAAGCTTTTAGGTTGCTTAACAGCAATACTGTTATCAATGGCATATTTAGTTATATAAGGTGTTGCTGTAGACAAAATGGCTAATAAAACAACTAAAGCAAGCAGCCCGAAAAAGATGGCTTTATAGGGTTTTATATATTGAAACAGACGTCTGAATAATGTAAAATCAAAAATATTTTCTTTCTCTTTAGCCATTATACTTTTAAATCGTTAGGGTATTCAATTTTTATTAAATACAAGGCATGTGCTGGTACTGAAAAACCAGCTTCACTCCTGTTTTTAGATTTTATAATAGTGTGTAAATCTTCAACCTGTAATTTACCTAATCCAATTTGAACCATGGTACCAACTATAGCACGTACCATATTTCTAAGAAATCTATCTGCTTTTATTGTGAAATGAAGTTCATCATTTTCAAAAAACCATTCTGCATTCATGATATCACAATGATACGTTTTTACATCAGTATTTACCTTTGAAAAGCATTGAAAATCTTTATACTGAAATAAGGTTTTTGATGCTTCTTTCATTTTGTCGACATCCAAATCTAGCTTCACATAATAGGCATTATCAAAGTTAAATACATTTTTTTGTAAATTGATTCTGTATAAATAGGTTCTGTTTAAAGCATCAAAACGAGCATGTGCTTCATCTTTCACTTTAAAAATAGCTTGAATAGCAATATCTTTTGGCAAAAAGGAATTGAGTTTAAAAACTAAATCGGTTTCATCAAAATAAACATCCGTATCAAAATGAGCAAACATTTGCTTAGCGTGTACACCTGTGTCGGTTCTGCCTGCTCCCATAATAGAAACAGTTTCCTTTAAAAGTAACGACAAGGCCTTTTCTATGACTTCCTGTACAGATATGGCTTTCGGCTGATTCTGCCAACCATGATAGGCCCTACCATTATAAGAAAGTTCTATAAAATATCGCAATTTGTTTTTATACTTTTGTTGAAAGGCAAAGATACGTAGATTTATGATTTGCGATTTATGATTTTTGATTAACATTTTATATGACCAAAATACTATTACTCTCTGATACGCATAGTTATATTGACGATGACATTTTAAAATATGTTAAACAAGCTGATGAAGTTTGGCATGCTGGCGATATTGGCGATTTAAAAATTACCGATGCCATAAAAGGGCTAAAACCATTGCGAGGTGTTTACGGGAATATTGATGAAGCAAAAATAAGGCTTGAATTTCCTGAAAATAATCGTTTTATGTGTGAAGATGTTGATGTTTGGATTACACATATTGGTGGTTACCCAGGCGCATATAATATGAGAATACGCGATGACATTAGGGCAAATCCACCTAAATTATTTATTTGTGGACATTCGCATATTTTAAAAGTGATGCCCGATAAAAAATTAAACTTACTGCATATGAATCCGGGAGCCGTTGGCAAACACGGATTTCATAAAACACGAACCATGCTGCGCTTTACTATTGACGGTAGTAAAATTGACAATTTGGAAGTCATTGAGTTCGAAAAGCGACATTGAGATCCCATCTGAAATACTTCCCAAAAGGAAGGCCCTTACTCACTATTAAGTAAAAAATAGTCTTTCCTCTTTTTGATAAATTAAGCGTTAAGCCGCAAAAGTTTTACTCCTTCCCAAAGATTAAGGAAAAAACTAAAAAACCCAAAGTTTTCACTTTGGGTTTTAACGCACTCATACTACTAAGATGTTAGGTTTATCGCAATCGATCTACAGATTTTACAAGTTCTTCATCCTTCTTGATGGCCTTATTGGCTAATGCCAAAAACACGATAGAAACAATAGGGAGAAGCATCCCAATACCTTTCTCAGAAACCGCCGTTTCTCCAGATACATTTAGAGATTGATACACAAAAAATCCTAGTAAAAAAAAGTTTAATATGATGTTAAGTCGTCCCAACATAAATTGAGATTTCCTGTTTTTATACTTAAATATAGTTATTATTGATAGCAATGCCGACCCAAGAAACAATCCTACATACAGCAAATTATCTTTAGCATACACTACAACATCATCATTAGTAACCCATAAATGCAATACAAAAATTAACCCGGAAGATATAATTGCTGCAATTAAAAGATATACGGTTTGGATGCGTTGTAACATAGATATATAAAATACTAGATGGCAAAAATAATAGTTTCTTTTATAAAATAAGTGCAAAAAATTAAAATAAAGTTGTATAATTGCAGTAATAATTCTCAACAACCACAAGTAGAGGTTGTTAATTCTTCAGAATAAAAATCATTTTTTTTCAGAATAACTCAAATTTATATTCTAAACACATATTCAATTAAACATCAATGTTTGAAATTTCACAATTAAACGAAAAGAAAATCTCTGATTTACAAGAGATTGCACAAAAATTGAACGTCCCAAAATATCGTTCATTAAAAAAAGCCGATTTAGTTTACCAAATACTAGATCATCAGGCTACAAACCCAAAAGCCGTAACTGAGGTAATAGAACCAGCACCACAACCTACCGTTAATACTCCAGAAAACAAGGAAATAAAAAAACCTAGACAACGTGTAGTGAAGGTTGTTAAAAACACACCTTTAAAGCAAGAAGAAAAAGCTGTAGTTGAAAACACAGTAACTCCAGTAGAGACGGCAGAAAAGCTTCCTCAAGAAACGAAGGAAGATAAAAAACCTGTTCACAAACCGAACCCAAGAGTTCCAAACGAGCGTCCAACCGACAATCAGCAAAAACCAGTACATCAAAAAAGAGAGCATACTCAAAAAAATCCGAATCAAAATAAAAACCAAAAAAATGGTAATGTAAATGTTGATGCGGGAAATAAAGATACAAGAAACCGTTATCGCGAACCCGATTTTGAATTTGATGCCATCATTGAAAGTGAAGGTGTATTAGATGTTATGCAAGATGGGTATGGTTTTTTACGCTCATCCGATTACAATTATTTATCGTCACCTGATGATATTTATGTCTCACAATCACAAATAAGATTATTTGGATTAAAGAAAGGTGATACTGTTTTAGGAAACGTAAGACCTCCAAAAGAAGGGGAGAAATATTTCCCTTTAATTAAAGTAATAAGAATTAACGGTCAGAAACCAGAAGTTGTTAGAGATCGAGTTTCTTTCGAGCATTTAACACCATTATTCCCTACTGAAAAATTCATCTTAGCAGAAAAACAAAGCACCATATCTACGCGAATTATGGATTTGTTTTCTCCAATAGGCAAGGGTCAACGTGGTATGATTGTGTCGCAACCAAAAACAGGTAAAACCATGTTGCTTAAGGATGTTGCTAACGCAATTGCTGCCAATCACCCTGAGGTTTATTTAATGATATTATTGATTGATGAACGTCCGGAAGAGGTAACCGATATGCAACGTAATGTTCGAGGCGAAGTTATTTCTTCAACCTTTGATAAAGAAGCGCATGAGCACGTTAAAATTGCCGATATCGTTCTTGAAAAAGCAAAACGCTTAGTAGAATGCGGACACGATGTTGTAATTCTTTTAGACTCCATTACACGTTTGGCAAGAGCTTATAATACGGTGCAACCAGCATCAGGTAAAATATTAAGTGGTGGTGTAGATGCTAATGCATTGCACAAACCAAAACGTTTCTTTGGTGCTGCTAGAAATATTGAAAATGGTGGTTCTTTAACAATTATTGCTACAGCACTTACCGAAACAGGTTCTAAAATGGACGAAGTAATTTTCGAAGAATTTAAAGGGACTGGTAATATGGAACTTCAGTTAGATAGAAAAATATCGAATCGTAGAATTTTCCCTGCTATCGACCTGACCTCTTCAAGCACACGTAGAGACGATTTACTGTTAGACGAAAACACGATACAACGTATGTGGGTTATGCGCAAGTACCTTGCTGATATGAACCCTGTTGAAGCCATGGAATTCATTAACCAACGTTTCAAACAAACCAGAAATAACGAAGAATTTTTAATATCCATGAATGGATAATACACTCACTAATTCATTAAACAAATTAAAAGCCTTAACTCATTAGTGTTAAGGCTTTTTCTTTGTACTAAAGTATATCTATTTATGAACCTAATATAGACGTTTTATATGATTTTTGGTTAAAACCATGATTCCATGAGCAATCTCTCGAATTTAAAAAAAAACAAATCAACAAATCTAAGACTCAACATATTTATGGCGTTGCCCAAGGGTCGCGCTTTACGCTTTATCTTTTTCTCGTGCCTCAAAAAAGGATACCGCTTCAATCGCTAACGCGATCCAAAAGATAACCATTGCAAATGCGAAATATTCACGGTTGCCAATTGGATAAAAAGTATCTATGAGTAATTGCTAACGCGAATTAAAACCAAACAGCCTAGCTTAAGCTAAAAACAAACTTCAAATCAAAAATTATCAAACAAAAAAAAGACTGCTTTAGCAGCAGTCTATTTTTAATCATATCGAAAAGAATAATTGTATTTAATTAAAAGTTAATCAAAAGGTCTTTATATTCTTTTAAGTCCGATATATTTATTTTATTATTAAGGTTTCTTATAAGTAATATTAAATATTTCAAACTTTCAACAGGAACGTTTTCTACTTGAACTTCAACATCATTTGTTTCATCTTCATCTTCTTCTTCAAGCATGGGAATTAAAAATGAATTATTTTCTTCTATGTGCTCATAAGTAAGTCTAAGAACCTTTACAACTAAAGGAACCTGCTCTTCTAATGCAAAAGCTCTTAATTCTTTAATATCACTAATTAATGTATCTGTATTAATACCTGTATTATCAAGATTTTCCAGAATTTTATCTACTAATTTAATTGCTTCTTTATTTTCCAAAAGGGTAAGATTATGTGATTAATTAACTTGTTATAACTGTAAATTTATATCTTCAAAAATTAAATATGTCTGATTTTATTAACCTTTTCATAGTATTTCAATATGAAAAGGACAAAAAAAAATCTCACATTTCTGAGAGATTTATATTTTATAAAATGTTTATAAATTTCTTAAAGTGCACCAATGTGTTTAGCTAAACCAGATTTAAGGTTTGCCGCTTTATTGAAGTGAATAACATTTTTCTTAGCTAATCTATCTAGCATAGAAACAACAGAAGGATATAAAGCTTCAGCCTCTTTTTTGTCAGTTAACTCACGTAATTTTTTAATTGCATTACGCGTTGTTTTATGCTGATACTTATTAACTAAACGTTTAACTTCGTTACTTCTAATTCTTTTTAATGCTGACTTATGATTTGCCATTTTCTTTTTTTATTATTAAAATATTGTAGCCCGTAGGGGAGTCGAACCCCTCTTACCAGGATGAAAACCTGGCGTCCTAGCCGATAGACGAACGGGCCCTTTGTTTTAAGTGCGCAAATATAAATATAATTTTTAAACTTGCAATGCTTTTCAAATAACTTACAATGTCTCCATTGCGGATGCAAAAATACAACTATTTTTAAATGTCGCAATAGCTGTGTAAACTTTTTTTGAAAAAAAATTGGTTAGTATGCTTTTGCAAATAAAACCCTACTTTTTGAAGGTTTTCCAGAGTACACGCATACGCCCTCTTCCATCTTCATTTCCAATGGAATACATCTAATAGTTGCTTTTGTAAGCTCTTTTATCTTCTCTTCTGTTTCATTTGTGCCATCCCAGTGTGCAGAAATAAATCCAGTTTTATGTTCTAAAACATCTTTAAATTCTTCAAAACTATCAACTTCTGTTGTGTGAGAATCTCTAAAATTTAGTGCTTTTTTAAATAAGGCTTCTTGAATTTCCTTTAATAAATCTTCAACCTTAGCATTTAAATCATTTAATGCAACGACCTCTTTAGTTAAAGTATCACGTCTTGCCAACTCTACAGTTCCATTTTCTAAATCTTTTGGCCCAATAGCAATTCGGAGTGGGACTCCTTGTAATTCGTGTTGGGCAAATTTAGCTCCTGGGCGTTGGGTGTCTCTATCATCGTACTTAACCGTAATACCTTTGGCTCTTAATTCACTTAAAATTTCTTTGACCACCTCAGAAACGGCAGCTAAATCTTCTTCACTTCTATAGATAGGCACAATAACAACCTGGTTTGGCGCTAAACTTGGAGGCAATACCAATCCATGATCATCACTATGTGTCATTATTAGAGCACCCACTAATCGGGTAGAAACACCCCAAGAGGTTGCCCAAACATAATCTTGTTTGCCTTCTTTATTAGCAAACTTAACATCAAATGCCTTGGCGAAATTCTGACCTAAAAAATGGGAAGTTCCTGCTTGTAACGCTTTTCCATCTTGCATTAATGCTTCTATACAAAAGGTTTCAACGGCTCCTGCAAAACGCTCGCTTTCTGTCTTTACGCCTTGTATCACTGGAATAGCCATAAAATTTTCTACAAAAGTAGCGTACACATTATTTATTAACTTCGCTTCATCAATCGCTTCAGCTTTCGTTGCATGAGCGGTATGACCTTCTTGCCATAAAAATTCGGCAGTACGCAAAAATAAACGCGTACGCATTTCCCAACGTACCACGTTTGCCCATTGGTTTATCAACAGAGGTAAATCTCTGTATGATTGCACCCAATTTCTAAAGGTATTCCAAATAATAGCTTCACTTGTTGGTCTAACTATTAATTCTTCTTCCAATTTAGCATCCGGATCTACACGCAATTTTCCAGGTCTATCAGGGTCGGCTTGTAATCTGTAATGAGTTACTATAGCACATTCTTTTGCAAATCCTTCGGCATTCTTTTCTTCAGCTTCAAATAAGCTTTTAGGTACAAATAATGGAAAATAGGCGTTTTGATGTCCTGTTTCTTTAAACATTTTATCCAATTCTGCCTGCATTTTTTCCCAAATAGCATATCCGTAAGGCTTAATTACCATACAACCACGAACCGCCGAATTTTCCGCAAGATCTGCTTTCACTACTAATTCGTTATACCACTTGGAATAATCTTCCGCTCTACTAGTAAGTTTTTTACTCATATAAATGTTTTGGCACAAATATTGTGTATATATTAAATATAAAAATAGTTCAGCAAAACTAACTATTTTTGTTTTGTTCAACAATAAAAATCTAGAGATATGCAAATTAATAACTACTTAATAAAGAAAGTACCAGCCTTAGCAATTTTAAGTTTAGCACTTGGCTTAACTTCATGTGGTTCTTATCAGTATGTAGGTGTTGATAATGATGGTATTTATGGAGACGCACCGAGAACTGTTCAGTATGAGAACGCTGTTGTTGAAATTCCTAATAATTCTAATAGTACTTACTACAAAAATTACTTCAAAAATAAATCTATTGAGACTGAATACATGACTCCTGATGATCAAATATTTACAGACATAGATTCCTATGAAGGCAATAATTATGTGGAAAACGACACAATTGGTAATAACTACCAAGGTTATGCCGGTTGGGGACAAGATCCTAATGGTGTTACTATTAATTATATTGATAACGGGTTTAATAATGTTTGGTGGAACGATCCATTTATAAATGGATGGGGTTGGAACCAATGGAATAATAGGGGCTGGAACCGATGGAACAACTGGGGTTGGAACGCAGGTTTTTATGACCCGTTTTGGGGTTCTCCTTTCTTTGGTGGTGGATTTTATGGTGGATTTTATGGCGGTTTAGCCTTTAACAATGGCTGGGGTTATTATGGTAATGGAGGTTATTATAATCACAGAAATGTTTCATACAGTGCTAGCCGAAGAGGTGGCAGTTATGCCCGTAACTCAAACAACCTAAGCAATAATAATATAAGTACTTCTAGACGTAGTAATGCAGTAAGTGCTGATAGAACGAGTGCTACTTCTAAATATAATACTTCTAGAAGAGGTAATTACAACAATAACGCGTCTTCTACTGCAACTAATTCAAGACGATACAATGCTAACGGTTCACCGGTTTATTCTTCACAAAGAAGAACTACAAATTATAGTACCCCTTCATCAAATTCAACTTCAAGATCGTCTTCTTCAACAGTAAGAAGAAGTTCGTCAAGTTCTTATACACCGTCGACTAACAGAAGCAATTCCAGATCGTCATCAAACAACTCTACATATACTCCAAGCAGAAGTTCTGGTTCTTCCAGTTCTGGTGTTTCTAGATCTTCAAGTGGTGGTTCTCGTAGTTCTGGTTCATCAAGTGGTGGTTCTCGTGGTTCTGGTTCATCAAGCGGAGGAAGAAGAGGCGGATAAAATCTTAAAAAATATACTATAAAACTTGAATACTGAAATATTGTTCCAAAAGGATGATTATTAGAAAACAGTATGCAAACCTTAAAAAATAAAAACATGAAAAAGTTAAATCTGCTATTTATAGGCATACTATCTATCTCTGCTTTAAACGCGCAAGACATATCTGATGCGTTAAGATATTCACAAGATGAAATTCAAGGAACTGCCCGCTTTAGAGCCTTAAGTGGTGCTTTTGGTGCCTTAGGTGGCGATATGAGTGCAGTGAGCCTTAATCCAGCAGGTTCGGCCGTTTTTACTAGTAGCCATGCTTCTTTTACGCTATCAAATATTGACACATCGAATGACACAAGATATTTTAATGGACTGAGCTCCACAAACGATTCTAATTTCGATATTAATCAAGGGGGAGCTGCATTCGTTTTTGCAAGCGGAAATAATTCTCCCTGGAGAAAGTTTACTCTAGGCGTAGCTTATGATAGAACTAATAATCATAATGATAACTGGAATGCAAAAGGAACGAATCCTAATAATCAATCTATAGACCTTTATTTTTTAAATTATGCCGACGGAAAACGACTAGATGAAATTTCAGCTTTACCAGACGAATCTTTCGCAGATGCGTATTCTGAAATTGGCAGGGTATACGGTTTTGGGCATCAGCAAGCCTTTTTAGGTTTTGAGTCTTTTATTTTAGAACCAGATGCAGATGATGATGCAAACACCACGTATTTTTCAAATCTGGCAAATGGTACTTTTAATCAAGACTACACTTATGCTTCAACAGGATACAATGGTAAAATAACATTTAACATGGCAGCTCAATACAATGATAACTTATTCTTAGGCTTAAACTTAAACTCTCATTTTATTGATTATCAACGTACAACTTTATTATTTGAAAATAATGCCAATACAGGTTCTGTTATTAATCAAATAGAATTTGAAAATAATTTATCTACAACGGGTAATGGGTTTTCATTTCAATTAGGTGGTATTGTAAAACTTAGTGAAGAATTTAGAGTGGGTCTTACTTACGACTCACCTACGTGGTATAATGTTGATGAGGAAACAACACAATATTTATCAACCGTTAGGGATGACGGTGCTTCTAATGTCACTCAAGTAATAAATCCTCAAATAGTAAATATTTACCCTCGATATAAGCTTCAAACTCCTTCAAAAATATCAGGAAGTTTAGCATATATTTTTGGAAAACAAGGATTATTGAGTTTTGATTATTCTAGAAAAGATTACAGCACTACCAAATTTAAACCCACATCAGATGCCTTTTTTGCAGATCAAAACACTATAATTAGTAACACACTTACCGATGCCTCCACTTACAGATTTGGTGGCGAGTATAAAATAAAACAATTCAGCTTAAGAGGTGGGTATCGTTTTGAGGAAAGTCCTTATAAAAACGGACTTATAATTGGCGACTTAACGGGCTATTCGCTTGGTATTGGTTATAATTTTGGAAACACAAGATTAGATATCACTTACGATCAGGCCAACCGTACCAATGAAACCCCATTATACAATGTTGGTTTAACCGATGCTGCTATAATTGACAGGACAAATTCTAACGTAACTTTATCTTTAAGTTTTAATATATAGTTAGAAACAGAATAGTATGTACAAAGCTTGAACTCTATAAAGTTCAAGCTTTTTTTATAAATAGAAAGACAAAATCAATAATTTCAAAACCAGTTCCCAAAAATCATAAATCAAAAATCGTAAATCGCAAATCAAAAACGTATATTTGCAGACCAAAATCGTGATTTATTTGACAGATGAAATGACCCGAAAATTCAAACGGCAAATTTCAACTAACATTGGAACAATAAAATTGGCAAATGAAAATTGAAAATAACATAGAAGAATTCGAATCTTTAGGAGATGACCATATCGGAACATCCTCTGACACACCATTGCGACATGATGCTTTTGAGCTATCTACTGATGAAAAAATAGACCTTATTAAGGAGGATGTGCGTCGCATCATGGAAACTTTAGGTCTAGATTTAACAGACGACAGTTTAAATGGCACACCAAACCGTGTCGCTAAAATGTTTGTAAAGGAAATTTTTGGTGGTTTAGACCCTAAAAAAAAGCCAAATGCTTCTACTTTCGAAAACAAATATAAATATGGTGAAATGCTAGTTGAAAAGAACATTACTGTTTACTCAACGTGCGAACATCACTTGCTACCAATCGTTGGAAAAGCTCATATTGCATATATTTCTAATGGTTTTGTTGTTGGGCTGTCTAAAATGAATCGTATTGTAGATTATTATGCCAAACGCCCACAGGTACAAGAACGTTTAACGATACAAATTGTAAAAGAACTTCAAGAGGTTTTAAATACTCAAGATGTGGCCTGCGTTATTGATGCCAAACATTTATGTGTGAATTCTAGAGGTATTCGAGATATTGAAAGTAGCACCGTGACATCAGAATTTGGCGGAAAATTTAAAAAAGAAGCCACCCGGAGAGAATTTTTAGATTTCATCAAGTTAGAAACCAAGTTTTAAATAGCTTAACATTAATATACAATGCAACTTTTTCAGCAGCATCAAGTAAAAATATACAATTCACTTACTGGAACTAAAGAAACATTCAAACCTATTAACGAGGGTTATGTGGGTATGTATGTCTGCGGTCCAACGGTTTATAGCAATGTTCATTTGGGAAATGTAAGAACCTTTATGTCGTTCGATGTTATTTTTCGTTACCTAAAGCATTTGGGTTATAAAATACGATATGTTAGAAACATTACTGATGCAGGACATTTAGAAAATGATGCGGATTCTGGCGAAGACCGTATTGCTAAAAAAGCACGTTTAGAGCAAATTGAACCTATGGAAGTAGTACAACGCTACACCGTAGATTTTCATGATATATTGAACACATTTAATTTTTTACCACCAAGTATAGAGCCTACCGCTACAGGTCATATTATTGAACAAATTGAACTTATTAAAACAATAATAGATAACGGGTTTGCTTACCAAATAAATGGATCTGTTTATTTTGACGTACATAAGTTTAACCAAACCCACGATTACGGAAAATTAAGTAAACGTAAACTGGAAGACTTAATTCATAATACCCGTGAATTAGATGGTCAATCAGATAAAAAGAATCCGCAAGATTTTGCCCTTTGGAAAAAAGCCGAACCTCAGCACATTATGCGCTGGCCGTCTCCTTGGAGTGATGGTTTTCCTGGATGGCATTTAGAATGTACTGCAATGAGCACTAAGTATTTAGGAGATCATTTTGATATACACGGTGGTGGCATGGATTTGAAATTTCCACATCATGAATGTGAAATTGCTCAAAATGAAGCTGCCAAAGGACAAACACCAGTAAATTACTGGATGCATGCCAATATGCTTATTATGAATGGTAAGAAAATGGCAAAATCAACAGGTAATTATATTTTACCAGCTGAAATTTTCACGGGACAGAATACAAACATCACAAAAGCCTTTACACCAAGTGTTGCCCGTTTTTTTATGCTACAAGCGCATTACAGAAGTATATTAGATTTTACTAATGATGGTTTATTAGCTGCCGAAAAAGGATTTTACAGATTGATAGATGCTATAAATGAATTAAATGAGTTAAAAGCTTCCGATACGTCATCCATAGATATAAATGCATGGAAACAGACTTGTTATGATGCTATGAACGACGATTTTAATTCACCCATTTTAATTGCTAATTTGTTTGAAGCGGCTAAATACGTCAATCAAATTAAAGACGGTTCTGAAACGCTAACAAAAGAGGATTTAGAAACATTAAAAAGCAATATAAACGCTTTTGTTTTCGATATTTTAGGATTGGAAAACCAACCCAAACACGACTCTGGAACCGATAAATTATCGGGTGCTGTTTCTGTTTTAATTAAATTAAGACAAGAGGCCAGAGCGAATAAAGACTTCGCAATGTCTGATAAAATTCGCGATGAATTGGCAGCGGTAGGTATTCAGTTAAACGATGGTAAAGAAGGGACTTCATTTTCGGTAAATTAGTTTAATTGTTAGCCATTAAGTTGTTTGTTATTAAGCTTTTTTGGTTTATTTCGACTTAAAACCTGAACAACTAACAAAAAAATTAATGAAAAAACTACTCATTGCACCGTTTTTGTTTTTGATAAAAGTGTATCAAACACTTATATCGCCATTAATGCCCGCAACCTGCAGATATCAGCCTACTTGCTCACATTACACCAAAGAAGCTTTACAAAAACATGGGCTATTTAAAGGAGGAAAACTCGCCATAATACGTATTTTTAGTTGTCATCCTTGGGGTGGTTCTGGTTATGATCCTGTGCCTTGAAAGGGACGTTTATTAAGTAATTGAAAATAGAGTGAAACAATTTGTTTGTTTTAGAATTCCTTAATGCCATTGCTTCACTCTATTCATCATAATGATTACTTATTAGGAATCTGTTTTAAAACCTCTAACACAAATTTCCAATATTTTTGAACCGATGAAATTTGAGCACGTTCGTCGGGAGAGTGAGCGCCTTTAATATTTGGTCCGAAACTTATCATATCCATATCTGGATAATTTTGCCCAAGAATACCGCATTCTAATCCAGCATGACATGCCGCTACATGAGGTTTTTCTCCATTTAAATCTTCATATATCTGGGTCATTACTTTTAAAATTGGCGACTCCATATTTGGGGTCCAACCAGGGTAATCACCAGAAAATTCAACCTCACAGCCTGTCAACTCAAAGGTAGCACGAAGCATGTTGGCTAAATCCATTTTAGAGCTTTCAACCGATGAACGTGTTAAACATCCTATCATAATCTCCCCATCTTTAACCAGTACTCTAGCAATATTGTTTGAAGTTTCTACCAAATTAGGAATATCAGCACTCATACGATATACACCATTTTGCGCCGCATAAATAGCTCTTGTGAGTCCTTCTTGAACACCTAAATCCATAATATTTTTTGGGATTTCCGATTTAGTAATTACAATTTTTAAATCGGGTTCCATGGTTTTTAGTTCCGTTTTAATGCTTTCCGCCAATTCATTAGTCTCTTCAATGAACGTTTTTTCATGAATGGCATCAATGGCCACTATAGCTTTACTTTCTCTAGGAATCGCATTTCGTAAACTACCTCCGTCGATTTCAGAAATCCGTAATCCGAAGTTTTCAAACCCATCAAATAACAAACGATTTATAATTTTATTAGCATTACCTAATCCTTCGTGTATTTGCATACCAGAATGACCACCTTGTAAACCATAAACGCTCAATTTGAACCCAACTTTAAACTCGGGAGTCTCTTCTTCATTATAAGTTCTTGTAACTGTTACATCAATGCCACCAGCACAACCTACACCAATTTCATTATCTTCTTCGGTATCTAAATTTAAAAGGATTTTACCATCTAATAATCCGCCTTTTAAACCCATAGCCCCTGTCATACCTGTTTCCTCATCAATGGTGAACAAGGCCTCAATGGCTGGATGTGCAATATCGGTACTTTCTAAAATAGCCATAATGGTGGCAACACCTAAACCATTATCTGCACCTAAAGTGGTTCCTTTTGCACGTACCCAATCACCATACACCTGCATTTCAATGCCTTGAGTGCTAAAATCGAACGCTGTATCGTTGTTTTTTTGATGAACCATATCTAAATGCGACTGCATAACGATAGGGGTTTTGTTTTCCATTCCTGTCGTGGCCGGCTTTTTTATAATGACATTACCTACGGTATCTTCAATGGTTTCTAAACCTAATTTTTTACCAAATTCCTTTATAAAAGCAATAACGCGTTCCTCTTTTTTAGAGGCTCTAGGAATGGCATTTAAATCGGCGAATTTATTCCAAAGTTGTTGTGGTTTTAGTTCTCTTATTTCTGAGTTCATAATATTAACTTTAAGTTTAACAAAGGTAATATATCTAAATAGGATTAGTAAACATTTCCCTATTTTTGATTTATGTTTAAATATTTAAAAACTATAATTGCGCTTTCGTTAATTCCTCAATACTTATTTATAAAATGGGTGTCTCATTATCCTGAGTTTATTGAGTGCTATTATAGTGAAGGCGTTTATCCATACATCTCTAAACTATTTAGATATACCTTGGGTTGGATACCATTTTCTTTTGGCGATTTGGTGTATGCCTTCGCCATTATTTATAGCATCAGGTGGTTTTATGTAAATCGGAAACGCTTGAGAAAAGACACTAAACAATGGGTTGTTGAAGTGTTTTCGGCAATTTCAATAATTTATTTTGCCTTTCACTTATTTTGGGGTTTGAATTATTACCGATTGCCACTACACAAAAGTTTAAATTTAAAATCGGAATACACCACCGAAAAGCTTGTTAGTGTTACCAAAAATTTGATTTCGACATCGAATGCATTATACAGTGAAATAGCTGGCAACGATACTTTAAAAATTGATATTCCTTATAGTAAGAGTGAGCTATTAAATTTGGCTCCTTTGGGGTATAACAATTTAAAAATTATCTTCCCTAATTTAGAATACCACCCAAAAAGTGTTAAAAAATCCTTGTTTAGTTACCCATTAACCTATATGGGTTTTAGTGGGTATTTAAACCCTTTAACTAACGAAGCCCAAGTAGATGCTTTAATACCCACGTATTTGTTTCCTACTACAACTTCGCATGAAATGGCCCATCAATTAGGGTATGCAGCCGAAAATGAAGCTAATTTTATTGGGTGTTTAGCAGCTATAAATCATGATGATATTTACTTTAAATATTCAGGTTATACGTTTGCTTTACGTTTTTGCCTTAATGAAATTGCAAGACGGGATGAGGCTTTATTTGAAACACTTTATGACACGGTAAACAAAGGAATTTTAAACAATTACAAAGAGGCGCGCGATTTTTGGGACACTTATGAGAATCCATTAGAACCCATATTCAAAATAACGTATAGTTCGTACTTAAAAGCCAACCAACAAGCAAAAGGCATAGAAAGCTATAGTTATGTGGTAGCACTACTGGTTAATTATTTTGAAAGTCATACTCTCTAACAACGTTAAAATTATCCTAATATTTAGGTGCTGCATTCTTAATTTATACCTTTAGGAAACTAATTTTAACAACCATAAAATGATAAAAAAGTATCTGTTTATCTTCACATTCTTGTGCACAATATTATGTTTCGCTCAAGATTATTTTCCAAAAAATGATGGCGTTGTTTCTAAAAACACAAATTATACCGCCATTACAAACGCAAAAATTTATGTAACCCCAACTCAAATTATTGAAAATGGAACTTTACTCATTAAAGATGGTAAAGTAGTAACCACAGGTACTTCAGTTACTATTCCAAAAAACACGAACATTATAGATGTTTCAGGAAAAAGTATCTACCCTTCTTTTATTGATATATTTTCAGATTTTGGTATTGAAAAACCTAAGCGATCCATGGTTAGAAATAGAAGTTCACAATACGATGCTACAAGAACAGGGTATTATTGGAATGACCATGTCATGCCCGAAAACAAAGCTATCACCGAATTTAAATATGATTCTAAATCAGCTGAAGAATTTCTTAAGGCTGGGTTTGGTGTTGTTAATACTCACATACAAGATGGTATTGTACGAGGTAGTGGCTCTTTGGTTGCTTTAAATAATGGAAGTGGTAATGAAACTAGAATTATAGATCAAAACTCAGCTCAATATTTATCTCTTAGCAAAAGCGTAAATTCAAATCAATCTTACCCAAGTTCTATAATGGGAAGTATGGCTCTACTTCGCCAAATGTATTTAGATGCCGATTGGTATGCAAAAGGCCTTAGTAAAACTACAGATCTTTCATTAGAAGCTTTGAATAAAAACAAATCTTTAATTCAAATTTTTGAAGCTGGTAGTATAGAAAATGTCTTAAGAGCTGATAAAGTTGGTGATGAATATGGTATACAATATGTGATTCTTGCCGGAGGCGATGAGTATGAGCGTATTGCTGATGTTAAAGCCACCAATGCTTCTATGATTATTCCAATCAATTTTCCAGATGCCTATGATGTTGAAAATACTTTTTTAGCATCTAATCTTGATTTATCTGATATGAGAGCTTGGAATCAAAAACCTGCCAACCCAAAAGTATTAGCTGATAACAATATTAAGTTTGCATTAACCACACACAGTTTAAAATCTGTAAAAGATTTTAAATCAAATCTAATGAAAGCTATAAAGCATGGTCTTTCAAAAGAAAAAGCATTAGAAGCTTTAACTACTATTCCTGCACAACTTATTGGGAAATCGAATCAAATTGGCTCTCTTAAAGCAGGGAGTTTAGCTAATTTCTTGATTGCCTCGGGCGATATTTTTGACGAAAAAACAACACTTTATGAAAACTGGGTTCAAGGATATCAAACTATTTTACAAGATATGAACGCCATTGATATTAGAGGTGATTATGAATTTTCAATATCTGGTGAAACCTATAAAATGGCAATTAAAGGTGAGTTGGATAAATTAAAGTCTGAAATCACTTCAACCGAAAAAACTCGTGGTTCTAAAATAGCATATAGCGATGATTGGGCGCACTTCACTTTTACAACAGCCGATTCTACAAAACAAGAATTTATTAGGGTTGTAGCTCATGTAGATAAAAACAAAAATCTAAAGGGGAAAACTATTATGCCTAATGGTAACGAACTTGCTTTTTTTGCACAACAATCTGAAAAAATGACAGATTCATTATCTGACCAGAAAAAGAAAGATGACAATAAAAAAGAAATTATTCTACCTGTAACATTTCCTAATAATGGTTACGGTTTTACTGAATTACCAATAGCAGAAACTTTACTGTTCAAAAACGCTACCGTTTGGACCAATGAAAAAGATGGTATTTTACTAAATACCGATGTTTTAATTAAAGATGGTAAAATTGCTGCAATAGGTAAAAATTTATCGAATAGTAATGCCAAAATAATTGACTCCAAAGGCAAGCATTTAACGGCAGGTATAATTGATGAACATTCACATATTGCCACAGCGTCAGTAAATGAAGGTGGTCAAAATTCATCCGCTGAAGTAACTATAGAGGATGTTATTGATGAAACCGATATTAGCATATATAGAGATCTTGCTGGTGGCGTTACCTCTATTCAGATATTGCATGGTTCAGCAAACCCAATTGGCGGACGTTCGGCTATTATCAAACTAAAATGGGGTGAATCTGCTAATAATTTAATTTATAAGGACAGTCCTAAATTTATAAAATTTGCATTAGGTGAAAATGTGAAGCAATCAAGTGCTCAAAGTAATGTTCGTTTTCCGCAATCTCGAATGGGCGTTGAGCAGGTTTTTATGGATTACTTTAGTAGAGCCAAAGAATATGATGCTTTAAAGAAAAGTGGAAAGCCTTACCGTAAAGATATAGAAATGGAAACGCTTGCTGAAATATTAAATAAAGAGCGTTTTATTTCTTGCCATTCCTATGTTCAAAGCGAAATTAATATGCTTATGAAAGTGGCTGAAAAATTCGATTTTAATATTAACACGTTCACACATATTTTAGAAGGTTACAAAGTAGCCGATAAAATGGCAGCACATGGGGTTGGCGCATCAACTTTCAGTGACTGGTGGGCTTATAAATTTGAAGTCAATGATGCTATTCCTTATAACGCGGCCATTATGCATAATGCAGGGGTTTTAGTAGCCATAAATAGTGATGATGGTGAAATGTCTAGAAGACTAAATCAAGAGGCTGGGAAATCTATAAAATATGGTGACGTAACGGAAGAGGATGCTTTAAAGTTTGTAACCTTAAATCCTGCAAAACTATTGCATATTGATAATCGTGTTGGTAGTATTAAAGTGGGTAAAGATGCCGACGTAGTACTTTGGACAGATCATCCGCTTTCTATTTATGCCAAAGCCGAAAAAACAATTATTGAAGGAGTCACTTATTTTGATTTAAAACGTGATGAAATACTACGTTCGAAAATTCAAGAAGAGAAAAGCGCTCTTATCAACATGATGATGCTAGCAAAAAACAAAGGTTTAAAAACGCAGCCTGTTAAGAAAAAAGGAAAAGAGTTTTTACACTGCGATTCAATGGATAATGAACACCAACATTAAAAAATATTACGATGAAAAAATTTAAAATAGTATTCTTATTAATAGTAATGTTGGGTTCATCAATACTTATTGCTCAACAAACGCCTGCTTCAAAACAAACTAAAGATTTTGTTATACTTGGAGGAACAGCTCATATTGGAAATGGAGAAGTGATTGAAAACAGCATGATAGTTGTACGAAATGGAAAAATAGATATCATTGGTGAAGCTGATAAAACCATTGTGGATAAAATGGCCATTGATATTATTGATGCAAAAGGAAAACACGTTTACCCAGGATTTATAATTCCTAATTCAACATTAGGTTTAGTTGAAGTTGATGCGGTTAAGGCCTCCAATGATGAATCTGAAATGGGTTCAATGAATCCGCATATAAGAAGTTTAATTGCTTATAATGCTGAGTCTAAAGTAGTAGAATCTATGAGACCAAATGGGGTTCTTATTGGCCAAATAACTCCGAGAGAAGGTCGTGTTTCTGGAACCTCGTCTGTTGTGCAGTTTGATGCTTGGAATTGGGAAGATGCCGTAATAAAAACTGATGATGGTATTCACATGAATTGGCCTAATAGTTTCTCAAGAGGACGCTGGTGGCAAGGAGAAGACCCTGGATTAAAAGAAAATAAAGACTATGCCAAAGAAGTTAATGAACTTCAAGATTATTTTGATGAAAGTAAAGCTTACGCTAATCTAAGAAATCAATCAACCCTAAATTTACCTTTTCAAGCGATGCAAGGTATTTTTGATGATTCAAAAAAACTTTATATCAATGTAGATGACGAAAAAGGCATTATCGATGCTGTTAATTTTTCTAAAAATAATAATATTAAAAATATGGTAATAGTTGGCGGCCATCAAGCTTATAAAGTTGCCGATTTGCTAAAAGAAAATAATGTTTCCGTGCTATTACAAAGAGTGCATTCTGTCCCCTCCTTAGAAGATGAAGATTATGATTTACCTTATAAAATGGCAAAACTATTAGTTGATAAAGGCGTTTTAGTGGCTCTACAAACTAGTGGAAAAATGGAACGAATGAACTCTCGTAATTTACCGTTTTATGCAGGAACTACAGTTGCTCATGGCTTAACCAAAGAACAGGCACTTCAATTAATCACATTAAATGCTGCCAAAATTTTAGGAATTGACACTAATTATGGAAGTTTATCTAAAGGAAAAAGTGCTACACTTTTTATTAGTGAAGGCGATGCTTTAGATATGCGTACTAACCTATTAACACATGCCTTTATTGATGGCAGACTCCTAAGTTTAGAAACACATCAAACCGAACTTTGGAAACGCTATTCTGAAAAGTATAAGTAGCAAAAATAAAAAGGCGAACTCTTTCTCTGAGTTCGCCTTTTTGATTTATTCAATAATTTCTGCCCCTTCGGGCATTTCAAAAATATCTGGATTAGGCTTTTCTTGTGAGGTTTTAATATTTACAAACTTTAAATCGTCACGTTTTGTAGTTGGTAAATTGTTTTCATGATGGTACCAAGTCAATTTTTCTGGCAATAGTAATCCTTCAACAGTTTGCCAATTACTGTATTTAATAAAATGAAATTCTTTTCCTTTTTCTTTAGTGAAATAGGTAACCGTATAGCCTAACCATGCCATTTGATAGGTTTCTGCATCATAGTACAAAATATATTCGTCTTCTGATGATTCTCCTACCCCACTTTCATAAGAAATTTTTATCCCTGGATATTCTTTTCCTTCAAATAACAATGGTTTCGATTCTTCATACATAATACCATCATCAGCTAAAATAAATGGCATCGCATAAAAATAAGACATAAGGTTGTAATAAAATTTAGGGTTTCCTTTGTAGGTTGTTGTATCTTTTGATTGCAACCACACTCCCTTTCCATTATAGCCAATAGTGTGTTTTGGCATTTCTATAAGCGATTTTCGGTTTTTTAAATCGGTTGTAGTCACCTCATCACCATTTGGTTTTTCCATGGTAAATACCAAAGACTGCATCTTTTTCCATGTATCTAAACCTCCATGAGCCTTAAAAATCATAGACATGTTTTCCGGGTAAATACTTGTGGTAATATCAAGCGTTTCTTCAGAATAATTCACTTTTTCTTTTGTATTGTTTTTGCATGAAAAAAGGATAACTACTGTAACCGCTAAAAAAAGAATATTTTTCATTATGTTATGAATTGATTAGAGATTGTTTGTCGCCCAAAACTTGTTCAAATTACATTAATTCATTTACTTTTGCTACATTCCTATGAAACACATATCAAGCATACAAAACCCGATTATTAAGCAACTTGTTCAATTAAAAGGCAAGGCACGCGAACGTAAAAAAAGTGGCTTATTTCTAATTGAAGGTGAGCGCGAAATCAGTTTAGCATTAAAAGGCGGTTATGTGTTAGAAACTGTATTATTTAACCCTGAAATATTTTTAGAAGAACGGCTTAACAAGTTAATAACTCAAAAACTAAACCTAATTGAGGTTTCTGCAGATGTTTATCAGAAATTAGCATACCGCGATACTACCGAAGGTGTCATAGCAGTAGCTAAAAGCAAAAGTCACAACATAAAGGCGTTGGTGTTTAAAACTAAAAATCCATTAATTTTAATTGCTGAAGCCCCAGAAAAACCGGGCAATATTGGCGCTATTTTAAGAACTGCCGATGCTGCAAATGTAGATGCTGTAATTATTGCAAACCCAAAATCTGATTTATACAACCCAAATATTATTCGCTCTAGTGTAGGTTGTTTATTTACAAATAACATTGTAACGGGATGCACGGTTGAAATTATTGATTTTTTAAAAGCTCATAAAGTAAACATATACTGTGCTGCTTTACAAGCTTCGGTAAATTATAATACTCAGGATTTCACAAAACCAACGGCTATTGTAGTTGGAACTGAGGCTACTGGATTAAGTACGAAGTGGTTAGAAAACTCCACCCAAAATATTATTATACCTATGCAAGGTGAAATAGATTCTATGAATGTATCGGTTGCTGCGGGAATCCTTATTTTTGAAGCGAAAAGACAGCGGGGTTTTATTTGAAACAAATGTGCCAACGAAATACAATGACGTTTAGCAATCTGTCAATTATATGCGTCTATTAAAATTATAACTTAAAATCATGAGATTGCTTCGTCGCAAAGAAGCTCCTCGCAATGACAACAAAATATGACATCAACAACACTATTCTACATCATAATTGCCATCATAATTATCAATTTTATAGTTGATAAAATTTTAGATGCTTTAAATGCCAAACATTTTAATGATGAACTTCCAACAGATTTACAAGACGTTTATGATGAATCTGAATATAAAAAGTCGCAAACCTATAAAGCAGCAAACTATAAGTTCGGAATATTAACATCTTCCTTTTCAATCGTTTTAACTCTAGGGTTCTTAATTTTTGATGGTTTTGAGTTTGTTGATACTATTGCCAGAAGCTACAGTGAAAAACCCATTCTTATTGCTTTAATTTTCTTTGGAATTATTATGATTGGTAGTGATTTTATAACGACTCCATTTTCGTATTACAGTACCTTTGTTATTGAAGAAAAATTTGGTTTTAATAAAACAACGAAAAAAACCTTCATTCTCGACAAGATAAAAGGTTGGTTGATGATGGCCATTGTTGGTGGTGGTATTTTAGCACTTATTATTTGGTTTTACCAATTTACTGGAGTTTATTTTTGGTTGTATGCGTGGGGACTTGTGGCTGTGTTTAGTCTATTTATGAATATGTTTTACTCGAAGCTTATTGTCCCTTTATTTAATAAACAAACACCTTTAGAAGCTGGAAGTTTACGCGATAAAATTGCTTCTTATGCCGAAACTGTTGGTTTTAAATTAGATAAAATCTTTGTGATTGATGGTTCTAAAAGAAGCACCAAAGCAAACGCTTATTTTTCTGGTTTTGGTAGTGAAAAACGCGTAACCCTATATGATACCCTCATTAACGATTTAGAGGAAGATGAAATTGTTGCCGTTTTAGCCCATGAAGTGGGACACTATAAAAAGAAGCACATCCTTTTTAACTTGTTTGCTTCTATTTTATTAACAGGATTAACGCTTTATATTTTATCGTTATTTATATCAAATCCGATGCTATCAAATGCGTTGGGTGTGGAAATACCGAGTTTTCATATTGGATTGATTGCGTTTGGATTGCTGTACTCACCTATTTCAGAAATTACAGGGCTGATTATGAACTTATTTTCCAGAAAATTTGAATATCAAGCAGATGATTATGCTAAAAATACTTTTAAGGCTGAGCCGCTTGTTACATCGCTTAAAAAATTATCTAAAAACAGTTTGAGTAATTTAACACCGCATAAGGCCTATGTGTTTATGCATTATTCACATCCTACGTTATTGGAACGGATAGTTAATTTGAAGAAGTAAGTGCGTTAACGATTGAAGCGGCATCCTTTTTAAAACTTAATAACCACAAACTTTGTTCAAGTTAAAAGAATAAACAGATAGCCACGTCGCTCACTCCTGGCTATGACGTTTAAAAAGATATAGCAAAAAGCGTGTTAAAACGCCCAAAATTCAACAATTAATACATTATTAGTTAATTATAATTAATTGATTACCTTTGCCGCTTGAAATAATTCCTCAGAGTGAGGATGTGTTACTAGAAGTTTAGGTTTAAGTATGTCGATTCGCTTCTTATGTAACACCACATAACAAATCGAATACTTATACACGAATGAACACATTCCAAAATTTAGGTCTTAATGAAGACCTGTTGCACGCTATTACCGATTTAGGTTTTGAAACCCCAAGCGACGTACAAAGTAAAGCAATCCCCATTTTATTAGAATCTGAAACCGATTTAGTGGCTTTAGCTCAAACCGGAACTGGTAAAACGGCCGCATTTGGTTTTCCTATGCTTCATAAAATTGATATTGAAAGTAGAACAACCCAAGGTTTAATTTTATCGCCTACTCGCGAACTTTGTTTGCAAATTACCAACGAAATGAAACTTTACGGAAAGTACTGTAAAGGACTTAACGTAGTTGCTATTTATGGTGGCTCTAGCATTACAGATCAAGCTAGAGATGTAAAAAAAGGGGCGCAAATTATTGTGGCTACTCCAGGAAGAATGAAAGATATGATTAACCGTAAATTGGTTGATATTTCTAAAATTCAATTCGCCGTTTTAGATGAGGCTGATGAAATGCTAAACATGGGTTTTAAGGAAGATATTACTGATATACTTTCTTATACGCCTAAAGATAAAAATACCTGGTTGTTTTCTGCAACCATGCCACAAGAGGTTTCTATGATTGCTAAAAAATTTATGAGCAATCCGGTAGAAATTACTGTTGGTAATAAAAACGAAAGTACAAACCAAGTGTCTCACGAATACTATTTAGTAAATTCTAGAGACCGCTATTCTGCATTAAAACGTTTAGCAGATGCGAATCCTGACATTTTTTCGGTAATTTTTTGTCGTACCAAAAACGATACACAGAAAGTAGCGGAAAATCTTATTGAAGATGGCTATAATGCTGGTGCATTGCACGGTGATTTAAGTCAGAATCAACGTGATTTGGTAATGAAATCGTTCAGAAATAAACAAATACAAATGCTAGTAGCTACCGATGTGGCTGCTCGTGGTATTGATGTTGATGATATTACCCACGTAATAAATTACCAATTGCCAGACGAGCCTGAAATTTACACACACCGTTCTGGAAGAACAGGGCGTGCAGGTAAAACAGGAATCTCCATGGTTATTGTTTCTAAAAGTGAGGTTCGTAAAATAAAAAGTATTGAACGCATCATTAAAAAAGAATTCGTTAAAAAAGAAATACCAGAAGGTATGGAAATATGCGAAGTGCAATTAATGTCGCTTGCTAATAAAATTCACCATACAGAAATCAACCATGAAATTGACAAATACTTATCTAGTATCAATGAATTGTTTGGCGACACAACTAAAGAAGAATTAATTAAAAAATTCTTCTCTGTTGAGTTTACTCGTTTTTATAATTATTACCAAAAATCTAAAAACCTAAACGTTTCTGCAGGAGACATTAGAGATAGAGATAGTGGTCGTGAAGGAAGTCGTGATGGTGGTCGTGATTTTGTCGGAAGTGATGATTCAACCCGTTATTTTATAAATGTTGGAAGTAAAGACGGTTTTGACTGGATGCAATTAAAAGACTTCCTAAAAGAAGTACTAGAATTAGGTAGAGACGACGTTTTTAAAGTTGAAGTTAAAGACAGCTTCTCTTTTTTTAATACTGAAAAGGAATCAAAAGAGAAAATATTAGCTTTCTTTACAGATTACAAACACAACGGCCGTTTTGTAAATGTTGAAGTTTCTGAAAACCGCGGTGGTGGTGGAAGACGCAACGATAGAAGTGGTGGCGGAAGACGTGATGATAGACGTGGTGGCGAAAGACGAAGTGACGACCGCCGTTCTAGCTCTAGAGGTGACTCCGGAAGCAGAGGGGAAAGAAAAGGTAGCGATGAGTCTAGACCAAGACGTTCTGGAGGTGATTTTAAATCGAATAGTTCAGGTCCAAACAGAGCAGCAAGACGTTCTGGATCGGATTCTAAAACAAGTGATGCAGGCATTTCTAGACCAAGACGTTCTAGACGTTAGTTAAACTATTTTGTTAATATTAAGTCAAAATAAAACCTATAAATTTATTATTGGTGTTTTGTTTAGTACTTTTATAACCATATTTAGCTTTTACCAATTAATTACATGAAGAATTACCTATTAATTACAATATGCTTATTTATTTCTGCCGTAACAATGGCCCAAAAAATAGATAATGTTATTGGAGTAGTTGTTAATTCTTCTAATGGAGAGGCTCTTGAAAACGTTAATATTGTTAACCTTAATCAGGTAATTGGAACCTCTTCTAATAGTGAAGGGGCTTTTCAAATTGCCGTTAAAGTAAATGATACACTACATTTTTCTTATTTAGGTTTTAAATCTATAAAAGTTAGAGTTACAAATGACTGGCTGAAATTTGGAAGTGCTAAAATTGAACTTACAGAGCTCGCACTGGCACTTGAAGAAGTTGTAGTAAATCAGTTAAAGCTAACAGGATATTTAGAGGTTGACATTAAACAAGTTCCCATAGTTAACAATAATTATCGTTATAGTATTTCTGGTTTAACCAGCGGATATGAGGCAGGAAAATCATCAGCCATAACCAAAATTATAGGTTCTATTTTCAATCCAGCAGATTTTTTACATCGCATGTTTGGTAAAAAACCAAATGAAATGCGAAAGCTTAAAAAGATGAAGGAAGATGACCTGATTAGGAATATTTTAGCATCTCGGTTCGACAGAGAAATGTTGATGGTTCTATTACAAGTTGATAGAGTTGATTTAGATGAAATTATAAGTCAGTGTAACTACTCCAAAGGATTTATACAAACAGCAAACGATTTGCAAATATTGGACGCTATTAGCGAATGCTATGAAGAATATAAAGTATTAAACCGAAGTCGGGGAAATAAAATTTAAAACAAAAAGGAAGCAACTGCTTCCTTTTTTTATGCTTTTGAATGCAGGGCTACTCGGTTCCCTTCACTATCTATAAAAAAAACCCCATATAGCCATGTTGTGGCGAGATTTGTATTTTAGGTTGGTATAATTTTGAGGAGTAACAAACATTATAATAAGTAGCGAAACCATAATGCTTATAAAAACATAAAGCACCAGCATCATAACGTGTTAGTTTTTAGTAACTTAAAGTTACTAAAAAAAATTACTCGCCGTAATATCTTGCCACAATTTCATCGTAACTTTTAATTGTTTTTTTTATCCAATCCAAACGCTTTTCAAGTAGTTCTTCATCGCTTAATTTCCAATCGATAGCAGATAATCTAAGTTTTGTTGTAACGTGTTGCAAAATAATGGCTGCGGATACTGATATATTCAAACTCTCTGTAAAACCAACCATAGGAATTTTTAAATAACAATCAGCGGCATTTAAAACATCTTCCGATAAGCCCTCTGTTTCTCTTCCAAAGAAAAAACAAGACTTTTTAGTCACATCAAATTCATGCAACTCACAATCGTTGGTATGGGGTGTTGTAGCCACTATTTGGTAACCTTTCTGTTTTAAATCTGCAATACATTCTTTTACCGTACTAAACCGGTTTAAATCCACCCATTTTTGGGCACCCATCGCTATTTCGCTGTCAATGCGTTTAGTATTTCGCTCCTCAACAATATTAACTTCCTGTATTCCAAACACGTCACAACTACGTATTACCGCGCTTGTGTTGTGCAATTGATATACATCTTCCGTAGCCACCGTAAAATGTTTGGTGCGTTGCGCTAATACTTTTGCAAACTTTTCTTTGCGAGCCTCGGTTAAAAAAGTTTCTAAATGTTCTAAAAGTTTTTGGTCTGTCATGCTAAAAAATAAACATCGAAATTAGTAAAATTAATTATACCATTTGGGCGTTACCGCGAGGGTCGGGCTTTACACTATATCTTTTTTGCTTTTAATGGCAAAAAAGGATGTCGCTGCAATCCCTAACGCAATCACATAAAGTTAGTATATTTATAACATGAGAAAACACATCGTTGTACTTACTGGAGCAGGCATAAGTGCCGAAAGTGGTATAAAAACCTTTAGAGATGCAGATGGGCTATGGGAAGGTCATGATGTTATGGAAGTCGCTACACCCCAAGGTTTTGCTACCAACCCAGAATTGGTTTTAGACTTTTACAACCAACGTCGCCGACAATTATTTGAGGTTAACCCCAATGCAGCACATTTTGATTTGGCGCAGCTTGAAACTCATTTTAATGTATCCATTATCACCCAAAATGTGGACGATTTACACGAGCGTTCAGGAAGTACCAAGGTCATTCATTTACACGGAGAATTATTAAAAGCGCGAAGCACTTATGATGTTAACGATATTTTAGAATGGAAATCCGATTTGTTTTTAGGACAAACTTGCAAAAAAGGCTATCAATTACGACCCCATATTGTTTGGTTTGGTGAAGATGTCCCAATGATCGAAAAGGCTGTAGAAATTTGTGAAACTGCCGATATCCTAATTATTATTGGGACCTCTATGCAAGTATATCCTGCAGCGGGTTTAATGCATTATGTACCCGAAAATTCCCCAATATATTTTATAGACCCAAAACCCGCTATGGAAAGTAAAAACAATCTAACAGTTATTGCCGAAAACGCAACTGTTGGAATCAAAAAGGTGTTAAAATTATTAGTTACTCAATAACTTAATGCTCAATGGCTATTATATGTTATAATCCATTATGGTACAATCAAATAATACAAACAGTATAGATATCTCCGTTTAATCATTTAATTTTGAGCAAGTATTATTAAATACATTAATTTATGTGGTTACGAATTGGTTGCGACTTGTTATTTGAAATAGAAGTACCTACGCCTTTTATACTCATGTTGCGCCCACGAAGTGGCACACAACAGTGGGTAGCCCGTGATGAGTTTAAAATAAAACCAAATGTTCCGGTAGTAGAATTTACCGACGACTACGGAAACCTTTGTCAGCAACTCGTTGCTCCTCCGGGAAACTTTTCCATTCAAACAAATGCCGACGTTAAAACTACCACACTGGTTGACGCAGAACCTGGTGCTCCTTTTGTAGAAATACTAAATTTACCACATAATGTACTTAGTTATTTATTACCAAGCCGCTATTGTGAATCAGATCGGTTTAGCGATTTAGCTTCTTCAATAACAGCCGCAGAAGCTCCGGGTTACAACCAAGTAGCAACTATTGAAGCTTGGCTGCGGGACACGATTAGTTATATTCCAGGAAGTAGCGACTATCCAATTTCGGCTATTGAGGTTAATTACAAACAATCAGGTGTCTGCAGAGACTTAGCACATTTAGGTATAGCCTTATGCCGAAGCCTAAGTATTCCTGCGCGCATGGTTGTAGGCTATTTATATAAATTAGAACCTATGGATATGCACGCATGGTTTGAAGCCTATGTTGGTGGGCGTTGGTACACTTTTGATGCCACACAAACCGAACCAAAAGGGGGTTATGTAGCTATTGGCTATGGGCATGATGCGGCCGATGTGGCAGTGTTTAACCAATTTGGACCTTCGGTTTACCCTATTCGTCAGGTGGTTAGCGTGGAATTGATTGAAGAAGGATTATAAATACTTTTTAATTGTTAATTTTTAAGATTGTCGGTTTAACGTTTGGTTATAAAAAGTAACATATTAATATACACTAACTTTCGAGCCGATTAATAAATTTAAAAATAAACAAAAACATTGAGCAAGCAATTAACTAGCTATTTTTATAGCTTTTGTTCTAGGTCCTTTCATTAATTATTTTTAATTATCTTCCAAATCTTTTACCCTTTTTTTTAAACGTGATAATTGCCATTCTTGTAAAAATACTAGAACCAAAAGGCCGAAAACAAAAATTATATTTGCATATTCCACATGTAAAATTTTCAAAATCGCACCTAAAATTACTATAATCGATACTATAGCAGAACTTATTCCCTCTTTTTTCATCTTACCATTTCTTTTTTATTATTCAATAACCTACAATGACTTGTTATGAAATCATTGTAATATTTTATATCTCAAGTTAAACTAAGGTAGTTGATTTTTTTAAACAAAATCAACTATTAAAATCATACAACTAAAACGTTAAACCATTTCTTTTTATTTATAAAATCAAATGGAATATATTCCTTAATAGATAGGTCTCGTCTGGGGTGAACTGTGACTTCTAAACAAGTAAATCTGTAACCACAAAAAGAAGTCTTGTTAAATAACAATACCCTAAAAGCACGTGAATTTTCCTAAAAGGAGGTTTATAAAAATTACTGTGAAATTATTTTAGCAACTTCTTTAGCAGAAAAAATGGCCCCATCCATATATCCTGAATAGGTTTTAGATGTTTCGGCGCCCGAAAAAAATAATTTGTGATGGTAATAGGCTTGTTTTAATAGAGCATGCCCATTATTTTGATGGGGTATCATTTGAATTTCTTTAGGCGAAGTAATATGCCTATCATTCCATATTTTATCGGTATATGAAACGTAAGCGGTTACGATATCTCCAAACATTTGTTTGATTTGTTCATTCACTATTTTTTCTCTTTCTGCAAAAGTATATCGGGAAGCAATACCACTTAAGAAGCCCACCAAGGCAAATTTATTCTGTTCAAAATTGCTTTGGTCATACACTTCAACGGCCATTCCGGTTTGGCTAAATATAGTTCCCGAATATCCGTTTTCCAGCCAAAAAGGGTTTTCGAATTCTATGGCAAATTTTATACTGCCACTCATCCAAGTATGTATGTTTGGTAATAAATTAATCAATTCCTTCGATAATTCAGGAATAAAATTTATTTGACTTATTAATTGTGGTGGAATGCTTATTATTACTTTTTTCGCGTTGTAAATTTGTCCTTTTTTATCTGTTACTATTATTTCTGAATTATTTTCTTCTATAAAACTAACAGTGGTGTTCAACAAAATACTTTCAGGATTTATTTTAGCCTCTAATGAATTAATTAATGAAGAAGTTCCTCCTTTAATTCGATAGGAAACGCCATCAGAAGGTGGTATATAAAATTTTTGTGGTGGCTCAAACGAACGCGTATAAAAAAGAGAAACACCTTCTGTATGCTGCGGAAAATATCCTATTTGAAGTTCATGTAACAAATCTATAAGATGATGATGATAGTCAGCAAACCAAGTAGCACCTAATTCCATAGGGGTATTTTTTTTCCCTTGAATCGTCATTATCCTACCACCAAGTCGATTTTGAGATTCTAAAATTTTAAATGGAATATTAGCTTTTTGAAGATTGTACCCTAGCACCAAGCCACTTAAGCCGCCACCAATAATGATTACAGACATCCTTAATTATTGATTTTAATTAGTATTAAATTTTTATTTGGTAAAGTTGCTGCTAACGATTTGATATGAAGTCGTTTTATGATTTATATCTGATGTTAGGCGAAGGTAGCTTGTTTGTTTCTACAAAATCCAGTCTAAAATCATTTCTTCAAATCAATCTGCTTTAAGTTCTCCATGCGGTTTCTTATTAAAAAATCATCAATAGTTTCAAAATGTTCGATAACGCGTTGGTCTTTAAATTCAAATACTTTTTGAGATAAGCCTTGTAGAAAATCACGGTCGTGAGATACTAAAATTAAGGTGCCATCAAAAGTCAATAAGGCTTCTTTTAAAACATCTTTCGATTTTAAGTCAAGGTGGTTAGTCGGCTCATCCAGAATTAGCAAGTTCACAGGTTCTAATAAGAGTTTTACCATAGCTAATCGAGTTTTTTCACCACCAGAAAGCATGCCTACTTTCTTATCGATATCGTCGCCTTTAAACATAAAACGCCCTAGGATATTTTTTATCTGAGTACGTATATCTCCTTGGGCAACCTCATCGACAGTTTGAAAAATAGTTAAATTTTCATCTAACAACGATGCTTGATTTTGTGCAAAATATCCAACCTTCACATTATGGCCCAACGCACATTTACCTTCAAATTCGATTTCACCCAAAATGGATTTTATCATGGTAGATTTCCCTTCTCCATTCCTGCCCACAAACGATACTTTTTCACCCCTAGATATAGACATGTTTGCATTTTTAAATACTACATGGGTGCCATAGGTTTTAGTTAAATCTTTCACCGTAACAGGATAATCTCCCGAACGTTGTGCTGGTGGAAAACGTAATTTTAATGCCGATGTATCCACTTCATCAATTTCAATAATTTCCAGTTTTTCCAACATACGTTCGCGAGAAGTTACTTGGTTGGTTTTGGAATAGGTCCCTTTAAAACGATCGATAAATAACATGGTATCGGCAATAAATTTTTGTTGTTCTTGATACGCCTTTATTTGGTGTACTCGTCGATCTTCACGCAATTGTAAGTAATGCGAATAGTTCGCTTTATAATCGTAAATACGCCCCATAGTGACTTCTATGGTTCGGTTAGTAATATTATCAATAAAGGCTTTATCATGCGATATTACCATAACTGCTTTCGCTTTGTTTAATAAAAAATCTTCTAACCAAATAACCGACTCAATATCAATATGGTTGGTAGGCTCATCCAACAAAATTAAATCAGGTTTTTGTAATAAAATTTTAGCCAACTCAATACGCATACGGAAGCCCCCACTAAACTCGCTGGTTAAACGTGTAAAATCGTCGCGTTTAAAACCTAAACCACCCAGTGCTTTTTCAACCTCAGCATCGTAATTCACATCTTCTAAGGCATAATATTTTTCACCTAAATCGGATACCTTTTCAATAATACTCATATATTCATCAGACTCGTAATCAGTTCTGGTTTCCAATGCTTTGTTTAAAAGCGCCATTTCATCGCGCATTACAAAAACATGACTAAAAGCTTTAGACGCCTCTTCAAAAACGGAACAGTTGTCTTCAGTTAATAAATGTTGTGGCAAATACGCAATAACTACATCTTTTGGGTAGCGCACATGCCCACGAGATGCCTTTTGGGCACCTGCTATAATTTTCATCATGGTAGATTTTCCTGCACCATTTTTACCCATAAGGGCAATCTTGTCATTTTCATTTATGGTGAAAGACACCTCACTAAACAAGGCACTTCCACCAAATTCTACTGCTAAATTATCAACTGAAATCATAGTAAATTTTTAAAGCTGCAAAGCTATAAAAAAGCATCATAGTAAAAAGGAATTTTTTTTTTTGAAAACAGTTGTATTTCAATATATTAAAAAACAGTATCTTCGCGCCTTATTTAAAAAAGTCTTACAATGAAACGTATCAGTGAATATAAAAAACTCTTTAATATTGAAAAAGATATTGATCTTAAACAACTAAAATCTACTTACAGAAATTTGGTAAAAGAGTGGCATCCAGATAAGTTTCAAAAAGGTGATGAAAAAGCTATTGAAGCCGAATTAATGAGTCGTCAAATAATTGATGGTTATCATTTTTTGGTGAGTATTGCACCAGAAACTAAATCTGCTAATTTAGAGGAATACAACGAAACCATCAATAGCCCAATTATGGATTGGCAACATAAAGGGTTGGTTTTAGAAGTGACTTTTTTAGACGGCAACACTTATGAGTTTTTTGGTGTAAATAAAGCCTTATTTATAAAATTTTGCCAATCTGATAAACTATCGCGTTTTGCAAAACGTAATGTTTTCAACACTTTTCTTTATAGAAAAATTAAGAAGAGCGAGGTAGCGGCTTAGTCTGTTAAACCTTTAGATCGTTAGAATTCTTCTCTTCAATCCACTTACTCATAAACTTAGTGCTTTGTAAAAAGACACCTAAACAAATTTTATATTAGTCAATTTTAAATAATGTATTATTAAAGTGCTGTAAAGTGCTTTTTGAAATAGACCAATCTGGAGGTTTTATATCTCCCCATGCTTTTGGCGTATCGGACATATTAAAATAGTTAACACCTAATACTTGAGGATTTTCTCGAAGCACTAAAGCAGCAGCCTCTAACCATTTTGTTTGATACTCTTCAGGTCCTTTTACACCAAACTCTGTTATAAAAAGAGGTTTGTCTATAAATCGTAAACGCCAACACTTGCGTTTAAATATAGTTGAAAAGGATTCTTGCTCATTGGGATCTGTAATATTTTTGTCAGGCAAACCGTAGATTGCAATACTCATAACATCTACAACATCGTTTCCTGGATACCATTCTATAGATCCTCTATCTCCAGCTGGTCCCCAAACACGTATTAAAGTTTCTGGAAGTTTTTTCTTAAATAACATAAAATATCGAAACGATTTTATATAGGTGGAAGGATCTTGACTTTGCCATGGATAACGGGTAATTGGAATTTCCATTTCATGTGCAAATCTTAGATATACTTTGCGATTTGCATTTAAAATAATATTATAAAAATAACTAATGTCCTCATCATATTTACCTTCTATTATGCTCTGAAGAACGTTTAATTCAATATTTTTATTTGGTTGACGAAAAGGCTCAAAAGTAACAATGACTTCATGATTACGCTCTATAACTTTATTAAAACTATTTTGGAAAGTCCCATCATAAAGATTAGAGAAATCGGCAAATAGGTGTTCAATCGAAATAGCTGATTCATTGTTAAGCAAGTTTTGTGGATCATACAAACCTATTTGAAGTTTTCTATTTATTGTGTCCTTTTTAATTGGTTTAGGACGCACAAAATTTTCAGAAGAATAAATAATTTGCCGTTCATTTTTAATATAATGAGTTATTTCTGATATTAAATCCTTATTTATCGAATCACTTACCGTGTTATTTGATCCAAACACAAAAATGGGTTTATCAAGAAATCTAAGACGATGTAGTCTTCTTATTAAATCATACTTTACAGAATAATCATTGGGATATACTTTTAATTTCATTTCTGAATCACTTTTTAAAATAACTGATGCTGCATCAACCACTTTATCTCCTGGATAATATTCCAATACTCCGGGGTAACCAGACGCTCCCCAAACCACCTTAGTCTGAGGTGCATACTTTTTACTTAATACACTAAAGTATTCAAACGCATCTATGTATTCTTGAACATAACCTTGCCATGGATAACGTTTATACGGTACTTCTATTTCTGGGTTAAATCTAAGATAAACATTAGCCCTCTTTTTAATTAAAGTAGTACATAGCTGTTTTATTGTGTTATCATATTTTCCTTTAATCAAATCAGCCATAGGATTCATTTTATAAGAAGTTATGGCATTCGGCCCCCATGTTTCTACTGTTATCATTAATGGAATTGTATCTAAGGTCCATTCATCAATATCTGATTGATCAAAATCTAAACCTTTAGACTGGGAAAGCTTTAAACGATAGTGATAACATGATTCTAACAACTTATTTTCTACTTGAGAATTAAATGAGAATACAGCAAGAACAGGTTCTGAATTTACTCTTTCAAGCGTATTACTCGTTCGTATTGTTAATAAATCTATTAAAAAGCTCCTGTTTTTTATAGCAAAAGGAGTCAACAACATAATAAAAAAGCCTAAACCTATCAAAATAATCTTTTTATTTCTAGATAACTTCATAATTAAAATTCTATTAATATTATTTAAAGGTAGTGTGTCATTTTAAATCCAATAACATGTGCTTAACAAAGTTATCTTGATATTGCACCCAAGATGCAATACGGATTCTAGCATTTTCAATATCTGCTTGCGCGGTTTTACTGAAACGGTTATGAGTTTCTTTGGGGTCTAGGGCTAAATCATAAACTTCAATCTGTCCAGTACTCTCATTAAAAATATACTTTATTTTATCCCTCCTATAACCAAATAGATAGTTGGACCATGGTGCAAAGAAAAAAGCCTCATTATAACGTGTATTGATAATATCTCTACCTTGCCATTCTTTTGGTATTTCCAAATCCAAAATTGAAAGCGTTGTGGGGGCTAAATCTTTCATAGAAGCTATGTCATCTTTTCGTTCGCCATTAAATTTAGGGTTAATAAATAGCAATGGAACTCGTAAATTTTCCTCATAAATATTAGTCCCATGCCCGTACTGATTGTGCTGCCCAAAGGCTTCGCCATGATCGCCCGTAACCACCACTAAAGTTGATGAATCTAGTTGTCGTTCTTTTAAAACCTCCATAATTGCTCCAATCATAGCATCGTTGTGCTTTATAATATTTAAATAACGATTTAAATTTAAATTGCCTACGCCAAAATTTTCTTCTTTTAGAGAATAGAAATAAGGATAATGTCCTTGTACCGTCCAAAGTACCGAGAAAAAGTTTTTAGAAGATACATTGTCTAACCATAACCCTAACTGTACTGCTAAGCACATATCATCAATACCGTCTCCTTCATCATAAGTATTTTGTTTAAATTGATTGGAACAATTAATATCCTTATAATCTTTAACAACATCAAAACTCCGATGACTTAAAAATTTATTACTATTTAAAAAATCAAGGTTAGCTGAAGAAAAAAAAGACGTTGAATAACCATAACCTTTTAAAACCGAAGATAATGTAGGGTGTTCGAAATCAGTTTTTTCGTAGGTTAAACTTTTATATGAAACCATCGGATAAATCCCGCCCAATATAGATACTAAAGATTTATTGGTAGCCGGCGCATGTGCATACATATTATCAAAAATCATTGCCTGATTTGCGTATTTATTAAGATTTGAGTTCAAATTATATTGACCGCCATAAATATCAAAATATTCTGCTCCGCTCGATTCTAATATAATGTAAAGCACATTTTTAATTTTATTTGTTTTGGATGAATCAAGTACAATTTCTAATTTTTCACCTTTATTGGGAACAAATATTTTATCAGTATCTGAAAGTTTCATTGCAAAAAATGAAGTATCGCTGTCACTTTTTACAAAAGAGGAAACCATAACTAAAATGGCATTGTCCGTTTTCCCTTTATCCTTAATAGTTTCAGCATCAACTGTTTGATAAAAAAGTACAAAAGCAATTAAACCCCCTATAATAAATGTATAATATTTTACTTTTTTATAATTTACAATAAAAGCATATAGATATTGCAAAATAATTGACAATAATAATAGCGATAACCCCAAAGCTATTAAGTTAAAAACTATGTCTATAGATAAATTTTCTTGCAACGCACTTTTTGCATCCTCACTACCAAGAAAATCTGAATAATACAACCATTCATAATTAAAAGGTTGCCCGATATAAATTACCGTAGTAATATTAGTAAACGCTATTATCACAGAAAAAAACGCGAAACCAATACATATTGAATAGGCGACTTTAAATAACATTCTATTTCTTTTAACCAGTAAAAAAACGGTAAGAAAGAAAGCAATAAATGATGTAATATATATAAAATCGTTTGTGCTTGCTTTAAAAAGTTTAAAAACACTCTCAGGATAAGCATACAAAATTTTAGGATGTAATCCTATAATTTCAGCACGAGCCATTACGTGTAACAAAAACAAACTCAATCCGAGAATTAAGATTTTCGAAATAACAGAAATAGGTTTATCGAACTTAACCAATTTATTTACGATAAAATACACTATTCCCAATACCGCTAGTAAACAACAGAATATCAACCAGCCTTTAGCAAGAATAGCTGATTTAAGTTTTTCTTGTTGTACGGAATAATTTGCTTCAATAGTAATTGGGGATGCATCGAAAAAGGTTATAACTTTATCATATTTCCAATCCCAAAAATCTGTGTACATGCCAGATTTGTCTTTGGTTATCCAAAAACCATAATATATTTGTCCGTTTTTTGGGAGCGTTATAGTTACTTTAAAAACACCTTGAGTTAACTCCATAGGGGTACAAAAGTTGCTTTGCAGTTGCTTAGTGTCAATATTCATAGAAAGTAATTCTGAGTTCTCAAAACCTTCACCATACCATACAAAATTAACTACACCTGATTCTGGTGCATTATATATTATTTCTTTTGTAATTGTATTTAGTGAAGAGGAAGAATCTTTACTGACCTTGGCTTTTGATATCTCGGATTTAGAAAATACTTCAAATATGACATTCTCTTTAGCTTGGACAAACCCATTTGTTAGCAAAAAAAATAATACATAAATATAAGGGGGCGTTTTTTTATAATTCATCAAGCATATGGAGATAAAATTTTATAAATAAAAATATGATATAAAAACCAATGTTGTTTATTTACTTAACTAAAATTATGCATTTATTTGTTAAATCATAATTAAGTAGATTAACGTAAGTTTTTCGCTTCAATCCACTTACTCATAAACTTAGTGCTTTGTAAAGTATGATGCATTAGTATTTGCCCTGTGAAGTTGTTAAGTCGTTTTTTGTTGAGTTGTTTAATTGTTTCTTCAAGATTGGTAATAAATTTTTGTTCCCGGAGAGCTTTATCAAAACGTTGATTTACAATTTGAAAACCATTTTTTTGTTTCTCAGTCCAAAGTTTTTCATCTTGATATAATTGGACTGCTTTGTTGGCAAATTCTTTAGGAGAATCTTCAATAAAACCATTAACATCAAAACTACCAAACATCCCCTCTGCTCCAACTGTTGTTGTAATACACGGCGTCCCATTTTGCATCGCATCAACCAATTTCCCTTTTAATCCGGCACCAAAACGAATGGGTGCTAAACAAATTTTGGCTTTCTGCATAACTTCATTTACATCTTCAGCAAACCCTTTTATTAAAAAACCTTCTTTTTTATTATGAAGTTGATTTACTTTTTGAGACACATACGCACCATAAACATGTAATTCTGCTTTAGGAAGTTGTTTTCTAATTAAAGGCCAAATGGTTTCTTTTAAATACAGGACCGCATTGTAATTAGGCTCGTGCAGAAAATTACCAATACTTATAAAATGTTCCCTCGATTCAAACTTTGGAAGCTTTTGAATATGCTCTTCTGAAAGATTCTCTAACATAAATGGTAAATACATTAGTAAATCTTCATCTACTTTAAATTGATTTTTTAGAATATCTATTTCAGCTTCCGAAATAATTAAACTTATATCGCTTCTAAAAATACTAGCTATCTCACGTTTTGCAGTATCATTGAATAAATAAGATGTATCAAAAGGCTTTCCTTCTTTAAAAGCCTGATGTCTGCCTTTACGTAAGCTTTGTAAATCTTCGGTATCTAGAATTCTTATAGCATTTGGGCATTGTTCGGCAACGCGCCAACCAAATTGTTCTTCCATCATAAAACGATCGAACAATACAATATTTGGGTTCAAATTCTTAACAAACTTATCAAAACTGGAATGGTTTAATTCTATTGAAATTTGCGACACACCGATACTTTCCAAATTAAAAGCATTATCACTTTTAGCACACGGACTCGCAAAGGTTATTATATGATTTTGAGATTGAAAAAAGGCAATAAGTTGCATCATTCTACCACCAGCAGCAGAACTTTTTGGTTCTGGCCATACAAAACCTATTATTAAAAGTTTTTTTAACACCACTAATTCACGACTGATTTTTAAGGAAATGAAACTCTATTTGCTTGATTCTACTTACCCCCTATGTCATTTCTCTCTTAAGTACCAAATGACAAGAAACTGTTACTGCAAACTGAGACTTCTATTCTGGTTTAGGCAATAAAGCATACGCGATACGTACCTGTTTTGCCCAATCGACAATAGATTTAATTTGAGCATCGGTCAGTTTCGCTTCGGTGTGTGTCCAGGTATAGGAATTTAATGGCATTTCTTTTTCTTCAACCATTTCAATAAGTTCTTCAAATTTATGGTCTTTCCGTTTTACAGAATTACCAACCCAATTCGAAAAATTAAAATGCTTTTTTCCGTCTTTTACATGTTCCGCTAACCAATAATTTACTGGGGTAATTTTATTATACCAAGGATATCTGGTTACATCACTATGGCAATCAAAGCAGGTTTCCTTTAAAATAAGCTTTACATCTTCTGGCGGATTTGTTTCAGCAAAAAAAGCATCGACAGAAGCCAAGTCCCCTTGGTTTTTTTTTGGTCCAAAAAATTGTGCTACAACTAAAAAGACTAATGAGATTAAGAATATTTTTTTTATTGTTTTCATATGTTGATATTTATTGTTTTTTATCGGTCATATGTAATTCGCATATCATCATTGGTGTTTGCTACCAATTAACGATTATGTTCATTTCATATGTAAATAATAATTTGTTTTTTAAATGGTACTTTTAATCATCCAATCAATAATTGTATAAATTACACTGTTTATTTAAGCCATTTTATACTAGTATTTAAGAATTTTAAAAATAGTAAATAAAATATGACTTTCGAAGAATTTTATGAGGAATTAAGCTATGTAAATGCTTCACACAAAAATCGATTAAAATATGCTAGTTTGGTTTTAAACGATATGAGTTTGTTTCGTAAACTAATTGATATTATGTTTCGGGTTGATGATAAAATATCATGTCGAGCGGCTTGGGTTTTTGAATTTGTTTGTGACGAATATATTTATGCCGTAATACCTTATTTAGATACGTTTTCAAGTAACCTTAAAAAAGTGCATTTTGATTCGGCCGTTCGACCCATATCGAAAGTATGCGGGTTCATTGCCAAGGAATATTACTCAAAACAACCTAACACATTAAAAAAAGCACTAAAACCACAACATAAGGACCAGATTATTGAAGCTTGTTTTGACTGGATGATTAACGATGAGAAAATTGCGGCGAAGGTTTATGCTATGGAAACCTTGTTTCTTTTTGGAAAAGACTACATCTGGATTCACCCAGAATTAGCGAATATTTTAGAGCAAGATTTTCAAATACAAAGTTCTGGTTTTAAGGCGCGGGCAAAACGAATTCTTAAAAAAATTAAGAAGTAGTTTTTAGTCACAGTTTTCAGTTTAAGATACTCAATAAGTAAAACATCAAAAATCGGCAATCTATTTCATATCTTTGCATCTTCAAAAAACCAAACAACTCATGTCATTATCATCCTTAAATGCCATCTCACCAATTGATGGACGCTATAGAAGTAAAGTGAACGAATTAGCTCCTTTTTTTTCTGAAGAAGCATTAATAAAATACCGTGTTCTGGTTGAAATAGAATACTTTATTGCACTTTGCGAAATTCCATTACCACAACTTAAGGATGTAAATACAGGTGTGTTTGATGATTTGAGAGCTATCTACAAAAATTTTAGTACGGAGGATGCTTTAGCAATAAAAAAGATTGAACACGTTACAAACCATGATGTTAAAGCCGTTGAGTATTTTATAAAAGAAAAGTTTGACACGCTAGGTTTATCTAAATTTAAAGAATTTATTCACTTCGGATTAACGTCACAGGACATAAACAATACAGCCATTCCTTTAAGTATTAAGGAAGCTATAAACGAAGTTTATGTACCAGAATACACAATGGTTTTAAATAAATTAAAAACATTGTCAAAAGATTGGGAAGCCATACCGATGCTTGCTAGAACACACGGGCAACCGGCATCTCCTACCCGCCTAGGGAAAGAAATTGAAGTTTTTGTAGTTAGATTGCAAGAGCAGTTTAATTTATTGAATGATATACCGAGTGCTGCTAAATTTGGCGGCGCCACAGGTAATTTTAATGCACATCATGTGGCTTATCCTAGTATTGACTGGAAAGCTTTTGGAGGAAAATTTGTTAAAATAAATTTGGGATTACACCATTCTTTTCCAACCACGCAAATTGAACATTACGACCACCTTGCGGCTTTGTTCGATACTTTAAAACGTATTAACACTATTGTTATAGATTTAAACCGTGATATTTGGACCTATGTATCGATGGATTATTTCAAACAAAGTATTAAAGAAGGCGAAGTAGGGAGTTCTGCCATGCCGCATAAAGTAAACCCTATCGATTTTGAAAATAGTGAAGGTAATTTAGGTATTGCCAATGCTGTTTTTGAGCATTTATCGGCCAAACTTCCCTTATCCAGATTACAACGAGATTTAACGGATAGTACCGTTTTAAGAAATGTGGGCGTACCGTTTGGGCATACCTTAATTGGATTTAAATCGACTGTAAAAGGATTGGATAAATTATTGTTGAATGAAACTAAATTTGCTGAAGATTTAGAAAACAATTGGGCAGTAGTAGCTGAGGCTATTCAAACTATTTTACGTCGGGAAGGATATCCAAACCCATATGAAGCTTTAAAAGGTTTAACCAGAACCAATGCCAAGATAAATAAAGATTCTATTTCTAATTTTATTGATTCTTTGGAAGTGTCTAATACAATAAAAGAAGAATTAAAACGTATTACCCCTAGTAATTATACTGGAATTTAAACACTATGATAAGCAATAAACAATCACTGTTACTTTGCGGCGTAATGGCTGGTGGAATTTTTGTGTCTGGAGTTCTAGAAATTCTAAATAATTATATTGTTAAAACAATACTTACTATTATTTTTTCGATGATTATACTCAATATCTTTATAGTATATTCTAAATCTAAAAAAGAAAAACAAAACGATTTAAATTAAAAAAAGGTTTGCTAACATTGTTAACAAACCTTTTTTAATTGACATTACTATAATTTATTTGAAAAAACTCATGACATCCTGAAGTTGACCTTCATCAACATTTGCCTCTTGCAAAACACTAACTAAGGTCGCCATTTTATCTGGACTCATATCATTTCCTAAGACACGAACAATACCGAAGCCTAATTCTTTAGAACTTCCAAAAATGATTACTTCTTCAGCGTCTTCATCGGTACCAATATATTTTACAATAATTTTATTTCCTTTATCGCTAAATTCCACAAGATCCTTATACCTATCATCACTTAAGATGATTTTAATTTTGGCTAATTCCGCTTTTAAAGTTGCAGCCTCGGTTTCACTTGCTTTATAGCCTAAAAAGTTTAATCTATTTACCGAATTATAAGCTTCTTTTTGCTCCTTTGTAAATTTAGATTCATCAATTTTTAACATAGATATTGGAATATCTTGAGAAATAAAATTTTTAGATTCTTGATTATCTACAAAATAGCGTTGCAAAGTGGCTCCGTTATAACAGCTCGCTAAAACAAGTGATGCAAATAAGACTAATATAATAGGGTTGATTGCTCGTTTCATGATTGATGGTGTATTATTTCTTTCCCTTTTTATCTAAATGGTTACCTCCTGGTATATTCATTTTATCGGTTAATTTAGAAATTTCGTTCAAATTAATATCTCCAGTAAGCGAAACTACTACTGTTTCAATTCGTCTTTGCTCACCGTTAACTTCAACGCTTTCTTTCATCACTTTGTTAATTCCATTCACAAAGATTAAAAGTTCTTTTACGTGGTTAGAATCTTTACCTTCTTTCACATAAAACTTAACTTCGGTGCCTTCATCTTTCACTTCCATTAATTCTTCTAACGAACTTGAACGCGACTTTACCCACTTTGTGATATCAGCCGAAATAGATTTATTATCAGTAACTATGGTTTTAAAACTTGTGATACTACTAACCATATCCATATAAGCTTTGGCTTCTGGGTCTTCAATATTGATGCCCATTTTTGCTATCATTTGAAACATTTTAGGTTTAATGGATACATAGGTTACATCGGAATTGTCATTATACTTTTCAAAAATATCTTGAGCCATTCCGGCTATTGGCAATAACATAATTGCCATTACGAGTACTATTATTTTCTTATTCATTTTGTTTGTTTTTAATTTATTTAACTTTTGCATTTGTTCGTTTTTTGATTGTTAATTTTTAAAAATTATACTTGTTGTGTTTTCAATTTCATTAAGATATCCAAGTGTTTCAGTTCCTTTCTTAACTTCGTCTAGATAATTCACTGTAGAAACTCCTTTATTAAAATGATCTGAAATCATTGCCAACGAATTTGTTACTTCGTTAAGCGCATCTTCGGGATTATTATAAGTACCATATGCATATTCTTGATACGAAGAGACAACTGGTGTTTTAAGATAAAACCCCAACATAAGAACAGTCACCGCAGCTACAGCAATCCATTTATAGTTAAACACCTTTTTAGTTTTTAATGGAAGGTCTTTAGTAAATTGTTCTTGTTGATTTACTGAAAAATACGCGAACATAGTTTTATACATTTCTAAATGAGGCTCTACAGTTTCTTGCGAAAAATAGTTTTTTAACTGTTGCTCTTCTTTAAGGGATGTTTCTCCGTTTTCGTACTTTTCAAGTAATTTTTCTATACTATTTAATACCATAATTATGTGTATTAGTTAATTTTTCTCTTATTGTTTTTCTGGCTCTAGATAAGGTTACTCGTACTGCTGTATTATTCATATCCAACATTTTTGCAATCTCGTCTAAATCGTATTCTTCTATATCCCGTAATTGAATGACTAATTTTTGTTGCTCTGGCAAGCCTTCAATTATTCGTGACACCCAATTAACGCTATCATTCAATTCTAACTGTTTTTGTAAAGATGTGTTACCATCTTCATAATTATTATGCACAATTTTTAAATTTTGTGCTTGTTTAGATTTCAACTTATCAAAACAAAAATTCTTGGTCATGGTCATTGAAAAGGCTTCCACATTTTTATAATCCTCAATTTTTCCTTTGTTATTCCATAATTTCATCAAAACCTCCTGTGTTGCATCTTCAGCTTCTTCTGTTGACACTAGTAATCGTTTTGCTAAACGAAACACTTTGTCTTTAAACGGCATTACAATATTCAAAAACTCTACCTGAGTCATTTTTGGTTTGGTTTGGTTTGGTTCAAAACTGCTATAAGGCCGTTTGATATTACGACGAACGTTAATCTAATTTGTTACAAAATATTTTTAATTACATAATAATGTAAGTAAATTTAGAGTTTTATAGACTACTTATAATAATTAATATAGTATGCAAACAATTAAAGCCCTAATACTACTATGTGTAGTGTCGTTTTTAACTACCAGTTGTTTTGAAGACAACGACGATAATCAAATTTCTGCAAGCTCGATCAATGATTTTGTTTGGAAAGGCATGAATACCTTTTATTTGTATAACGATAATATTCCCAATCTTGCCAATGATAGATTTTTATCCAACGGCGATTATGCTAACTATTTAAATACTTTTTCTAAGCCCGAAGATTTATTTGAAAGTCTTATTTACCAGAGAGAAACTGTAGATAAATATAGTTGGATTGTTGATGATTATATTGCATTAGAACAATTTTTTAGTGGTATTTCAACTAGTAATGGTATGGAGTTTAGACTATTTTTACAACCAAACAGTACAACACTATTAATTGGTATTGTCCGTTTGGTTCTACCAGGTAGTGATGCAGATAATAAAGGTTTAAAGCGTGGTGATATTTTTTACGCGATTGATGGAATTCCTTTAACTACAAATAACTATAGCAGTTTATTGTCTACCGACTTATATTCTGTGAATTTCGCTGTTTATAATTCAAATAATACAACAGAAACTACTGATGACACCATTGAATCCAATAATGAATCAGTTTCCCTTTCAAAATTACAATACTCTGAAAACCCAATTTTTAACACAAAAATTATTAATGTTAAAGGGCAAAATGTTGGCTATTTAATGTATAACGGCTTTACTTCAAATTATGATTCGCAACTTAATAGCGTTTTTGGCGAATTTAAAGCAAATAATGTACAGCATCTTGTTTTAGATTTAAGATACAACCCGGGAGGCTCTGTAAATTCTGCTATATTATTGTCAAGTATGATAACGGGGCAATTTAATGGTGAAATTTTTAGTACTGAGCAATGGAACAGTGAATTTCAAGCTGCTTTTGAAAATGAAAACCCCGAATTATTAATTAATCGATTTACAAATAATATTGGTGGCAATGCGTTAAATAATTTAAACCTTCAAAAGGTCTATATTTTAGCTACCAACGCCTCAGCTTCTGCCAGTGAGCTTGTTATAAATAGTTTGGATCCATATATTGATGTTATTCATATTGGCGACAATACAACAGGAAAATACCAGGCATCCACCACCCTATATGATTCCGATGATTTTAGACGTGAAGGTGCAAATCCAAATCATACGTATGCTATGCAACCACTTATTTTTAAATCTTTAAACAAGGTTGGCAACACCGATTATAATACAGGATTAACACCAGATATACCTTTAAACGAAAGCTTTCTGAATTTAGGAATTATAGGCGATGAAAATGAAACACTCCTTGCCGCTGCATTAGCCGTGATTGAAGGGTCTATTGGCAAATTAGATGCTATCAAATCTAAATCACAACAAACTTTGAACAGCATTATGGATAGTAATAACTTTGAACCTCATACTAATGAAATGCATGTTGACAAAAAACTTCCTCCTAATGTTATAAGAAAAAGTTTCAATGAGTAAAAGAAATTAAAATGGTGTCTCGTCGAGCGCAGTGAATCTATTTTTTTAATGTGCCACTGCGCTCGAACAGACAATATTCCATTTACAAATTAATATTCAATCCAACATTCACATTTCTTCCTTTTGTAGTGAATCCAATAATTTCGGTATAATCTTCATTAAAAAGATTTGTTACACCTGCAAAAAGTTTCAATTTGTTTTTTATTAATTTCTGACTGAAATAAAGGTCGATTAAAGAGAATGACTTTAATTCAGAATTTTGAAACGTTGAAAAATCTAAATCCGTTCTGCTTCCTACAAATTGATAATTTAAAGACACATAGGTTTCATTTGAAAAATTATAACCCAAACCAGCATTGGCTTTATGCTTTGGCAAACGCAAACGCGTACCTTCTTTTAGTTCCGTAAATGTGTAGTTTGCATTAAACGATAAATCCTTAATAATTCTAATTTCAGCTTCAATTTCAACCCCATGAACGGTAGCATCTGTGATTGCGTTTTCGTAACCAGAGGTATAAATTATAGTGTTTTCTTCATGTCTATTAAAATACAATCCGTTAACTCTCAATCCATTTTTATCAGAGAACTCCAAACCGCCTTCAATGGTGCTATTTTCTTCAGGTTCTAAATCAGGATTTGCACCAAAAAAACCAAATAATTGAGATAAATTAGGAGCAATAAATGACGTTGCGTACGACCCTAATAGCTTAAAATACCCTGTATTTACCGGTACACTATAAGATGGGTTTAAACTGTAAACAAAATGCGAACCATATTCGCTATGATTGTTAAAACGTGCTCCAGCATTTAAATTCAATCCAAAATCAGACACATAAACCACATTCATATAAGGATCTGTGTTTTTAAAACTTTCGTCTGTAGCAAATAAACTTATATAATCAGCATGATTTACCCCAACAATAGTGTAAAAGGATTCATCAAAAACATATTTATTAAATGCATCAATCACATAACTTTCAGACTCATAACTTGTTTCATAATCTGAAATATTCTCTCTGTTAAGCTTTGAATAGGCAGCATTTATTTGGAAACTCCCATTAGTGTAACTAAACTTTGGCGCAATTCCAACCCTTGACTGTTCAGCCAAATATTTATCATCTGTATCTGCAGGGGCATAAGTTGGTGCGGGAAATCCATCAATGTCCGTTTTTAGTTTGTCATAACTTGCAAAAGCAGTTATTTCAAAAGCATTACTAAATTCATATCCTAACTTTAAATTGGTGTTGTATTTTGAAAAAGCATCCTTTTCAGCATTAGTTGCCTTTGCTGCCGATAATCCATCAACATATCTATTTCCAAAACCAGCTAAATACGAAAACTTCTTAGCAGTTCCATTTACAGAAACGTTGTTTGTAAAACTAGAACCATAATAATTTAAATCATCTTGAGATTGATTGGTACCTACCACCGTTAAAAAACTGACAGCTACCTTTTCTTTTGAAGCTTTTCTAGTAGTAATATTAATTACTGCCGTTGCTGCTGCGTTACCATAAAGCGTACTGGCCGCCCCTTTAATAATTTCTACAGATTCTACCGTGTTTAAATCTAAAAGTCGCAAATCAAATTCGTTAGAAACCAACGATGGGTCATTCACCTGAATACCATCAATGAGCACCAAAACTTGTCTGTTATTCCCTCCTCTAACATAATATCCTAAATTTTGCCCTTCGGCACTTCTGCTACCATTTATTTCAATACCACTTTTAGTGTTTATTAATTCTGAAATACTTCTACCTTGATTATTTTCAATTTCCTTTCGCGAAATTTTAATAACGGTTTTTCCTGAATTTTCACGTTTTAATTTAAATCGTGAGTCTGTAATTACAACTTCATCCAGTTGTTCTACTTTTGTTGAATCGATCTGCATTTGTGCAGAACCCATCATTGACATGCCAAAAAATAGCACCCCAAAAACATTTGTTTTTTTGTTCATTTTAGTGAATAATAAATCGAGAATCGCATGGATTATCATACGCAAACTTTTATCCCGAAAGTTTAACTTATATATTTTGAAAATGGCAGGTCTCCTGACTTGCGTCTTCATGTTGGTCTTCCCAAAGATTACTCCTCAGTGACATTGAAGTAGAACATGAAGCTTTATAGCTTACAGTTGCGGGAACAGCTCAAGAATTGTTGAATTACGATTGACGAATTACGATTTTAAATCGTACTTGGTAAATCTAAAAATCGTAAATCAACGCACTTGATTCCCTTTTAATCTATTCACGTGAAATGAATAAAACCAAATTTCGTTGCGAATGTAAATATTAACTTTAAATTAGTCACCGAAAGCTTGTTTTTTTTTTAGTCATTTTATAAATTAAATAAATTAATCCAATTAAAAAATGAGCTAATATTACGCCAGCGACTATATATATTGTTAAATTTGAACCATCACGCATTGTTACTATTTTTACCAAAAATAGCAAGCTTTAAAATACTTAAAAATGACAATTGTCATCTTATACAAATGAAATACAAATTGCTTTTTTTTATTATTATACTAACACTACTTAATTGTAAAAATGAACGAGAGCATCAATTAACAGAATCTACTAATGGCAAATCATTGCAATTAAAATATGCCAAAGGATTTTCGGTTAAAGATTATGGAGCTTACCAAATTTTAGAAATAAAAAATCCTTGGCCCAAAGCTGAAAAGTTATATCGATTTGCGCTTTTAAACGCTAATTATAAGGCCGATTTTGGACGCACAGATAAAGAAAGCTTCGATGCCATTATTAACATTCCAATCCAAAAAATAGTAGTCACCTCAACAACTCACATCCCTTCATTAGAATTGTTAAACGTCGAGCAAACCTTGGTAGGTTTTCCTGGAACGGATTATATTTCTTCGAAAAAAACTAGAAATAGAATCGATAATGGATTGGTTAGAGAATTAGGGAAAAACGAAGGCATTAATACCGAAGTTTTGTTAGAATTAAAACCTGATGTTGTTATTGGTTTTGGTATAAACGGAAATAACAAAACCTTTGAAACTATTAAAAAATCTGGTATTCCCGTTATTTTTAATGGCGATTGGGTTGAAGCATCACCACTAGCTAAGGCGGAATGGATTAAGTTTTTCGGGGTGTTATTTAATAAGGAAAAAGAAGCAGACTCCATTTTTAATAGTATTGAAAAAGGCTATTTAGAAGCTAAAACATTAGCTGAAAAAATTAAAAATCAACCTTCTATTTTAAGCGGTGCCATGCACAACGATATTTGGTATTTACCAAACGGAACAAGTACCGAAGCACAACTTTTAAAAGATGCCAACACCAATTATTTATGGAACGATTCTAAAGGAACAGGCAGTTTATCACTTAATTTCGAAACTGTTTTTTTAAAAGCAAAAGATGCCGATATTTGGTTAAGTCCTTCAAACTATGCTACTAAAGAAGCGCTTAAAAATGGTAGTTCGCATCATGCTATGTTTAAAGCATTTCAAAATAACACGATCTATTCTTCTATAAATACTACTGGGAAATTTGGAGGGGTTTTATATTTTGAAATGGGTACAACCCGACCGGATTTAGTTTTAAAAGATCTTATTAAAATTTCTCACCCAGAACTATTAAAAAATTATGATCTTTACTTCTTTAAACGCTTAGAATAATTGCCAAAGTCAAACACATACCAGCTGTCATTTTTAGTATTATCCCTAATACTTATACTCTGTTTTTTTACAAACATAAGTTTAGGTTCCGTATATATTCCGGTAAAAGATGTATTCAATTGTTTAATTGGAAGCGCCAGCCAACAGGAAACCTGGCAACATATTATTCAAAATTACCGATTACCTAAAGCACTAACTGCCATTTTAGTAGGTTCAGGTTTGGGTATTTCTGGCCTTTTAATGCAAACATTATTTAGAAATCCCTTGGCTGGTCCTTTTGTGTTGGGTATTAGTTCCGGTGCTAGTTTAGGCGTTGCTTTAGTTATTTTAGGGTCATCAGTATTTGGTGGTGTATTTATGTCGCTTTTAATTTCAAAATGGAGTATAGTAATTGCTGCAAGTTTAGGAAGTTTTTTAGTATTACTTGCCGTTTTAATGGTATCCATAAAAGTACGGGATACCATGGCAATCCTAATTATAGGACTTATGTTTGCTAGTATCACCTCAGCTATTGTAAGTGTGCTTTCGTATTTTGGTTCTGCACAACAATTACAACAATATATTTTTTGGGGCTTTGGAAGTTTAGGGAATTTATCATGGGATGAATTATTTATATTTTTTATAATTTATAGCCTTGGTTTCATTGTAAGTTTAGCTTCTGTGAAATCATTAAATACGTTACTTTTAGGTGAAAATTATGCTAAAAGCTTAGGTTTGAATATTAAAAGAAGCCGCTTAGCCATTATTATTGCAACCAGTTTATTGGCAGGTACTATAACGGCATTTACAGGTCCTATTGCCTTTATTGGGCTTGCCATTCCGCATTTAACACGACAAGTTTTTAATACCTCAAATCATAAAATATTATTGCCTTCCGTATTTTTGTTTGGCGCCATTGTCATGCTTGTTTGCGATAGTATTGCACAAGTACCTAATAGCGATTATACATTACCAATTAACGCTATCACCTCTTTAATAGGGGCGCCCGTTGTAATATGGTTATTGGTAAGAAAACGAAAAATGGTGTTTTGAAATAAACAGATTATATTTTGAGATAAAATTCATGAATTAGTGACAGAAAAGAACCAACATATCATTTTAAAAACCAAAGATTTATCTATTGGATATGCTTCTAAAAAAGAACGCACTATTGTAGCTTTAAATATTAATATTGAACTACATAAAGGTGAATTAGTTGGTTTAGTTGGTGGCAACGGCATTGGAAAATCGACGCTTTTACGAACACTTACAAATGTTCAAAAGGCTTTAGATGGTGACATTTATATCAATGAAAAGAATATAAAAAAGTATCCCGCGCTGGATTTGGCTAAAGTGTTGAGTTTAGTTTTAACAGAACAACTAATGTCTAAAAACTTATCAGTTTTTGAATTGGTAGCTTTAGGCAGACAGCCCTATACAAACTGGGTAGGTAATTTATCTGAAAACGATATTACTATTATCAATAAAACTTTAACTCAAACGAATATATCAGATTTAAAGCATAAAAGATGTTTCGAATTAAGCGATGGTCAATTACAAAAAGCGATGATTGCCCGTGCCTTAGCACAAGATACCGACTTGATAATTTTAGATGAACCTACTACCCATCTGGACATGTATCATAAAGCATATATACTGAAACTACTTCAAAAATTAGCTAAAGAAACCAATAAAACGATTTTGTTTTCATCTCACGAAATAGATTTAGCTATTCAACTTTGTGATACCTTAATTGTGATGTCGAAAGATAATGTGGTGTCCGATACGCCTTGTAATCTAATTTCCAAAGGCACATTTGAATCGTTATTTCCAAAAGATTTAATAGCCTTTGATGAGAAAACAGGAAGTTTTCGAGTGAAGAAATAATTTTATTTTTAATACACTTCAACTTTTACTACATTTACTTTAGTCATTAATACTTTAAAGTCAGTCTATTATAATTTAATTACCATCTGGTATCTTAAATTATTAAAGGATGAATAATTATGGTTATTAATAAATTTAAATGTCTGCAAAAATGAAAATTAAATTAGCATTACTGATAACTGCTATTTGTGTACTAACAATTATTTCTTATAAAACGAGAAATGTGGATACATTCGATTATTCACTAAAAATTGGAAGAAATGCCATTAACTGTACGCCAACCAAGTTTTTATTGGGTAATATCGATTCAACAAAACAAATAGCTCCTTTATTCGAAAATCTTGGGAAACATACATATACTGTTACCACAAAAAGTGAGTTGGCACAACGCTTTTTTAATCAGGGGCTAAGACTTACCTATGGTTTTAATCATGCTGAGGCTCATCGTTCATTTATGGAAGCTTCGAGATTGGACCCAAATTGTGCTATGGCGTTTTGGGGACAAGCCTATGCATTAGGTCCAAATATAAATGACCCCTCACCAGATGATGAACGCAAAAATAAATACAATGAAGCTATTAAAAAAGCTAAACAACTTTCTTTAAACGCAACGCAAAAAGAACAAGCCCTTATTGAAGCTTTAACGCATAGATATTCTACCGATTTATCTGAAGATGTTAAAAACCTCAATATGGCATATATGCAGGCTATGGCAAAAGTAGCATCTATTTATACTGAAGATTCTGATATTCAGACTTTGTATGCAGCATCTGTAATGAATACTGTTCCCTGGAATTATTGGGATAAAGACGGAAACCCGTCTCCAAATATTCCTGAGGCAAAAGCAGCTCTTGAAAAAGCAATGATATTAGATCCTGATAATCCTGGAGCTCATCATTATTACATCCATATGGTGGAACTTCCATACCCAGACTTAGGTGTTCCTAGTGCTGAAAAATTGGGTTCTTTAATGCCTGCAGCGGGACATATTGTACATATGCCTTCTCATATTTATATTAGAGTTGGCAGATATAAAGATGCTGTTAAGGTTAATCAAGAGGCTATTTTAGCGGACGAAGACTATATTTCACAATGCTACTCACAAGGTATGTATCCGTTAGGATATTATCCTCATAACATACATTTTCTTTGGTCAGCATCTAGTTTGTTAGGAAATAGCAAAATAGCCATTGAAGCCGCAAAAAAAACAGCTGAAAAAGTACCTGTAGGTGAAATGACTGAACTTCACTTTTTACAAAATTTTGCTTCTACTCCACTTCTGGCTTATACCAGGTTTGGTAAATGGAATGATATCCTTACAAATCCAAAACCAAATGATAGTATTAAACACCTAAAACTTATTTGGCATTATGTAAGAGGCGTTGCATTCACCAGAAAAAACAATATAACAGAAGCACAGGAAGAACTTGAGGCTATTGATGTATTGATTAAAGACCCTAAAATGGAAACTATTAGTGCCACCGGGTTTGATAATGGAACTACCTTAGCTAAATTAGCATATGAGGTTGTTGCGGGTGAAATAGCTTCAATTAAAAATGACTACGCTTCGGCAATTCACCATTTTAAAAACGCTATTAAAATAGAAGATGCCTTAATTTATAATGAGCCTTCTTCATGGCATATTCCTCCCAGACAAAACTTAGGAGCTGTTTTAATGAAAGCAAAAAAATATGATGAGGCTGAATATATATATATTGAAGATTTAAAGTTGCTGAGGCAAAATGGATGGTCATTAATGGGTCTCTACCAAAGTTTAAAAGCACAAGGAAAATTAAAAGAAGCGAGGAAAATAAAGTTAGAATTTGATACGGCATGGAGCGATGCCGACATAGAAATAAACACGTCTATTCTCTAATTAATTACTATATATAGCCTGTTTTTATTAGAGTTGTTTTTACTTATCAAAATGACAAAATAGAACTTTATTCTTTTCAATTATATAAAATTTTTCAATTTAAAAAAACTTCTACTCCGGCTTACGCTCTTACATCTAAAAAATTTATCTTTGGATAAATTCTCATTTAAATGAACGATAATATTATTCTTATTCTTGCCATTTTAATTTCTGGTGGTATTGGTGCTTATATTGGCATGACCATTACGAATTTAAAAAGTAAAAGCAACCAAAGTACTCTTGAAGAACGCCAAAATCAATTGAATATAACTATTAATGAGTTAAAACAAAACCTTGATAAAACTGAAAAAGAACGGGAAGATATTCGTCGAGAAAAAGAGTTTTTAAATTCTGAATTAACTCGAAAAAATACGGAATACGAAAACCTTCAACAATTGGACTTAAAACGCGACGAAGAGATAGAAAAGCGTCAAGAACAATTACGCAAAGATTTTGAATTATTGGCTACCAAAATTTTAGATGAAAAATCGGAAAAATTCACCCTTCAGAATAAAGAAAACATCAAAAATATTTTAAATCCGCTTCAGGAAAAAATTAAAATCTTTGAAGAAAAAGTAGATTTAACTCAGAAAGAAAGCATTAGTATGCATTCGGCATTAAAAGAGCAATTATTAGGCTTAAAAGACCTAAACCAACAAATGACCAAAGAAACTACCAACCTAACCCGAGCGTTAAAAGGAGATAGCAAAATGCAAGGCAATTGGGGAGAATTGGTTTTAGAACGTGTTTTAGAGAAATCTGGATTAGAAAAAGATCGAGAATATTTTGTGCAACAAAGTTTCACTTTAGAAAACGGTTCTAGAGTTTTACCCGATGTGGTTTTACATTTACCAGATGGCAAAAAAATGATTATTGACAGTAAAGTCTCTTTAACCGATTATGAACGCTTGGTGAATGCAGATGATGACGACAAACCTCAATATTTAAAGGCACATATAAACTCGGTTAAAAAACACGTAGACCAACTTTCGGAGAAAAATTATCAAGATTTATACGATATAGAATCACCCGATTTTGTGCTTATGTTTATCCCAATTGAACCTGCTTTTGCGGTGGTGGTAAACGATGACAACAGCATTTACAACAAAGCCTTTGAGAAGAATATAGTTATTGTGACACCTTCTACCCTTTTAGCAACCTTACGTACTATTGACAGTATGTGGAATAATGAAAAACAACAACAAAACGCCATTGAAATTGCACGACAAGCGGGGGCACTTTATGATAAATTTGAAGGTTTAGTGATTGATTTGACTGGTGTGGGCAAAAAAATTGATGCTGCTAAAAGCGATTATTCTGCAGCTATGAACAAATTGGTTGAGGGCAAAGGAAATTTAATTTCGAGTGTTGAAAAACTTAAAAAAATGGGTGCAAAAGCAAAAAAAGCACTTCCAGAAGCTATATTAAAACGCGCTGATGAAGATTCAGACTAATATCAATAAATTATGAAACTTTTAATTAAAATAGGTGTTGGAATATTATTAATAGTGGTAGGTGTTTTTTGTTTCTTCTATTTCGCACATTACAGCGAAGGCATAAGAGCCGGAGAGCTTGTTAAATTTAGCCACAAAGGCGTTTTAATAAAAACATGGGAAGGTGAAATAAGCCAAGGCATATCTGAGGCTCAAACGTTTATTTTCTCGGTTGAAGGCAAAGAAACCCAAGTGATAAAAGACTTAAATAATTTTCAAGGGCAAATGGTTAAACTTCATTATTTCGAACGCTACAAAAAATTATTTTGGTTGGGAGATACCAAATATTTCGTAACAAAAGTTGAAGTAAAAAACTAATTATATTTATGTTTAAATCTATAGAAGAATCTCAAGTTACAATGACCCAATTAATGCTACCCTCCTATTCCAATTTTAGCGGAAAAATACATGGTGGGTATATTTTAAGTATGATGGACCAGATTGCCTTTGCTTGTGCTTCTAAACATTCTAGAAATTATTGTGTAACTGCTTCGGTAAATAAAGTGGATTTTTTAAATCCTATAGAAGTTGGAGAACTTGTTACTCTTAAAGCATCAATTAATTACACGGGTAAGACTTCTATGGTTATCGGTGTTAGGGTGGAATCTGAAAATATTCAAACTGGCGAAAAAAAACATTGTAATTCTTCTTATTTTACCATGGTAGCAAAAGATGAAAATGGAAAAAATGTGCCAATTCCTGGTATCATTTTAGACTCTAAAGACAAAGTTCGAAGATATGCCCGAAGTATTGCCAGACAAGAACAAGCAAAAAATAGAACGAGCCGTTTTAAAACTTCAGAGTTTAAAATGGAATTGTATTTAGATTCTTTAAAAAATCAAAATACTAAAATTGAATTGATTAAGGATTGATTATTAAAAATCGAACCTTAAAACGGCATTAGGAGTTAGACCCAAAGATCGTTGAATGGTTTCATTAACCGTATTATCCTTTATTCTGTAAAAATTATTCAACTGATTTTCTTTATCTAAAACATTCCATACAGAAACACCAATATGGACTTTTGATGTAGCACTTAAATTAAAATTATAAAGTGCAGAAATATCTAAACGCATATAATCTTCCAAATTTGAAAGATTAGTGTCTCCATAATTCACTTCATTATTTATAATTTCATTTTCAAAAACCGGTTGCGTTGTTAGTTTACCAGAATGCCAATTTAATCCCGCAGATAGTTTTAAATTAGATACAGTATATGTCATTCCTAAAGTAGCTGAATGGCTAATATTATAATTACTTGGAAAATAATCTGTTTCTAATTCTTTAAATAAATATCTATTATTCATGTAAGAATAACTTATCCATGTATTAAAATTATTAATGTGTTTTCTAAATAGGACATCTATACCTTTAACGTTATAATTACCGCTGCTTTTAACAAACTCGTACTTATTTTGAAACCCTTGGCTTTGCGTAGTAATACCATTAACCGTTTTATAATATGCTTCCACGCTAAACAGCCAACCATTATGATTATAATTTATTCCCGTTGAAATTTGTTTACTCTGAATTACTGGAATGTCTTTATTATTTGATAAACGCCATCTGCGTTTTTCAATACCTAAAAAATCGTTTTGAAGATTTATAACTTGGGATGAATTTTGATGTTTATATTCTCCAAGAAAATCAAATGTAAAATATTTAAAAAATCGCTGACTAAAACTTAATCTAGGCTCCCAAATAGACTTTTTAAACTTATCAATGAAATTAAATCTTGTACCAAAAATTAAATTTGTGTTTCTGTTTAACGATCTGTAACCTAATTGCGAAAAAGCACCATGAGTCCTAACTACTTCAGACACTAAAAGCCTGAACAAAGGTACATCCACATCATCTAAATTTGTAATTTCAGTTTCCACAAAATGATAACCACCTAACAATTGGAAATTCTCACTTAAATTGTAATCCACTTTTAGCTTTAAACTGGTCTCAGACACGACATTTTCTTGTAAAAAGCGTTGACTATTGAGTACATTAACATTTACGGACTTTAGTTTATAATCGGTTTCAAAAGCTTCAAATGTAGTTTGAAGTTTATCATTCCAAATTCTATTGTAATGTAAAGCTCCTGCTATACTATTTTGTTTTAAAGTGCTTTTACGAGATTCTTCAATATTATTTACTACTGCATTTTCATTAAACTGAAGTTCGTTATACACGTTAATAAAATTAATTCGCAGTTCGTCTTTATCGCTAATTTTATAGATCCAACGTAAGGATGCATCATAAAAATCGAATGTTTTGTCGGTGTTTGTAATATTTAATGAATTATTAGCGACTTCGGTATTCTGAGAAATCCTATCAAAAAAAGCATTGTAAGTTGGCGTTTCAATAAAATCGCTAATCGATTTTCGTGCAGCTATTTGTACTGAAGAAGATTTACCAGTTGGTGTATCGATAAAAGCATTTGCATCTGTTAAATTAACTCCAACAATAGCATTGAATTTGTTATTAACCTCTTGTTCCGTTTGCATTGCTATAGTGCCAGAAACACCGTCGGTATAACTTACATCACTTCCGTTTTTTATTAAAGACACTGTTTGTGTAATTTGCGGATTATACATTGAGATAAGTCCAAAAAAATGTCCAGATTGATACATTTTTACACCATCCCAAAGGATCAGATTTTGGTCGTGCGTCCCACCACGGATATTAATATTAGAAACCGTTTCGTTAATACTTTGAATACCAGGAAAGGCTTGGACCGACTGTAAAACATCATTATCAATTAACCCTGGTAAAATATCAAAATCTGAAAAATTTATTTCATAAGAACCATTATTTATCTTATTAATACCACTTATAATATAATTTGAGATAACAACTTCGGACAAGGATTGAAAGTTTGGAAACAAGAAAAAATCTTCACATTCTGATGTTGAAAATTGATTATATGCTTTAATGATGGTTTTATAACCTAAAAATCGAATGGTAATTAGTTGTGTTTTACTTTTAATTTTAATTTTAAAAAAACCGTTTTCATTAGTCGTAGTTGAGTTATTTAAAGTTTGAATAGTTGCCAATCCTAAGGGTTGTAAATTGTCTATATCTTTTACATACCCACAAAGCACAATATCTGCTTCAGGTTTAACAAGAACTATACTATCACTCATCATAGAAAATAACAGGCCTGTTTTGGTTTCTAGATAAGCTAAGACTTCTGTAAGGGATAAACTTTTAGTTGGCACTGGAAGAAAAACACCTGCAATAGTATCTTCTGCATAATTAAATTGAACATGATACTGCTCTTCTATTACTTTTATAATGTTACCTAATGCTTGTTGGTTATTGGTATCTTGAGCATGAATACTTGACAAGAAAAAAAACAACAAAGCAAAAAAAATAATACTCTTTTTAATTTCCTCTTCCATGAATAACTACCAAGTTTGAAGAACTCAATTCATAGGTCATATTCATTGGTTGCGTAATTGCAATTAGCGCATTTTCTAGATTATTATGAGTAAATCTACCTGTAAACAATCTATTTACGTCTATGTTTTTGAAGGTGACTTGTATGTTATATTGACGCTCTAATTCTGATAACACCTCTTTAAATGGAATGGCTTCAAACTCACTCATATTTTCTTTCCATTTTGGAGCAGATGCCAGTGTTTTACCTTGAGTGAATTTACCATTTAAAATTTGAAAAGTATCGCCTGCTAATAATTTTCTTGTTATCGTATCAGAAGTTACTTTAACAACGCCTTCAAAACACTTTACTTCAAAATAATTTTCTCGCTGTTTGACATTGAACTGTGTTCCTACAACAGTTACGACTCCGACATTGGTTTTAACCTTAAAGGTTTTTCCTTTAGAAACTACAAAATAAGCTTCTCCATTGAGTTTTAAATCTCTATGGTCATACCAGTTTTTAGTATTAAATTCAATTGAAGATAGTGCGTTTAATTCTACTTTTGAATGGTCTGGAAGCTCAATAACAGTCTTCTCACGAGCTAAGGTTTCTACATGAGTACGTGTATTTGAAAAAAATGTGAAATAAATACCTAGACCAATTACAATAACACTTGCTATTTTTAGTAACGGATTAAACCAATTTAATTTTTTAACAGATGTTCTTGTTGATTTATAATGGGTTTTAAACGTATTAAAATCGTCTAATTTAGAAAAGTGTGAGGCTTTAAAATGATGTGCATTATCAATAATATATTCGTTTAACTGCGCGTCATCCAACTTACTAAATAGCTCTTTTTCTGAGTCAGTAAGTGCATTTTTCAACCATTTTTCTATTAAGTAATCTTTGTCCATCTATCCTTGGCTTTAATATATAACAACTTCAAACTAAAATTTCCTGACTATTTTATTTTAAATCCTTCCAACGCTTTCTTCAAGGTATTAAAAGCACTATAAATTCTATATTCAACCACTTTTTGAGTAACACCCAAAAGTTCGGCAATTTCCTTATGTTTTTTCCCCTCTACTTTATTTAATAAAAAAGCAACACGTTGTTCATCACTTAAACTTTCTAAAACGTTTTGATAGCGTTGTAAAAATTGCTTCTTTTCCAAAATGAACTCGGGCGACTCATTCGTGTAATTTTGAGACTTTTCTTGATGATACTTTAAAACCACTTTTTGATGCTTAATTTCATTTAACATCATATTGTTTGCCACTGTAAATAGAAATGATTTAGCCTTACTTAAAGTTACATTTTTACAATTATCCCATAGTTTTACAAAGGCATCTTGCGCTTTGTCTTTAGGGTTATATTGCTCACCATATTTATAATGCAAAAAGCTATGTAAATCCTGCGCATACTTATTATAAATACGCTCAAAAACTTTGTCTTCGCAAATCGTGTTATTAAGTTCTTTTGGCAAAGTATTTAATTTAGTCCTTTAAAGTTATATAAAAAAAATTAAAAAGTTTCAGGAGTTTTTTATTCCTAGTTGTTTCATTAATAAAAGCCCCAGTTAATACCGTCAAAATATGAAAACAATAGCTTCAAAAATCATTTTTTACATTTTTATTATATCCTTGGTATTTATTACTTCTTGTAGAACCGAGGAAACCGAATCGATACAGGCTCCAGAAAATGAGGTTTTGGTTGCCAACTCATCTATTGCCTGTTTAATGCTAAAAACCTCTAGCAATGATGGGTCTAATGATAATATAATAGACAAATCAAACTGCTTTAATATTAAACTTCCTATTAATGTTACCGTAAACGGAAACTCTTTAATTATTAATTCTAAAGAGGATTATAAAATTATTGAATACCTTTTTGATGATGATGATGATGATATTGATGAGATTACTATTTCGTTTCCTATCACTATAATTTTTAAAGATTTTACGAATGTAATTATTAATAATTATACTGAATTATATAATTATTCTAGTAATTGTAATGGGGAAAATGAAAATGATGACGACATTGAATGTCTAGATTTTAACTACCCTATTTCTGCTTCTCTTTACAACTCAAACAACGAAATTATAGATAGTATTACCATAGCCTCTGATGCTCAATTATATAGTTTTATTAATAATTTAAATAATACAGATTTTGTTACCATTAAGTTTCCTGTTGCCGTAACGCTATTTGAAGGCACACAACTTGCTATTAATAATTTAAACGAATTAAAAAATATTATAGAAACTTATAACAACAATTGTGATGAAGATGACGATTATGATTACAATGATGATGATTGTAACGACTGCAACCAAAACGAATTACTAAATATTCTCACCAACTGTTCGGGTTGGTCGATTGATAAATTAGAACGTTATGGAAATGACTATGACAACTATTATGACGCTTACACTTTTAATTTTCATACAGATGGAACTGTTGCCGTTTATTACTCTAATAATACGGATTATGGTACTTACACAACAACAGGCTCTGGGAATAACCTAACTGTTAATATTAATATCCCTAATCTACCTTATTGCAATAACAACTGGATTTTGCATGAAATATCTAAATATTCTGAAACCAAAATTGATTTAAGAGTTGGTGGTAATGATAGAATGAGATACAAAAATAATTGCAACTAAATTTTAAATAATAAAAGAACCTGTTAAAAACAAAAACTATGAAGACCAAATTTATATACGGATTACTAATCATGCTAACTTTTTCTCTGATATTATTTACTTGTTCAACTGATGACAATAACATGAATTCAAACGACAATAGTGCCGAAATTGAACAAATTAAAAACACTATTCTTTCTGGCTCATGGCAAATAACTAGCCTTATTGATTCTGGAATTGATGAAACAATTCATTTTACAGGCTATAACTTTACATTTAATTCTAACGGAACAATTATAGCAAGTAATGGCAATGAAACTGTTAATGGCACTTGGTCAATAACTAATAGTAATAATGATAGTTCTAGTAGTGGTGACATAGACTTTAATATTTTCTTCCAATCACCTGCAAATTTCAATGACGATTTATCTGAAGATTGGGAAATTGTATCAAAAAGTAATACAAAAATAGAATTAATACACATAAGCGGAGGCAATGGTGGCACTGATACATTGACCTTTGAAAAAAATAGCTAGTAGAAATACTTTTATGAAAAAGAAAAATTTCAATTATCAAGTACCTTTTAACGCGTAAAAATACTTGATTGCTAGCAAAACTGCTTCAGTGTTAATGCTGAAGCAGTTTAAAAAAAACAAAAACAAGCTATGAAAAAGTGGTTAATACTAATTATTCTATGTGTTTTAGGTTTATTGGTATACAAATATCTTTATCAAAACCATCGGGATATAGCAAATGAAACATCAATTTATAGTCTTTCGGCATTAGATATTTCAAACGAATTTGCCGTAAATCCAGTTGCATCAGAAAGTAAATATCTCAACAAGACAATTGAAATAAGTGGTGTAGTAACAAATTATAACTCCAATAATTTAACTTTAAATGAGAACGTGTTTTGTCTATTTTCAAAAAATATTCAAATCGAATTTTTAAATAATTCCCAAATCAAAATTAAAGGCCGTTTTATAGGCTATGATGATTTATTAGAACAAATCAAATTAGACCAATGTAATATCATTAATTAATAACCTTTAAAAACCAAAATTATGAAAACAACATTACTATTACTTGTATTTACTGCATTAGGTATGCAAGCACAAACCACCTATAACCTTGACTGGGAAATGGGAATTGGAACAGATATTAACTTAACTATAAATGTTGGAGATAAGGTAAGATGGACCTGGACTGATGAATTTTCTCATACGGTACAAAGTAACGCAGGTAGTACTGAAACTTTTAATAGTGGCACAAAAATAGGTATAGGTAGCAGTTATCTGCATACATTTAATTCAGTTGGCCCTAACCCATACAAATGTGGTTTTCATCCGTTTACTATGGCTGGAACTATTACAGTTGAAAGTCCACTAGGTATTGAAGACTTTGCTCTAAAAGGTTTTTCAATTTTACCAAACCCTGCCTACACACAACTATTTTTAAAATTACCTGATGAAATCAATCTAAAATCAATTTCAATTTTTGATTTGTTAGGACAAGTAGTTTATTCCAGTAAAAATATTGACAATTCAATTGATATTTCAAATTTGACTCAAGGTATGTACTTTTTAAAGATAAGTGCTCAAGGCCTCAGCTATACTAAAAGATTTATAAAGCATTAAAAAATAATTTAAAACCAACAAATTATATGAAAATTAATAAAACCCTTATTTTAACTATATTTCCTTTGTTCATTTATGCTCAAGATAATTTGTTAAAAGAAATAGACACAGATTCAACAGATACACAATATGAAATTGCCACATTTAAAGGCTTAAAAATTGTAAACTTCGAATCTACAAAACTAGTTGCCAAAAAAGAATTCACACTAATAGTATCACATAGATTTGGTACAATTAAAAATGGTATTAACACCTTTTTTGGGCTTGATGATGCTGTAACCAGACTCAATTTTGTATACGGTATTTCAGATGGATTAAATATTGGCGTTTCAAGAAGTTCGTTTCAAAAAACTTATGAAACATCTTTGAAATACAGACTAGCAAGACAAGAAAAAAACGGGTTTCCATTTACAATTGTTGGTTTTAACGATTTGTTAATTAATACGGCTTTAGATGAAAATGATGTTCCATCAATTAAATTTGAAGACCGCTTAGGCTATGCAGCACAGCTATTAATTTCCAGAAAAATAAGCACCAATTTATCAGTAGAATTAGCTCCTACTTTTTTTTATGACAACTATGTTTTAATTAGCGAGCAAGATAATTCTCAGTTTGCTTTAGGTATTGGCGGACGCTATAAACTAGGTAAACGATGGTCTATTAACGCCGATTACGGTTTGCATTTAAATAGAGCGAGTAATTCCCCTTTTAAAAACCCTTTATCAATTGGTTTAGACTTAGAAACTGGCGGTCATGTTTTTCAAATGCACTTTACCAACGCACAAGCTATGAACACCAACGGTTTTTTAGGTCAAGCTACAGGCGATTGGACAGATGGTAACATATACTTTGGATTTAACTTAAGTAGAACTTTTTAGTTCAAACTTTGTCAAATAAATTATTGTAATAAAATTTAATTTAAAAATTATCGCTATGAAATTGAAAAACTTAATTTTTGTATTTTTAATGGTCATTTTGCTGTTTAATTGTTCTGGTGGTGGTGACGATGATCCAAATGAACCGAACCCCAACCCTAACCCCAACCCTAATCCCACAGGCAAGATCACTTATAATGGCAACGTAAAAAGCATAATAAATAGTAACTGTACTTCGTGCCATGGAAACCCTCCTACAAATAGTGCACCCATGTCGTTAACAACTTATACTGAGGTAAGAAATGCTGTTAATAATAGAGGTTTAATAACTAGAATAAACAATGCCAATAATCCCATGCCTCAGACAGGGTTAATGTCGCAAAACAACAGAGATTTAATTCAAAAATGGGTAGATGATGGTTTGTTAGAGAATTAGTGAAACATTAAAATTTATTTTGATTTAGTTTATTTAATAAAACAAAAATGAAAAAACTAATATATTTAATAGCCTTTTTAAGTGTTAATATATTTTCACAAACTAAGTATATTACAAAAACAGGACTAGTGAAATTTGAAGCTTCTGTGCCTTCTTTTGAAGAAGTTAAAGCCACAAATAATTCTGTTACGGCAATTATTAATGCAGAAAATGGAGAATTTGCTGCATTAGTACTAGTTAAAGGTTTTAGGTTTAAAAATGCTTTAATGGAAGAACATTTTAACGAAAACTATTCCGAATCGGACAAATTCCCAAAAGCAACTTTTAAAGGGAATATAGTTGATTTCTCATTTGATAAATTAACTGAGGTACCAAATATTTTAATAAGTAATGGTTCATTATCATTTCATGGTAAAACAAGATTACTGGAAAACATTCCTTTAAATATTTCAATAGATAATGGAAACATTATTATTTTTGGAACATTTGGAGCAAACGCTTCAGATTTTGATATTAAAATACCAAAGGTAGTAAGAGACAAAGTATCGGAAACTATAGAAGTTTCATTAAATTTTACTCTTAAAAAGAAATAAAAAAAGCCGCTAACTGCGGCTTTTATATGTTATTTATTCAAATACATTTTTCGTCGGGAGTATAATTCGTAAAACTCGTCGTCCTTTAAACTATCTATAAATAAGATACTTTCGCCAGTACTTTTCATTTCAGGTCCTAGTTTCTTATTCACATTATGAAACTTATTAAAAGAGAACACTGGTTGCTTGATAGCATACCCCTTTAATTGCGGGTTAAAATTAAAGTCTTTAATTTTTTTCTCTCCTAACATCACCTTTGTTGCATAATTCACATAAGGTTCTCCATAAGCCTTTGCTATAAAAGGTACGGTTCGTGAAGCTCTTGGGTTGGCTTCTATAATGTAAACTACATCATCTTTTATTGCAAACTGAATATTTATAAGCCCAACCGTATTAAGTGCTTTCGCTATTTTTACGGTATGGTCTTTTATTTGTTGCATGACTAAATCACCTAAATTAAATGGAGGTAACATGGCATTACTATCACCAGAATGGATACCACAAGGCTCTATATGTTCCATTATTCCAATAATGTAAATATCTTCACCATCACAAATCGCGTCGGCTTCCGCTTCAATCGCACCTTCTAAATAATGATCTAAAAGTAATTGATTACCTGGCATATCTCTCAACAGACCAACTACATGCTCTTCTAATTCTTGTTTATTAATTACAATCTTCATGCCTTGTCCACCAAGCACATAAGAAGGACGCACTAAAATAGGAAAGTCTAAAACATCTGCAATTGCCGAAGCTTCATCTGCTGTTGTTGCAATATCAAATTCTGGGTAAGGAATGTTGTTTTCTTTTAATAAATTCGAAAAATGTCCTCTGTCTTCAGCTAAATCAAGGGATTCAAAACTTGTTCCGATAATTTTAATACCGTATCTCGATAATTTTTCAGCAAGTTTTAAAGCCGTTTGTCCTCCTAACTGAACAATAACACCTTCTGGTTTTTCATGCTTAATAATATCGTAAATATGCTCCCAAAAAACGGGTTCAAAATATAATTTATCTGCAGTATCAAAATCGGTTGAAACCGTTTCAGGATTACAGTTTATCATAATGGTTTCGTAACCACATTCAGCAGCAGCTAAAACACCATGTACACAACAATAATCAAACTCGATTCCCTGACCAATTCGATTGGGTCCGGAGCCTAAAACTATAATTTTTTTCTTATCAGAAACAACACTTTCATTATGTGAAAAACGTTCTCCACCATCCAATTGCATATCACTTTCAAAGGTTGAATAATAATATGGCGTTTTTGCTTTAAATTCGGCAGCACAGGTATCAACCAGTTTATATACTCGATTAACACCAAATTCTTCACGTTTGTTATAAACCTGACTTTCTAAACAACCCAGCATGTGTGCTATTTGTCTATCACCATAGCCTTTTTGTTTGGCTTCAAGCAATAAGTCTTTTTGAAGGGTATCAATCTTATACGTAGAAATTTCTTTTTGAAGAAGAAATAATTCTTCATATTGCTTTAAAAACCACATATCAATTTTAGTGATTTCATGAATTCTGCTTAACGGAATCCCCATGGCGATAGCATCGTAAATTATAAACACACGATCCCATGATGCGTAGGTTAGTTTTTCTATTATCTGTTCATAATTCTTATTCTCTTTTCCGTCTGCCCCTAATCCATTTCGTCTAATTTCAAGAGATTGTGTCGCTTTATGAAGCGCCTCTTGAAACGAACGACCAATTCCCATGACTTCTCCAACCGATTTCATTTGAATACCTAAAGTTCTATCAGAACCTTCAAATTTATCGAAATTCCAACGTGGTATTTTTACAATCACATAATCTAAAGTTGGCTCAAATAATGCCGAGGTAGATTTTGTTATTTGATTTTGCAACTCATCTAAATGATACCCGATAGCTAATTTAGTAGCAATTTTTGCAATAGGATATCCTGTTGCTTTACTTGCTAACGCGGAAGAACGTGATACACGGGGGTTAATTTCGATGGCAATAATATCTTCATTTTTATCTGGACTTACAGCAAATTGAACATTACAACCACCCGCAAAGTCACCTATACTTCGCATCATGTGTATAGCCATATCCCGCATTTTTTGATACGTTCTATCACTTAAAGTCATGGCTGGTGCTACTGTAATGGAATCTCCCGTATGAATTCCCATAGGATCCATATTTTCAATAGAACAGATAATCACTACATTGTCATTAGAATCTCGAAGTAATTCAAGTTCGTATTCCTTCCATCCAATTAAGGCTTTATCGATCATAACTTCGTGAATAGGAGAAATTTCTAATCCACGGGTAAGTAGCTCGTCATAAGACTCTTCATTATACACAATTGACGCTCCAGCTCCACCAAGTGTAAAAGAAGCTCTAATAACCAACGGAAAACCAAACTCTTGGGCTATTTCTTTTCCTTCTAAATAAGATGTTGCAGTGGCTTGAGGCGCCATAGGAATCCCTATTTTAAGCATCAATTTTCTAAACTGTTCTCTATCTTCGGTAATATTAATAGCGGCAATATCTACACCAATAAGTTCTACATTAAAATCTTTCCAAATACCTTTTTCATCAGCTTCAATACACAAATTTAATGCGGTTTGTCCACCCATTGTTGGCAAAACAGCATCTATATGTGGATGTTCCTTTAGAATTTTAATTATTGATTTTGTTGTAAGAGGCAACAAGTAAATATGATCTGCCATAGATGGGTCCGTCATGATTGTTGCAGGATTAGAATTAATTAAAATAGTTTCTATTCCATCTTCTCTTAATGATCTTAAAGCTTGAGAACCCGCATAATCAAATTCACAGGCTTGGCCAATAACAATAGGCCCAGAGCCAATAATTAGTATCGATTTTAGTTTTGAGTTTTTCGGCATCTTTAATGTTTAAAATAGTTTATTATAATAAGTTGCAAAATTACTGATTAGAAGATATAAAAAAAGGTGTTACACTTAAGTAACACCTTTAAATTATCAACAATTGTTAATCATTATTTTTTATGTCTTGTTTCAGATGACACAGATAATTTTTTTCTACCCTTAGCCCTTCTACGAGCAAGTACTTTTCTTCCATTAGCAGAAGCCATTCTTTCTCTAAAACCGTGTTTGTTTCTTCTCTTTCTTTTTGATGGCTGAAATGTTCTTTTGCTCATTAT
>JBNMNO010000006.1:0-64567 GCA_051275695.1 Mariniflexile sp.
ACTTTTAAATCTTCCTGATGCATTTGTGCTACATGCCCAGCTGTAATTTCTTCAGGTATATCATGACGATCCATGTATATAGGCATAGTGTATATTTTTACACAAGTTAATGATTTATAACATATTATGCAATAGGTATAGAATTTCTAGTAGTTATTAATTTTATGTAATTAATTTTATCTTACAACTTTAAGTTTTTTTATCTTTAAACTTTAAATTAATTTATGAATAAAAACATCATTATAACGGGTACAAGTAGAGGAATAGGTTTCGAGTTGGTACAACTGTTTGCTAAAGATGGACACCAAGTTTTAGCGCTTTCGCGGAATGAAAAGCCCATACAAAACCTTAAATTAAAAAATGTAACAGCATTGTCTGTCGATTTAAGTCATCAGGATGATTATAATAAAGTAATCGATTTCGTAAATGCAAATTGGAAACACGTAGATATTTTAATTAATAATGCGGGAAGGCTTATAAATAAACCATTTTCAGAACTTTCTATAGAAGATTTTGAAACTGTTTTTAAAACCAATGTTTTTGGAGTTGCAGAGTTAACTCGAATCGTGCTTCCGTTTATGAAAAAGGAAAGCCATGTTGTTACTATTAGTTCTATGGGTGGTGTGCAAGGTAGTATGAAGTTTCCTGGGTTAGCAGCCTACAGTTCCAGTAAAGCGGCAGTTATTACCTTAACCGAATTATTAGCTGAAGAATATAAAGAAACCGGACCAAGTTTTAATGTGTTAGCTCTTGGAGCAGTTCAAACCGAAATGTTAGAAGAAGCGTTTCCGGGATATAAAGCTTCAACGTCGGCATGTGATATGGCACAGTATATTTTTGATTTCTCACTTAATGGAAATAAACACTATAACGGAAAGTTGTTGCAGGTTTCTAATTCTACGCCATAGTTTATGAGCAAATACAAGTGCATTATTTTTGATTGTGATGGAGTTTTGGTAGATAGCGAACCCATAAGTAATCAGGTAATGGTTGATTTAGCTAATAGCTATGGGGCAAACATTGATTTGGATTATGCCATGAAACATTTTAAAGGAAGTTTTTTTGAAAGCTGTAAAAACAAAATATCACAATTAATAGATTCACCATTACCTGATACTTTTGAAACCGATTACCGAAGCCAGAGTTTTGAAGCTTTTAAAACAGGGGTTATACCAATTGAAGGCGTAAAAAAGGTGCTCGACCATTTAACAATACCTTTTTGTGTGGCTTCTAGTGGACCCGAAAACAAAATAAAACTCAATTTAGAGCTTACAGGATTGCTACCTTATTTTGAAAATAAGATGTTTAGTTGTTATACCATTCAAAAATGGAAACCAGACCCAGCTATTTTTTTGTTAGCTGCGGAAACTATGGGTTTTAAACCTGAAGAATGTGTGGTTATTGAAGATAGTTTATCAGGGGTTATGGCTGCAAAAAATGGTGGTTTTGATGTGTATGGTTTTACAGCACACGATTATAATAATCAACTAGCGGAAGAAGCCACCAAAACTTTTTACAACATGAGTCAATTATTAAAAATGATTTGATTTAGTGAAGCGTTAACCTTCCAATCTTATTAACTTAAATTTACTCCAAACAAATATCCTACTAAGGCGGTTAAACCCATGGCGGCAGTTCCCCAAAAAGTAATTCGGATAATGGCTTTAATAATACTTGAACCTCCTGTTTTTGCGGCTATTGTTCCTAAAATAATAAGGAATAAAATGGCAGAACCATATAGATTGTACTCCATGTTTTTTAAGGGAAAAAACACAGAAACTAAAAGAGGCAGAGTACCACCTATAGTAAATGCTGCACCAGAAGCTAAAGCGGCTTGAATTGGTTTAGCTTGACTAATTTCATGAATTCCTAACTCGTCTCTTACATGTGCTGCTAATGCGTCGTGTTCCGTAAATTCTTTAGCTACAATCATGGCGGTTTCTTTTTTTAAACCTCTTTTTTCATAAATTGAAGCTAACATTTCTAATTCTAGTTTAGGCGTTTCAGCCAATTCTTGTTTTTCGCGTTCAATATCAGCCTTTTCAACATCGGTTTGTGAACTAACCGAAACATATTCTCCAGCGGCCATTGATAAAGCGCCCGCAACTAATCCGGCAACGGTGGCTAACACTATAGGTTCTCTAAAATCGCTTGCTGCGGAAACCCCTATAGCAATACTTGCCGTAGATAAAATTCCGTCATTTGCGCCTAGAACAGCTGCCCTTAACCAATTGCTTCGTTGTATATAATGGGGGTCTAAATAATTGTCTATTTCGTCTGTCATTCTTGTTAGTTCAATGTTTTATTCAAACATATACAAAAGTAAGGTTTCAAAAAATTACTATCGCAATTTGATAGATCTAATTTTGCCCCTTTTTAAAGCCATAAATGTTTTGATGAATAAAATCTTTGGGAAATTTATCGTCACCTTTAAACCCGATTTCAATGGTTCCACTATCTTCGGGAATATAATTTGTTTTGAATATATAATCCCAAAGGCTTAAGCTAATTCCATAATTCACACCATGTTTTCCTTCTGGTAATATGTAAGCGTGATGATATAAATGCATCACCGGATTATTGAAAACATACTTAAGTGGTCCCCAAGTTATTTTAATATTTGAGTGATTGAAATGACCTATGGATATTGCTATAAAATGTATAATGTATGCTTGTGATGGCTCAAAACCACCTATTAACATCACTCCAAAAGTTTTAAGTGGCTTATAAAATATATTCTCCATCCAATGGTATCTTAAATGTGCAGCAAATCCCATTTCTTTTACGCTGTGATGCACTTTATGAAATTTCCATAAAAACGGATATTTATGTAACAAAACATGTGTAAACCATTGAACAAAATCAAGAAGAATAAAGAATACTAATAGTTGGGCCCACATAGGCCATAACGAAATATCAAAAAGCGCAAATGTTTTGGCAGTAATATTAATATCTATAAACAATATTCCTAGAATTTTATAAACACCACTAATTACAATTGAGAAAACGAAAAAATTAAAAAACATATAAAATCCATCTAGCCAAAAATCTTTTCTAATAATAGATTGCTCTTTTCGCCAAGGAAATAGTATTTCTAAAGCCCAAACAAAAAGCGAAATGGCTATAAGCCCCCAAAAGAAATTCGTATACCACGGCACTTCAAAAAGTATCGATTTCCATGTCCAGTTTACAGTGCCAGTAAAAGCCTTAATGAATGCGTCTATATATTTTTCCATATTTAATTATTTTTTTGTAAAATTATTACTCTTTGAGGTATTTAAAAAACTAAATTCCTCACTTTTTTAACACCTGATTAATCTTTCAATTCATACCATTCAATATTTGATAAGGTTTCCCGTCTTCCCTTGTCTGTTGGGGGGTAATTGCTCACTAAATAATTAACTATAATTTCTTGATTTTTTCCTAAATCCCAAAGATTTTGTGTTTCCTGCATCCATTTTATAGTTGCATTCCAACGTTCTGTATTCATCCTATTCTGAATAACCAATTTTGATGAATGACAATTCGTGCAATTATTAATAACAGTCATTAATCCTTCAGCTTCAATAAACCCTGTTCTTATGTGTATGCCATTTTCAATTCTATCTTCATTTACTTCAGGTGCCAGAGCCATAGTTTCGGGTTCTGTTATAAAAGCGAAAAAATCAGGATTAATAGTATAATAAACAAGCATTCCGCCCGTCATTAAAAATAGGCTAAAAAGTACTAATATTAAAAGGTATACTTTTTTTATTTGCTTCCTAAAATTTTCTTCTTTATACATTTAAATTACTTTTATAGCAATCCTATGACATGCATTGTTTAAATATCCTTTAGGGTTCCAGCCTGGTAATAACATGGGTTGTCCAATACCTTTAGAATCGGTTGCTTTTGCCCATATTTCATAATAGCCCTTTTTAGGAAAATTTACTGTTGCCTTAAAATGTTGCCATGCTAATCGATTAGAAGGTTTTTCAACAACACCTGATTTCCATGTAGATCCAAAATCGATAGAATATTCCATTTTAGCAACTTCTAATTCACCGGCCCAAGCATGTCCCCTAATATTTAATGACTTTCCTTCTTTAATAGTTGCACCAGATTTTGGGTATGTAATTAATGATTTTACAGGCATAGATTCAATAATACACATAGCTTCATCTTTCACTTTTTCTCCAGGAGCTACTGGTTCACAAGGTACTTTATAGGCATCACCGGTCATTTTAGTGCCATCATGAACTTTGTCTCTAATACTAATTCTATTAATCCATTTACCTGAAACGGAAGCAGGCCAACCACCGGCAACCAAACGTAAAGGATACCCGTGTATTAAAGGAATATCTTCACCATTCATTTTGAAAGCTAACAAGGTTTCGTCTTGGAGGGCTTTTGGCATCGGGCAGCCTCTTGAGATGGGTTCTTTCTTTGGGTCTTGACTTAAGTGCAAATCTGTAGCGTGATAGCCAATATAAATAGCGTTATTTTTAATACCGGCGTCCTTTAAAACATCCCGTAAGCGTACACCGGTCCAACTGGCACAATGTACTGCTCCAACCGTCCATTGATTCCCTTTGGCAGGCGGATTAAATTCACTTCTTCCGTTCCCTCCGCATTCTAGGGTTAATTGATACGTATGTTGTTCAAATTTCGATTTTAAATCAGCTAACGTATATGTTTTTTTGTTTACAACCGATTCACCGTCTATTGTAAGAGTCCATTTTTTGGCATCTATATCTTCTGGTACTAAGCCATTATTTCTAATAAACATACAAGAGTTTGGTGTGATTTTGTCATCTAACAAATGAGCTTGTGCTTCAATATTCCATGGCTTATCGTTTAACACAATCATTTCTTTATGTTTATTAAACATTTTAAATGGATCGGGGTCTTGTAAAGCTAGAAGATTATAACCTTCTAATAGGTTTGATCCAAAAACAATTTCAGCTCCAATAAGTGTTGCCAATGCGCTCAATGTTGCTTTTTTAGCGAAATCTCTTCTTTTCAAAATGATTAAATTATAGGTTTATAAAACAAAAATCTTAACAAATTACAATTTCTAAAATTTTTCATTTGTAACTTTTGTTACAGTAGTTGAACTAGATTTTCTGCAATGGAATGAGAATTAATATTAATTATTTTAATTGGCTCCAAAAATAATATCCATCAGCAATATTAAATAAGTGTGTAAATTAATAAGCATCCCGTTAAAATTCATATAAAAGTAATATTTTATTATCTTAATTTTTAACAGAAATAGTTTTGTGTAACATTTGTTACAAAAAAACTTATATGCTATTAGTAATTTGCTCAACTACTGAATAACAGAATATTATGAAAAAAGACTTTGAAACAAAATTTACTGGCTGGGCATTTATAGTTGCAGCCCTATTATTATGGGGAGGTTGGGCCTTGTCATCGCATCACGTTGGCGAATACTTTGTGGCTTCAGATTTTTCCGCAATAGGGGAGAATGTTTGGTATTGGATTTGGATGTATAGATTTCATATTTTTGGTTGGGTAACTATGGCAATTGCCATGTTTGCATTGGTATCTATTACAGCAAGGAAACCCTATCGTGTTTTAATATTACCAGGAGCCGGTATGGTTATAGTGGGAACCTTTACTATTGCCATTGCAGCTGCTTATTATTACAATTATGGTGCATGGGGTGTTGGACAAACAGCAGGAAAATCTGCCGCCGAAATTCAGGAATTTATGGATAGTATTCTCTTTACAAACCAATATGTTACCTGTTTTGTTAGGTTTGGACGCATTTTCTCAGGGGTTGGTTTAGTGTTATTAGCTTACGGATTTATAAAATGGAAACTAGTAAGTTTATGGTTGGGTTGGTTTACCATTTTATTAGGTTTTGGAGCTATGGGAATTATTTTGTCAATACCAGATAATTTTGAAATCTACAAACCAATATTTCATGTTAAAGTACTTTGGTTAGTAGCTATGGGCGTTTCACTTTTACGACAAGGTGTTAATATTTCTGAAGACAAATCTTAAATATCTATTTAGTAATTGATTCGATTTTTTTGGGTGGTTTAAATTAACTAAAAAGTTCATCAAAACAATTTCGTAATTTTTTATATAGAATCTATTATTTATTCTTTAAATGATTGCGATGTTTTTTTTTCTAAACAAGTTATTTAGAATATTATGCTGGTTTTACTCAAATTAGTATATTTATAAAAAAAAATTGAAGTGTAAATGGTTTTTGGCTAGCCTACTATGTAGTCTGCTTTTTAGTAATTTGGTTACAGCGCAGTCTTTCCGTCGAGTTGAAAATCTTTCAGGCTTAGGGTTACTTAAAGAAAACAATGGAGCCTCTGTTGCAGATTACGATGGAGATAATGATTTAGATCTTTTTGTTGTGGCAAAAGGTATAGATAAGGATGGGGTTGAAAAATCTCACAGTAAGCTTTTTAGAAATAATAATGACGGAACATTTTCTGATGTCACCCAACAATCTGGACTTTTCGGGACTTTAAATCAGGAAGAAACAAAGGCTACAGGTGCTCTATCAGGTTTTAAGTTTGGAGCTTCATGGGGCGACTTTAACAACGACGGGTTTCCAGATATGCTGTTAAGTTATTCATTAAAAGTTCAACTATACCTAAACAATGGAGACGGAACTTTTCAAGATGTTACTACTAGTTCAGGAATTCAAGGTTCTAATAACTGTGTCAATCCAAGCTCAACATGGTTTGATTATAATAATGATGGTTTTTTAGATCTTTACATAACTACTTGGGGAGCTTGTGAAAGTGCAAAACTTTATGAAAATAATAAGAATAGCACCTTTACGGATATTTCAGAAAAAATTCAAGTAACTGGAGACCAGTTTCTATTTACAGCTTTGCCTTTTGATTTTAATATGGATGGATGGATGGATTTATATGCAACGAACGATTTAAAGGCCCCCAATTCACTACTAATAAATCAAAATGGGAATCAATTTATTGATGATGCGGCAGCCTATGGAGTGGGAAATAAAGGGGATGATATGGGTGTTGCTATAGGTGATTATAATAGTGATGGTTACTTCGATTTTTATGTAACCAATATTAAGGAGAATATTTTACTTAAAAATAATGGTGATAACACCTATATAGATATAGCTCAAGAAAAAAATGTAAAGGATGTAGGGTGGTCATGGGATGCAAAATTTTCAGATTTTGATCTAGATGGCGACGAAGATTTGTTTGTAGTAAACGGCTTTAGTTTTTCTTCTTTTGGAAAAGAAGAATATAATGCTTTTTTTAAAAATTTATATGTTGAAGGTGAAGATGGCTTTGAAGAAATAGCGGATGCTATCAATTTAAGAGACTTAACCAGGAGTGTAAGTGCTGTAGATTTTGATTATGATAATGATGGTGATATTGATATTTTTTTAACTAATAGTGATAGACCATCCTATTTTTATGAAAACAACACTTTAAATTTTAACGAAGCCGGCGGTCTCAATTGGTTTAAAGTGGTCTTACAAGGCACCCAATCTAATAGAGATGCTATTGGCACTCAATTAACTATAACTACAATAAATGGGGCTATAAAAAGGTACTATTCTGGAGTTGGGTTTTTAGGGCAGAGTTTATTGCCAGTTCATTTTGGTTTAAATGATGCAACAGCTATTGTAGAATTAAGTATACAATGGCCTTCAGGATTAATTGAGACCTATCAAAATTTAGATTCTAATACAATTATTAAGGCTATTGAAGGACAGGGGTATCAAGTTTTAAATATTCAGCCGAGTATTAAAATTTCGGGATGTACAGACCCCAATTCTTGTACTTTTAATCCAAATGCCTATATTGATGATGGTTCTTGTACATACTTAGAAATTAAAGAAATAGTGGGTAGAACTAATTCAGGGTTCCTAAAATCAGAAACTTATAGCTATCCTCTCTCAGGCAATTCAACAGCAAGTTGGAGCATAATAGGAGGAGAAATAATTGAAGGGCAGGGAACAAGTAATGTAAAAGTAAAATGGGGTGTAGAAGCATTAGGGACTATTTCTGTAATAGAAGTATCCCCGAATTGTTCTAGTTTATTAGCTAGCTTAGAAGTTACATTAAGTATTAATGATTTAGAACTAGATAAATCAATTGCTCGAATTTGGAACGAAGCCCTTTTAGAAGCGATAAGACATGATTTTGCACGACCTACTATACATGCTAGAAATTTGTTTCATACAAGTATCGCTCTATATGACGCATGGGCAATTTATGATGATACAGCGAGACCATATCTAATTGGTAACTCCTTGCACGGTTTTAGTAGCGAGCTTTTAGATTTCACTCCAGCAGAGCCTAGTGAAATTGCTTTAAGCAAAACAATGAGTTATGCGGCCTATCGTTTACTCAATTATCGTTTTTTAAATTCTCCTGGTTATGAAGCGTCTAAAATAAGATTTGATTTAATAATGAATCAATTAGGGTATGATATTGATAATACTTCTTTAGATTATGTGTCTGGCGATACCGCTGCTTTAGGAAATTATATAGCAGAGCAAATTATAAATTATGGCAAAATAGATGGTTCGCGTGAACAAACTAATTATGACAATGCATATTATGCACCCGTTAACAATCCTTTAGCCCCTATATTTCCAGGTAATTTTACTATTGAAAACCCCAACAGATGGCAAACTTTAACCTTAACTTCTTTTATAGATCAGAGTGGGAACCCTCTTGATGGAGATGTTATTGAGTTTTTAAGCCCAGAATGGGGTAATGTAATGCCTTTTGCGTTAACAAGTGAAAATTTAACTACCTATCAGCGAGATGGTAATAACTACTTGGTGTATAATGATCCTTCGGATCCTCCTTATTTAGATGCTACTAATAGTTCTAAGTCCAGCGAAGCTTATAAATGGGGGTTTTCATTAGTATCTATATGGGCATCACATTTAGATCCAAATGATGGAGTTTTATGGGACATTTCACCAAAATCTATTGGAAATATTCCTGCTAGATTATTCCCTGATAACTTTCAAAATTATCCAGAATTTTATAACCTTTTGGAAGGAGGAGATATTGGCGTTGGACGATCTGTTAACCCGATTACCAACACGTCTTATAAGGAACAATTTGTGCCAAGAGGGGATTATGCAAGAGTGCTTGCGGAGTTTTGGGCAGATGGTCCAGCCTCTGAAACACCTCCAGGGCATTGGTTTACTCTGCTTAATTATATAAACGATCACCCATTATTAACTAAAAAGTTTCAAGGAAAAGCAGATCAACTCTCAGCGCTTGAATGGGATGTTAAATCCTATTTTGTTTTAGGGGGTGCTATGCATGATGCCGCTATTTCATCTTGGAGTATCAAAGGGTGGTATGATTATATCAGACCTATTTCAGCAATCCGATATATGGCAGATAAGGGTCAGAGCTCAGATCCAAATGCACCAAATTTTAATCCGGAAGGTATTAAATTGGTTGATGGTTATATTGAAATTGTGAAAGAAAATGACCCCTTAATTGGTAATAATTCACAGCATTTAGGAAAAATTAAAGTGTACTCTTGGAAAGGTCATGATTATATAGGCAATGAGGATACAGATCAGGCTGGGGTTGATTGGATTTTAGCAGAAAACTGGTGGCCTTATCAACGGCCATCTTTTGTTACACCTCCATTTGCTGGATACGTTTCTGGACATTCAACTTATTCTAGAGCAGCAGCAGAAGTATTAACATTAATTACCGGTAGTGAATTTTTTCCTGGTGGTTTGGGTGAATTTGTCGCTAAGAAAAACGAATTCCTTGTGTTTGAAGAAGGTCCTTCTACAGATGTTGTTTTGCAATGGGCAACGTATAGAGATGCCTCAGATCAATGCAGTTTATCTAGAATTTGGGGAGGGATTCATCCGCCAGCAGATGATATTCCTGGGAGAAAAATAGGTCTGAAAGTGGGAGTAGATGCTTTTAATTTTGCTCTACCATATTTTTTAGGAGAACAAATGGATTCAGATAATGAAATTAAAAGTGTTGTATTTCCAAATCCGATAACTAATGGTGAATTATTTATTTCAAATACCAGTTCTGAAGACTACTTTAAACTATTTGATATAAGTGGAAGGCTTATAAATTTTACAGATAAAGCTTATGATGTAGACACTAGACAAACACATTTAAAATTACCAGAATTTTTAGCATCAGGTGTTTATATTTTAAGAACTAACAAAATGTTTAAAATTCTTATAATTAAAGAGTAAATAATAAGTTTGTTGCACTTATGAGTTGAACACAGCTTATTAAAAACCTTTTTAATATAGTTTTTTAATAATTATAATACTTCTATTTTTTAATGCAAAGTTTATTTCAAAATTTTATTCCAGAAAAAGCACAACTACAAATTTTAAAACTTTTGGAGCACGACCATTTGGTGGTTAAAATTAAGAACGAGCGTAAAACACGCCATGGCGATTATATGCGATTAGCAAATGGGAAGCATCAAATAACCATTAATTCGAATTTAAATGAATACCGGTTTTTAATAACGCTTATTCACGAAATTGCTCATTTTGAAGCTTATAATACGTATGGGAGATTTATTAAACCACATGGTGTAGAATGGAAAAAAACCTTTCAGCATTTAATGTTGCCATTTTTAAATCCTGAAATTTTTCCAAACGACTTATTGCCCATGTTGGCTAAACATTTTAAAAGCCCAAAAGCGTCCAGCGATAGTGATGCACAATTGGCCTTAGCATTAAAGCAATTTGATGAACCTAATAATAAAACCTTTATTTTTGAGGTACCTTTGGGGGATACTTTTAAGTTATACAACGGAAAAGTATTTAAAAAAGGGGAAAAACGGACAAAGCGTTTTGAATGTGTTGAAATTAAAACAGGAAAATTGTATCTTTTTAACCCTAACGCAGAAGTTGAAATAATAGCATAAATTAATGAATAAAAATTATTACGCCATATTAATGGCAGGCGGAGTGGGGTCACGTTTTTGGCCTGTAAGTACTGAAGAGTTTCCAAAACAGTTTCACGATATGTTAGGAACTGGCGATACGTTAATTCAAAAAACGTTTCAAAGACTTTCACGTTTAATTCCGAAGGAAAATATATTTATATTAACCAATGAACGTTACAATGATTTGGTTTTTGAACAATTGCCAGAAGTTACTGCACGTCAAGTGGTTTTAGAACCCGCCATGCGTAATACAGCTCCTTGTATTTTGTATGCTGCTTTAAAAATACAGAAGGAAAACCAAGATGCTATTATGATTGTAGCACCAAGTGATCACTGGATCGAAGATGAAACTACATTTTCTAAAAATGTACAGCAAGCTTTCGATTTCTGTTCAAAAAATAATGCATTAATGACACTCGGTATTCAGCCAACATTTCCAAATACAGGTTATGGTTATATTGAGTTTACTAAAACTTCCGCGGAGGCGATAAAATCAGTCAATCAATTTAGAGAGAAACCAGATTATAAAACAGCCAAAGAGTTTATAGCACAAGGCAATTTTTTGTGGAACGCGGGTATTTTTATGTGGAGCGTAAAAAGTGTCGTTGAAGCATTTCAAAACAATCAACCTAATTTATATGCCCTTTTTGAAAAAGGTATAAGTGCTTTTAACACCAATTTGGAAGCTGATTTTATAAAAGACAACTATCCATTAGCTGAAAATGTTTCAGTTGATTATGCCATTATGGAAACCTCTAGCAACGTTTATGTCATAGCCGCTGAGTTTGATTGGAATGATTTAGGAACTTGGGGTAGTTTGTATGATAAACTGGATAAAGATAAATCTGGGAATGCGGTTGTGCATGCCAGAACTTTAACAGAAGATGCCTCGGGAAACATGATACGCACGAAGGCCGATAAAATTGTAGTGATAGATGGATTAAACGACTATATAATTGTAGATAAAGAAGACGTATTACTTATTTATCCTAAAACTAAAGAACAAGACATTAAAAAAGTGCTTCAAAAAGTAAAGGACAAATTTGGAAAGCAATACGGGTAATTTAGTATTCAGTTTACAGTAGTTGTGTTCAGTAAAAAAATAGTAGATTTATCTATATTTGTGTATTAGTGGTTAAATTTAATAATAATGGAAGAAACCAAATTTAATTTTTCTCAGGAAGAAACCAAATCTGATAAAGATAAAGAAGTAGAGCGATCTAAAGAAGGCATTAAGCAAGGAGCAAAAGGGTTGTTGGCAAGCATTAAACTTTTTGTTGTTAATCTGCTTGACTTTAGAGACGATACAGACAGAGACGCTACTGTTAATTCTATTAAAGGTGATATTCCGTTTAGAGGAGCCACCGCTTGGATTTTAGTTTGTTCTATTTTTGTAGCCTCTATAGGTCTTAATGCGAATTCTACAGCAGTTGTTATTGGTGCCATGTTAATATCGCCATTAATGGGGCCAATTTTAGGAATTGGCTTATCTGTTTCTATTAATGATATTGATACTTTAAAAAAATCATTAATCAATTTTGTTGTCATGATTTTATTAAGTGTAATAACTGCATTTATGTTTTTTTGGTTATTCCCATTAAGTGAAGAGTCTTCAGAATTATTAGCAAGAACGCAGCCAGACATTCGCGATGTACTTATTGCTTTTTTTGGTGGTTTAGCGTTGATTATTGCACGTACAAAAAAGGGAACCATTGCTTCAGTAATTTTTGGGGTAGCTATAGCCACCGCTTTAATGCCACCATTATGTACAGTAGGTTATGGACTTTCGGTAGCTATAGAAGAAGATTTTTCTAAAGGAATGAGGTTTGCTTTGGGCGCGTTGTATTTGTTCACTATTAATACCATTTTTATTGCATTGGCTACTTTTATAGTGCTTAAATTATTGAAATTTCCAATGCTTAAATACGCTAATTCTGCCAAGAGAAGACTTATTAGCAGATTGATAACTATTTTGGCAATTATAGTAATGATTCCTGCTATTTGGACTTTTGTAAAAGTATTAAATGAAAGTAGGTTTCAAAGAGATGCTAGAAATTTTATAAATAAGGAATTAAATGCGTTACCACATGCAGAATATATTATAAAAAGTTCGTCTTATAAATATTCTGATGACGATAAGAAGCTGTCTACTATTGAACTTAATACATTTGGTTTAGATGAAGTTCCAGAAAGTACCATAGCACTACTTGAAGATCGATTAAAAAGTTATGACGCATTAAAAAATACTGATTTGGTGCTAAATCAAAATAAAATCAAGAATCAGGATAATATGCGATATATGGTGCAAATTCGGTATAGAGACTCCATAGATATTTTGTCGCAATCACAAAAAATTGTATTTCTTGAAAGTAAATTAAAAAGTTTGTCAAAACTTGAACAACTCCAAATTCCTTTTGATGCGTTAACAAAAGAGGTAAAAATTAACTACGATGCTGTGTCTAAATTATCTTATTCCACCATTATAACCTCAAACTTTTCGAAAATTGATACGCTTTCAGTATTTACAGTAAAATGGAATGATAGTTTAGTTAAGGAAGCAGATATTTTAAAGCAACAAGATAAATTGGGGCGTTGGTTAAAACAGCGATTCGAATTAGATAGTTTGATTGTTAAACGGGAAAATTAAAGATCACTGCTTCTCCTCAATATACATTTGGCGAACTTTTTTCATAAGTTCAGAAGAATAAACAAAGTCGGTAACCACTTCGTTATCCGTTTTAAAAATGGTTTCTTTAGAGCCTTCCCAAGCTTTAAGGCCATTTTTTAGAAACACTATTTTATCGCCTATTTCCATAACCGAATTCATGTCATGAGAATTGATTACGGTAGTAATATCATACTCTTCGGTAATTTCTCTAATAAGATTATCTATTACAATAGCCGTTTTTGGGTCTAATCCAGAATTTGGCTCGTCACAAAACAAGTATTTTGGGTTGTTAACGATAGCTCTGGCAATAGCAACACGTTTTTGCATACCACCTGAAGCTTCACTGGGTTTTTTATTGTGTGCCTCCGATAAGTTAACTCTGTTTAAAACAAAGTCAACTCGGTCTTGCATTTCACTTTTACTTTTATTAGTAAACATACGTAAAGGGAACATCACGTTTTCAGCAATCGTCATAGAATCAAATAAAGCACTTCCCTGAAATACCATACCTATTTCACCCCTTAAATTCCTCTTTTCGTCTTCTGATAATTCAGAAAATATTTTTCCGTCGTAAGAAATACATCCGTGTTCATAAGGAAATAAACCCAACAAACATTTTATAAATACTGTTTTTCCAGAACCACTTTGGCCAATAATAAGATTGGTTTTTCCTTTTTCAAAAGAGGTACTAATACCTTTTAAAACTTCAACACCACTAAACGATTTATGTAGATCTTTAACTTCAATCATTAGCTTAAAAGCATTTGTGTTAATAAATAGTTTAATAAAATAATAACCACAGAAGTCCACACAAACGATGTTGTGCTTGCTTTTCCAACCTCGAGCGCACCACCTCTCATATAATACCCATGAAAAGATGGTATGGTTGCCAAAACAAAAGCAAAAACAAAGGTTTTTATAAAGGCATAAGTGATATGAAATGGTATAAAATCTGTTTGGAGGCCTAAAATATAATCTTCTAACGAGCTAAAACCACCATATACACAAGCTGTCATTCCACCAAGAATACCTAAAAACATACCAATAGCAATAGCAAAAGGATATAACATTAGTGCGACCGCTTTAGGAAAAACTAGATAATTTAATGAATTTATGCCCATAACTTCTAAAGCATCAATCTGTTCTGTAACCCTCATGGTTCCTATACTGGATGTTATAAACGAACCCACTTTTCCTGCCATAATAATGGAGGTAAAGGTAGGAGCAAACTCCAATATAATAGATTGTCTGGTTGCAAATCCAACCAGGTATTTTGGAATTAAGGGGTTGCTAATATTTAGCGCCGTTTGTATTGTAATTACCCCCCCAACAAAAAATGATATAAATGCTATAATACCTAAAGAGCCAATAATTAAATCATCGACATCTTTAAATATTAGGGTTTTCATCACAGACCACTTGGTAGGTTTGCGAAACATTTCGGCTATCATTAAAAAATAAGCGCCAATATTATGTAGATAGGTCATATTCAATTTTAATAGTGCTAAAGTAAAAAAAAGTTAGAGGTATTTAACTTTAATTTTAAATTAAGATATATTTAAATGAGTATTTTTGAAACTATAAAAATTCCAAATGAAAAATATTCTGTTATTTACTTTTATTCTTATTTTAAGTGTTTCTTCCAAAGCTCAACAAAATAGTGCTGAAAATTCAAGACCTAAATTGGTAGTTGGTATTGTGGTCGATCAAATGCGATATGATTATTTGACTCGTTTTTACAATAAATATGGTGAAGGCGGTTTTAAGCGCATGATGAACGAAGGGTATAATTGTAAAAACAATCATTTTAATTATATTCCAACATATACAGGTCCAGGACATACTTCAATCTATACGGGAACTACGCCGAAATATCATGGTATTATTGGGAATGATTGGTACGATAAAGACTTAAAACGAAACGTGTATTGTGCTCAAGATGATTCGGTGCAACCTGTTGGCACAGCTAGTGACGCTGGAAAAATGTCTCCACAACGAATGAAGTCTACAACCTTTGCCGACGAAAACAGATTGTTCACCCAAATGCGAGGTAAAACAATAGGTATTTCAATAAAAGATAGAGGAGCTATTTTACCAGCAGGACATACTGCAAATGCAGCTTATTGGTTTCAAGGAAAAGATGAAGGTAACTGGATATCAAGTACATTTTACATAAACGATTTGCCAAAATGGGTAAAAGATTTTAATGCTTCGAAAAGTACCAATTCCTATTTAAAAGTTTGGAATACCTTATATGATATTAATACTTATAACGAAAGTGGAAGTGATTTAAATAACTTTGAGGGTGGTTTTAAAGGAAAAGAAACTGCAACGTTTCCTTATGATTTGAATGCTCTAAAAGAGAAAAATGGAGGTTTTGATATTTTAAAATCAACACCTTTCGGAAATAGTTTAACTACCGATTTTGCAATGGCTGCTATAGATGGTGAACAGTTAGGGGCTGATAATATTACCGATGTTTTAACGGTAAGTTTTTCTAGTACCGATTATGTTGGACATAATTTTGGTGTAAATTCTAAAGAAGTTGAAGATACTTATATTCGTTTAGATATAGATTTGGAACGTTTCTTTAATAGTTTAGATGCTAAAATCGGGAAAGGAAATTATACCGTATTTTTAACTGCCGACCATGGTGCTATAGATGTGCCAGCATATTTGGAATCGGTTAAAATTCCTTCAGGATACCTTAATAATTCTGAAACAAAAAAGCGTTTTAACGAATTTATGACTAAAACTTTTGCTGCTACAGATTTGGTTGAAAATGTAAGTAACGACCAAATATTTTTAAATAGAGAAAAAATACAATTGTTGGAGTTGGAGTTAGATGATGTGCAAGAAGCTATTGTAAATGAATTGATAAGTTATGAAAACGTAGATAAAGTATATTCTGCTATAACTATGAGTACTGTTGAATTTAATTCTGGTGTTGAAGAGTTATTACAAAAAGGGTTTAATCAAAAACGGTCGGGTGATATTTTAATTATATCTAATCCTAATTATATTTCTTACGGAAAAACGGGCTCTACGCATGGCAGCGGGTTTAACTATGATACGCATGTACCTCTTTTGTTCTTCGGAAAAGGAATTACCCATGGAAAAACTTTTCAAAAAACAGAAATTACCGATATTGCTCCAACTATATCAGCGTTATTAGGAATAAGCTTTCCTAATGCAGCGATTGGACAGCCTTTAGAATTTGTTTTAAAATAAGATGAACAAAAAAGCAATCTATTCTTTTATTGCAGTTCTTATTGTTTTAGGACCCTATGGATACGAACATTTTTTAAAAGAAGAAGATCAAATTTAAATTGTTGAAGTAGGTAAAGAAGCTAAAACCGGTACAAACGAATATTTCCTGCCAACAAGTACCTCTAACCAAATTGTGCACCATGAAGGGTGTTCACTATCTTATATTGAACCACATGAACAAGCAGAATGGGTTGCTTACGGGTTAAAAAAATCACAGGTAGCGAACGCCAATTGCAAACGTCCTTATTTCGAAATAGATACAGCGGTAAAAACGGGTGCTGCGAATTGGAGAAATTATAAAAATTCTGGTTACGATCGCGGACATTTATGTCCTGCAGGAGATAGAAAACATAGTCAAACAGCCCATGACGAAACTTTTTCAACCAGTAATATTAGTCCGCAAGCGCATGACTTTAATTCAGGTATTTGGAACACCCTGGAACAAAAAGTGCGTTACTGGGCGCGTAAATATGATGGTGTTTTTGTGGTTACTGGCGGCGTTTTAAAAGGAAAAATGAGAACCATTGGAGAGGAGAGTGGCAGTTCCTAATCAGTTTTATAAAGTGTTAATTGATGCTAATTCTGGTAAAATTAAAATGATTGCATTTTTATTGGCTCATGAAAATTCTAATAAACCCTTATGCGAATTTGTTGTTTCGGTAGATTCTATTGAAAAATTAACGGGCATTGATTTTTTTCCACAGCTACAGGATTCTTTAGAAAACAAGTTGGAGGCGTCGAGTAGTTATAAAGACTGGAGTTTTAAATGAATTTATTAAGGATCCCTTTCCAACGTAAATCTCTTATAAATTTACCTTCTTCTTCAGAAACTAAAAATTCAATATTCTCTTTTTTTGCTTTAAAATAGCCAGCTAAATAATCTATAAACAACGAAAAACTTCCTTTTTTATAAGCCAATTTTAAAGCTGAAATACATGTTATTATTAAACCATAACGCATTTTAAACATAGCTTCACCCTGTAAATATTTTGATGCGTTATTGTAACTTATGCCAGTAGGTTTTAAATGTTTTACATGAAGTGATTCATCGGTTAATAGTTCCCAACCATAAAATTTAGCAAGCAACTCATCAACGGTGTCCCAACCCATAGATGGTTTTAATTTTCCAATTTGCAAAAAACAATCTTGTTTATAAGCTTTTAAAGCACCTCGAATATGGTCTTTTCTAGTTAAATTTTCCAAAATCCAATCGCCATTTTTTTCAATATAGCAAAAGCCTGAAACCATACCAAGCTTTTCGTTTTTATCGAAATGAATGGAAAGTTGTTCTAAATAATTTTTAGGAAATATTAAATCGGCATCAAACTTACAAAGCACATCGTAATTGGAGTCTAAAGATTGATAACCTTTATAAAACGCATTGATTATTTTTGAACCTGGCAGATGTTCATTTGATGATTTTGAATTCACTAAATCAATCCAAGAATATTTTGAAGTGTAACTTTCAACAATATCTTGAGTAGTGTCGGTTGAATTATCGTTAACAACCACGATTCGTTTTGGTTGAAGCGTCTGATTGACTAAAGAGTCTAATGTCAAGCCAATGGAACTTTCTTCGTTATGTGCAGGAATGATGATGTAGAAATTCAAAATTGAAATTTTAGTTATTCAAAGTTAAACTCTTTCTGCATAAACAATATAATATCTGGGAGTAAACCATCTTAAAACAGGTCGGACACCAAATTTCTTTGTTGGATTGGTCCATTTTTGCCGGTCAATTATTTTCCAACCAGCTTTTTCTAATAGCCAATCAAATTGCCAGTCTTCAAACTCATGATAATGTCTGTCTAGTAAATCCGTTTTACTTCGGTAAGCTGAAGAAAACCATAATTTTAAAGGTACACTAGCTACTAATTTGTCTGCTTTTATAGCCTGAAGGACCGTAAATGGCGACAATAAATGTTCGAAAATTTCAAAAGCGGTTACAACGGAGGCACTCGATTTTGTAATAGTTGAAGTGTCAAAATCTAAATCTTCTCCTTTAGTGTTTTTAACTTTGTAGCCATGTTGTAGCATGATTTTAGTAAACGGATTTACCACACCTAAATCTAAAACAGGTCCAGTTTTTGGAATATTTTTTTCTAGAAATAATATAGTATGCTTAAAACGTTTGTTAGGAAAAGTCTTTTCGTACATAGGTTTTTTAATAAAAACGGTACTAATTAATATTTATAAGCGATGGCATTAATATGCATGCCTGAGCCAACACTTGCAAATATAATAACATCACCTTTTGTGAGACTATGGTTTTCTAGTTTATTCTTTCTTACCAAATCAAAGAGGGTTGGAACGGTTGCAACAGAGCTATTACCTAAAGTTTGAATGCTCATAGGCATAATGCCTTCAGGAATCTCGGCTTTGTAAAGTCTGTATAAACGCTTTAAAATAGCTTCATCCATTTTTTCATTGGCTTGATGTAAAAATATCTTTTTCACATCTTTAATGTCTAAACCACTATTGTCTATACACGCTTTTATAGCATTTGGAACGGTAGTTAATGCGAATTCGTAAATTTTACGACCATCCATTTTTATATATCGCGTGTCTTTATCCAATGCTTGATTATTTGATTTTCCAAAATACAAATAATAGGCTTCGTCATATGTGTAACTTGCATTTTCATATGCTAAAATGCCACCTTCTTCTTCGGTAGCTTCTATTATAGCGGCACCTGCACCATCAGAAAAAATCATTGCATCTCTATCATGTTTGTCAACGACTCTAGAAAGTGTTTCCGATCCAATAACCAAACACCGTTTTGCCATACCAGATTGAATAAATGCTTTTGCCTGAATGACACCTTCAATCCATCCCGGACATCCAAAAAGAATATCATAAGCAACACATTTTGGATTGTTAATACGCAAACTGTGTTTTATTCTTGCTGCCAAACAAGGTAACATATCACTTTGAATGGTATTATGTTTAACATCACCAAAATTATGGGCTGCAATTATATAGTCTATAGTTTCCGGGTCAATGTTAGCATCTGCTATAGCTTTTTCGGCTGCAAAAAATCCTAAATCGGAAGAGTTTAAATGAGGTTTGGCATAACGCCTTTCAGCGATGCCTGTAATGGCTTGAAATTTTTCAATAATAACGTCGTTAGGCGAGTTAATTACTGAGCCATCATTGTTTAAGAATATATGTTTGTGGAAAGCGTTGTTTTTTTCAATGGTGTCTGGAATATAGCTACCAGTGCCGGTAATTTTAATATTCATAAATAGAAAATTTGCCTTTTTTTAATTACTTATAAAAGTACAAGTTTTTAATAAAAGGCAAATTTATTTTTGATTTAATTTACGATGTTCAACGATTAATTTTGTGCTTCCGCATAGGCTTCAATGGGTGCGCAAGAACAGATTAAATGTCTGTCTCCGTAAGCATCATCAAGACGTCTTACACTTGGCCAGAATTTATTAGGTCTTACAAAGTCCAAAGGAAAAGCAGCTTCTTCACGTGAGTATGGAAAATGCCATTCGCTTGATGTAATCATTTCTAAAGTGTGAGGTGCATTTTTTAAAACATTGTTCTCATCATCTTTAGAAGTCTTGTCAATTTCTTTTTTAATAGAAATTAGAGCGTCACAAAAACGGTCTATTTCAGCTTTACTTTCACTTTCAGTAGGTTCAATCATTAAGGTTCCTGCTACTGGGAATGATACCGTTGGTGCATGAAACCCATAATCTATTAAACGTTTAGCAATGTCTGTAACTTCAACGCCATTGTCTTTAAAAGGTCTGCAATCAACAATCATTTCGTGTGCCGCACGACCACGTTCACCCGAATAAAGCGTTTCAAAACTACCTTGCAAGCGTTGCTTAATATAATTGGCGTTTAAAATGGCGATTTTAGTAGATTCTGTCAAGCCTTCTGCACCAAGCATTTTAATATAACCATAAGAAATTAAGCACGCTAAAGCAGACCCATAAGGAGCAGCAGAAATAGCTGAAATCGCTTTTTTCCCACCAACTTTTTTTACAGGATTTCCAGGTAAAAACGGTACCAATTGCTTAGCAACACAAATAGGGCCAACACCTGGGCCACCACCACCGTGAGGAATAGCGAATGTTTTATGTAAATTTAAATGACAAACATCTGCTCCAATATTTCCAGGATTTGTTAATCCTACTTGGGCATTCATATTGGCACCATCCATATAAACCTGTCCACCATAATCATGGATAATTTGGGTAATTTCTTTAATTCCGGATTCGTATACACCGTGAGTAGAAGGGTAGGTAACCATTAAACAAGACAGATTGTCTTTGTGTAAAATGGCTTTTTCACGCAAATCTTCAACGTCAATATTCCCTTCGGCGGTCGATTTAGTTACTATAACTTTCATACCCGCCATAACTGCACTCGCAGGATTTGTACCGTGTGCAGAGGATGGTATTAAACAAATATTTCTATGTTTGTCGTTACGAGATTCATGATACGCTTTAATAACCATTAAGCCGGCATATTCCCCTTGCGCTCCCGAGTTTGGTTGTAATGAGGTAGCAGCGAAACCAGTAATTTCAGTTAATTGGTCTTCCAATGCTTTTAAAACGGTTAAATAACCTTTAGCTTGTTTGTTAGGAACAAACGGATGGATATTGGCCCACTTAAAAATACTTAAAGGCAACATTTCTGAAGCGGCATTTAGTTTCATAGTGCAAGAACCTAGAGAAATCATGGAGTGAGTTAATGATAAATCTTTTCGCTCTAATGATTTTATATAACGCATTAACTCCGTTTCAGAATGATAGGTGTTAAAAACATCAAGTGTTAAAAAATCTGACTGTCTTTTTATGTTTTCTGAAATATTATTCCCTTTTGAAATTGAAGATAAAGTGATTGTTTTTTTATCGGCAGCTTTAGCAAAAACAGAAATTAAATGGTTGACATCTCTTAGTGAAGTTGTCTCATTAATAGAAACAGTAACTGTTTGATTATCTGGATAAAATAAATTTACCTTTTTCTCTTGGGCAATCTTTTTTATTTTTTTTGAATCGGTTTTTATTTGAAGTGTATCAAAAAAAGATGTGTTAGATTGTGTATAGCCTAAGGTTTTTAAAACCGTAGCAAGTGTTGAAGCCGTATTATGAACTTTGTTTGCTATAAATTTTAAACCTTTAGGACCATGATAAACCGCATACATGCTTGCCATAACTGCTAATAAAACCTGGGCAGTACAAATATTTGATGTTGCTTTATCGCGTTTTATATGTTGTTCGCGTGTTTGCAATGCCATACGCAACGCTCTGTTGCCATCAATGTCTTTGGTAACGCCAATAATACGGCCTGGCACATCTCGTTTGTAAGCATCTTTAGTAGCAAAAAATGCGGCATGTGGACCACCGTAACCCATCGGGATTCCAAAACGTTGTGTGGTTCCAACAACTACATCTGCACCAAATTTTCCAGGGGCCTCCAATTTTACTAAACTTAAAATATCGGCAGCAATAGCAACTTTAATTTGGGCATCATTCGCTTTACTGATAAATGTTTTTATGTCTGTAATTTGACCATCTTTCCCAGGATATTGAAGAATCGCTCCAAAAAATTCAGTGGAAAAATCGAAAGACGCTTCGTTCCCAACAACCAGTTCAATGCCAATTGGATTAGCTCTTGTTTGTAATAAAGATAAGGTTTGAGGAAGTATGTTTTCAGAAACAAAAAACTTGTTAATGTTATTTTTCTTTTGGTCACGTTCACGCACTGCAAATAATAAACTCATAGCTTCTGCAGCCGCTGTACTTTCATCAAGTAGTGATGCATTAGCAAGTTCCATTCCAGTAAGATCCATTACCATGGTTTGGAAATTCAAAAGCGCTTCCAGTCTTCCTTGAGCAATTTCTGCTTGGTAAGGCGTGTAGGCCGTATACCAACCCGGGTTTTCTAATACATTTCGTTGAATAACCGCAGGCATTATGGTTGGATGATACCCCAAGCCTATATATGTATTGTAAGCTTTATTAAGTTTAGATAATTCGTTAATATGAAGTGAATATTCATACTCAGTCATTGGTTCATCTAATTTTAAACCATTTTTTAAACGGATATCGGTAGGAATTGTTTCGTAAATTAATTGGTCTAAAGAGTCAACTCCAATAGTTTTTAACATTAGTTTTTGGTCGTCTTCTCTGGGGCCAATATGGCGCAATGCAAAAGCGTTTGTATTCATTAAGTTAAAATTGATTTTATAGTTTGCAAAAATACATAATATAAAATGTGTTTTATTGCGCAAAACGGAAAGTTTTTAACCATTTGAAAGCATTGTTAACAGTTTGCTTATTTTTGTTGAATGGCACTATTAAAACAGGTATTTAGTTTTTATATAAATAGTAGTATTCATGTGGCTTTATCGGTGGTTTCACTAACATGGATAACGCTCATGGAATATGATGTTTTATATAATGATACCCTTTTGTTTTTTGTTTTTTTCGCGTCTGTATCAGGCTACAATTTTGTGAAATATTTTGGTATCGCCAAATTCCATCACAGAAGCTTAGCAAGCTGGCTAAAAGCAATACAGTTTTTTTCATTTTTGAGCTTTTTTTTAATGTGCTATTATGCATTCAAATTGAACACCAATACCTTGATTTATATTGTTGGATTTGGACTTGTAACTTTTTTTTACGCCATTCCTTTTTTGCCTAAACGATTCTTTTTGGATAGTCAGTTTAATTTAAGAAATGTTGGCGGATTAAAGGTTCATATTATAGCAATGGTTTGGACTGGTGTTACCGTTTTATTACCGCTTATAAATTATCAATATAATATTAATGCTGATATTATAATTACGGCTATTCAGCGCTTCGTTTTTATTGTAATTTTAATGTTTCCTTTTGAAATAAGAGACATGCGATATGATAGTTTAAAACTTGCCACTATTCCACAGAAAATAGGCGAGAAGCAAACTAAAATTATAGGTGTTTTATTATTGGTGTTATTTTTCTTTTTAGAATTTTTTAAAGATGACATGGATACAACAAGATTAATAGTAGCCATGTTAATATCAATAATAACAGGATTGTTTTTAATATACTCTAAAAAAGAACAGGGGAAATATTATAGTTCGTTTTGGGTAGAAGGATTACCAATTATATGGCTTCTGTTAATGGTTATGCTTAGTTGTTTTGAGTGTCTTTAATTGCTTTATCTAATTCTTGTTTCATTGATTCTTTGCATTTTTTATCTAAGCATTCAACATGTGCCTTCTTAAGAGTATTTGTTAGTGACATATTGTTTTTTGTGTATTTTCTGCAAGCTTTACAATAAATTAAATGAATGTTCAGTTTTATTTTTTCCCAAAGTGAAGCTTCTTTGTACTGTGTTTTATCACACACATGATTTGCTTCATTACAAGGAATTACAATTTTAATTTTATTGCTCATAATTAAAACCAATTTTCTTTTAAACATTCCGCCATCGTGGTTCGGGCTCTGTGTATAATTACCCAAAGGTTAGACGCTGTAATATTTAGTTCATTACAAATTACGTCCGTTTCAAATCCTTCAATGGTTTTCATTCTGAACACTTGGGCTTGCTTTTCTGGTAATTTACTTAAACAATTAAAGATAGCTTCACCTAGTTCAGAGTTTTGCATAGTGTCTTCAGCAGTTTTGTCAAAAGGATCGGCCACTCGTTCTTCCAACCAATCGCCTTCGGTTTCAGAATCGTCGTTATACGTTATACGGACTTCAGCTTTTCCTTTATTCGAATTTATTTTACGATAATGATCAATTATTTTCCTCTTTAAAATAGAAATCAACCACGTGCGTTCGCTGGCTTCGCCTTTAAAATTTTTCATCGATTTTAAGGCAGCCAAAAAAGTATCTTGTACCAAATCTTGTGCAATGTCTCTATCACTAACACGCGAAACGGTGTAGTTGTATAGATAATCGGAGTATAAATCGATCCATTTATTTGGATTAATTTGATGGTCAGACATGCTGTGCAATTTTTTTTTTGAAAATCAAAAATAAGGTAAAAAAAGTATATAATATAGATATTTCTAAATCAATCCCGCTCGTTTCAACAACGCCTCAGGTTTTGGCTCCTGTCCTCTAAACCGTTTGTAAAGTACCATAGGGTCTTCCGTTCCGCCTTGAGAAAGCACATAGTCTTTAAACCTAGTAGCTACCTCTTTATTAAAAACACCTGCTTCTTTAAAATATTCAAAAGCATCAGCGTCTAAAACTTCTGCCCATTTATAACTGTAATAGCCGGAAGAATAACCGCCTTGAAATATATGAGAAAAAGACGTACTCATACAATTTTCTTCCGTATCAGGATAAAGCGCTGTGTTTTTAAAAGCTTGTTTTTCATGAGATTTTACAGATTTTATGGTTGCTGGCGATTGGCCTGCATGCCAACTCATATCTAATAAGCTAAAACTTATTTGACGTAGGGTTTGCATGCCCTGCAAAAAGGTAGAAGACTCTTTTATTTTTTCTACCAAATCCATTGGAATTATTTCATTCGTTTTATAATGTCTTGCAAATAGTGATAAAGCCTCTTTTTCGTAACACCAGTTTTCTAAAATCTGACTTGGTAATTCTACAAAATCCCAATATACACTAGGACCCGATAAACTAGGGTAAGTGGTGTTGGCGAGCATACCGTGCAATGCGTGCCCAAATTCATGAAATAATGTGGTAACTTCATTGAAAGTTAGAAGTGAAGGTCTGCTTTTTGTTGGTTTTGTAAAGTTGCAAACGATAGATACATGAGGTCGATTGTTTTTACTATTTTTTATAGATTGTGGCTTAAAGGAAGTCATCCATGCGCCATTACGTTTTCCGGATCTAGGAAAGAAATCGGCATAAAAAATAGAGACTAAGTCGCCTTTAGTATCGGTAACTTTATAAGTTAAAACATCTTCATGATATGTATCTATATCTTTAATTTGTTCAAAATGCAAATCGTACAATTTATGGGCCACCGTAAATACACCGTTAATTACATTTTCTAGTTTGAAGTAGGGTTTTAATTGTTCGTCATCAAGACTATATAATTTTTGTTTTAATTTTTCAGAATAATAAGAGCCATCCCATTTTTCGAGTTGGTCAATACCATCTAAGTCTTTTGCGAAATTTTGAAGTTTTTTAAATTCTCGGTCTGCAGCAGGTTTTGCTTTTTCAAGTAATTCATTTAAAAAGCTTTCAACTTTCTCAGGGGTTTTTGCCATACGTTCTTCTAAAACAAAATGCGCATGGGTTTTATAACCTAATAAATTAGCACGTTCAAACCTTAGTTTTGCTATTTGCAGAACAATATCTTGATTGTCAAAATCGTCATTATTAAAGCCTTTACTTCCCGCAACAAGCGCTAGTTTTTTACGAAGCTCTCTATTATCAGAGTATGTAACGAATGGAATATAACTCGGGTAATCTAGAGTAAATATCCAGCCTTCTTTTTCTCTAGATTCAGCTAATTGTTTTGCCTCTTCAATAGCCCCTTCTGGTAATCCTGATAATTCAGATTCATTAGTAATTAGCATTTCAAACTTATTGGTTTCGGCTAATACGTTTTCGCCAAATTTCAATTTTAGTTGGCTTAATGCTTTATCAATTTCTCGAAGTATTTCTTTTTTATCGTCCGGCAAATTGGCGCCATTTCTTGAAAAACTCTTGTATTTTTTATCAAGTAATGTTTGCTGTTCTGTGTTAAGGTTTAAACTGTCTTTAGAATTGTAAATTGATTTCACACGTTTGAAGAGCGCTTCATTTAATGTGATATCATTGCTGAATTCTGACAATAAAGGAGACACTTCCTGTGCTATTTTTTGAATGGCATCATTGGTTTCGGCAGAATTCAAATTAAAAAAGATGCTTGAAATGCTATCTAATTGTTCCCCCGAAAACTCCAAAGCTTCAATCGTATTTTTAAATGTGGGCTCCTCGGCATTATCGGTAAGTGCCAGAATTTCAGCTTTCGCTTGTTGAATAGTAAATTTAAAAGCGGGTAGGAAATCCTTAGTTTTTATTTTTGAAAAAGGAGCGGAATTATAAGGCGTTTCAAAAGGTTTTAGTAGAACGTTTTTTGTCATTGTGTAGGGAATAGATTAAAAAATATAATTTTATTATACATACATAATAAAATTTTTATATTTTCGCTATAGAAATTTAAAGAGTGACTAACTCAAAAAATTAATGTAATAGCTAGAAAACCTCGATTTATTCGAGGTTTTTTTATTTTAAATCTTTAGCAGATTCGTATACTATTTGTTTTAAGGTTTCTTTATAATCGATAATTTTTTCTAAAATAACAGGATTACTCGAACCAATAATTTGAGCAGCTAATATCCCTGCATTTTTAGCGCCGTTTAAAGCAACTGTAGCAACGGGTACACCTCCAGGCATTTGTAGAATAGATAAAACAGAATCCCAACCATCAATAGAATTACTGCTTTTTACAGGCACTCCAATAACAGGAAGAGGTGATAACGAAGCAATCATACCTGGTAAATGAGCAGCACCACCAGCGCCAGCAATAATAACGGCGAACCCTCTGGTATGAGCATGTTTGCCATAATCGAATAGTTTTTCTGGGGTTCTGTGTGCCGAAACAATATCAACTTCAACTTCAATATTAAAATCTTTTAAAATATCAATAGCGTCCTGCATTACTGGCAAATCACTTTTGCTACCCATGATAACTCCTACTTTATTCATAATCATTCACTTATAACTTTAATAGTTTTTTTTACTTCTTCAGCAATGCGTCGTGCTTCATTTAAATTTTCATTCACAATGGTTACGTGTCCCATTTTACGAAATGGTCTGGTTTGTTTTTTACCGTAAATATGAGGTGTAACACCATCAAGACTCATAATAGCTTCAATATTTTTATAAACTACATTGCCACTAAAACCTTCGGCACCAACCAAATTCACCATCACGCCACCAACTTTACTATCGGTTCGGCCTAAAGGTAAGTCTAAAATAGCTCTTAAATGTTGTTCGAATTGAGAAGTGTAACTAGCTTCTATAGTTTGATGTCCTGAGTTATGGGGTCTTGGAGCAACCTCATTAATTAAAATCTCATCGTTTTGCGTTTGAAACATTTCAACAGCTAATAATCCAACATGGTTAAAAGCTTTTGATGTATTTAATGCTACTTCAATCGCTTTTTTAGCCATATCATCAGAAATTCTAGCAGGACAAATTACATACTCTACTTGGTTCGCTTCTGGGTGAAATTCCATTTCTACAACAGGAAATGATTTGGTTTCACCTGATGCATTTCTGGCAACAATAACGGCTAGTTCATTTTTAAAGGGCACTAAAATTTCGACAATACACTCTACATTTGGTAGACCGTCTAAATCTTTTATCGATTTTACAATTTTTACACCCGTGCCATCATATCCAAATTGAGCACATTTCCAAACAAAAGGAAGTTCTATGCCACCATGATTAAGAGCTTCTTTAATTTCTGAAGTATATGCAAAACGTGAAAATGGAGCAGTTGGTAAATTATGATCTACATAAAACAATTTCTGTGTTGCTTTATTTTGTATCGTTTTTAATGTCTTTGATGACGGATATACTTTTATGCCTTCTTTTTCAAGAGCTTCTAAAGCATCCACATTAACGTTTTCAATTTCAATGGTTAGTACATCAACCTGTTTCCCAAAATTGTAAACGGCTTCAAAATCCATTAAATCACCTAAGTGAAATTCATTACTGGCAATTTTACAAGGCGCTTCATTACTCGAATCTAAAACACAAGTATAAATGTCAAATTTTCGGGTGTCGTTAAGTAACATTTTACCTAATTGACCACCACCAAGAATACCGAGTTTGAAATTTGAAGAAAAGTAATTCATTTAGTATTGTTGCTAAAACCGTTTAATTCTATGCAAAAATACACTTAAATATCAATTTGTGCCTAAATCGTAATTCAAAAAATCGTAATTACTTAATCTATTGATTATCTTTGCACCTTTCAAAAATTAGTAACAGTGATAAAGCTACACGACAAATATTTTAAACCATTTGTTTCTGCAAAAGAAATAGATGCCGCTATAGAGCGTTTGGCGCGCGAAATTGCAACCGATATTGGCGACGAAATCCCTGTGTTTGTTGGTATTTTAAATGGTTCGTTTATGGTTGTAAGCGATTTTGTAAAAAAGTACCCAAAACCATGTGAGGTAACGTTTATTAAATTAGCATCGTATGAAGGCGTAAAATCTACCGAAGATATTCAACGTTTAATTGGCTTAACACAAGATTTAACGGGACGCACCGTCGTTATTTTAGAAGATATTATTGATACAGGGAACACCTTGGAAGAGGTACACCGAATTTTTAAGAATGAAAAGGTAAAATCGTTAAAAATAGCGACTCTTTTTTTTAAACCTCAAGCTTATAAAAAAGATTATAAACTACATTATATTGGTATCGAGATTTCCAATAAATTTATAGTTGGTTATGGCTTAGACTATGATGGATTGGGAAGAAACATACCAGAAGTTTACCAAATAAAAGAAACAGAATTCATGACAAATTTAGTACTATTCGGACCTCCGGGAGCTGGAAAAGGAACTCAGGCAGAATTTTTAAAATCGAAATATAATTTAGTACATATATCCACTGGTGACGTTTTTAGGTTTAATATTAAAAACGAAACCGCTTTAGGAATGTTGGCTAAATCCTATATGGATAAGGGAGCGTTGGTTCCAGACCAAGTTACAATAGACATGCTAAATGCTGAAGTTGAAAAAAACTCTACAGCTAATGGTTTTATTTTTGATGGGTTTCCACGCACCAATGCTCAAGCCGAAGCTTTAGATAAATTATTGGAAAGTAAAGATTCATCGATAAACGCTATGGTTGCTTTAGAAGTGGATGATGAAATTTTAGTAGAACGTCTTTTAGGAAGAGGAAAAACAAGTGGAAGAGCCGATGATTCAGACGAATCTATTATTAGAAATCGAATTACAGAATATTACAATAAAACAGCTATTTTAAAAGATTACTATTCTGCTCAAAATAAATATTTTGGGGTAAATGGGGTAGGTAGTATAGAAGATATTACAGTGCGTTTAAGCACTGTGATAGATAACCTGTAAATATTCTCAGAAGTTTGAACTTTAGATTTAAACTATTAAACAAATAAACGATTAGGCTTAAAGATGACTGAAGGAAATTTTGTTGATTACGTAAGAATGTTTGTTAGCTCTGGAAATGGAGGTAAAGGATCTTCGCATTTACATCGTGAAAAATTTATTGAAAAAGGGGGGCCCGATGGTGGTGATGGTGGTCGTGGAGGTCATGTTATTCTGCGTGGTAGTTCAAATCTTTGGACGCTTCTTCATTTAAAGTTCAAAAAACACATTCGCGCAGGACATGGTGGGAGCGGAAGTAAAAGCAGAAGCTTTGGTGCCGATGGAGAGGATATGTATGTAGATGTGCCTTTAGGTACTGTGGTTCGAGATACTGAAACCGACGAAATTATTTTCGAAATCACTGAAGAGGGCGAAGAAAGAATTATTGCTCAAGGCGGAAAAGGCGGTTTAGGAAACTGGCATTTTAGAACACCAACCAACCAAACGCCACGTTACTCACAACCAGGAATTCCGTTAGAAGAAAAACATATTACTTTAGAGTTGAAAGTACTTGCCGATGTTGGTTTAGTGGGCTTTCCTAATGCAGGAAAATCAACTTTATTATCAGTGGTTACATCTGCAAAACCAAAAATTGCCGATTACGAGTTTACAACCCTTAAACCCAATTTGGGAATTGTTCAGTATCGCGATTTCCAAACTTTTGTTATGGCAGATATTCCTGGAATTATAGAAGGCGCCGCCGAAGGAAGAGGGTTGGGGCATTACTTTTTACGTCACATTGAACGTAATTCCATTCTGTTGTTTTTAATTCCAGCCGATGCGCCAGATATTAAAAAACAATACGATATTCTGTTAGATGAGTTACGTCGCTACAACCCAGAAATGCTTGATAAAGACCGTATTATTGCCATTTCAAAATGTGATATGTTAGACGACGAGTTAAAAGCAGAATTAAAAGTGCAGTTAGATAATGAGTTGCCAATTCCGTATTTGTTCATTTCCTCGGTTGCCCAACAAGGTATCACGCAGTTAAAGGACGCCTTGTGGAAAATGTTAAATATTTAGGGCGTTACCACAAGGGTCGGGGGGCTGTACACTATATCTTTTTAAAACGGCATTGCGAGGAGTAATCGGTTTGGATACTCTGTAACTATTTAGTTCAAACATATATTAGGTCTTGCTCGTTTTAAAAAGGATACCGCTTCCATCTCTAACGCAATTCTGAACAAGAATCTTATTATTGGAACAATTTTTGATTAACTTTATAATAAAAATTAAAGTTATGAGAGTGTTTATCTCCCTGTTATTAATACTTCTGGTAGTTTCTTGCGCACCCATTCGCGTAAACTACGATTTCGAAAAAGGAGCCAATTTTTCCAAATACAAAACCTACAATTATTTTAGCGATATGAAAACGGGTTTAAGCGATCTAGATACTAAACGATTTCTGGATGCTTTAGATGCAACAATGATAGCTAAAGGATTTGACTTATCAGAGGCGCCAGATTTTTTTGTAGATATAAAAAGTAGCGAATACCAAGCAGCGCAGCGTAGTAACGTAGGCGTTGGTTTAGGCGGCAGCGGGGGTAATATGGGTGGTGGTATTTCAATTGGACTTCCTCTTGGGCAATCTAATATAAACCGACAAATTATTATTGATTTTGTTGATGAAAATGGCAAAGGATTGTTTTGGCAAGCGGTGAGCGAATCGAGTTTTAAGCCGAATGCAACACCCGAGAAACGTGAACAACTTTTAAAGGCTATCGCAGAAAAAGTTTTGATGCCATATCCACCAAGCCAATAGATATATTTTTATACACTGTCTTTGCAGAAAAGACAGTGCAGGTAAATTAATTTTTAACCAGTTTCTTACTAGCAATTAGAACATTCCCTGAATAGAAATTGGTCAGGTAAATGCCTTGGCTAAAATTACTAATATCAACTTGGTTTGTTTGGTAATTAGTAATTGAAACTGTTTTTATCTTTTTTCCATCTAAACTCAGAATATCAACTTTTAAGCGAGCATCGGTATTAGTCTCCAATTTAAAATTCACTACGGTGTTTGTTGGATTTGGATACATAGAAATATTATAATTTGTAATTTCACTAGTAATATCATCTATACCTAAAGCAGATTTTTCAATATTCCAAGTAATGGTGTAAACATGAAACGAATTATGGTTATCAACCTTTAGTATGGTTGTTGCATCATTTACTGTAACGCTTAGCGTATTCGTGCCCACGATTAAATCAGTTTCTAAAACACTCACATCATCTACATTATTTGCAAAACTGAGCGCATTAAGTGTCCAAGCACTTTCAAGTGAATTCGGAATAGGTTTTATTAAATTCAAATGAAAATCGATTGGAAATGTTGGACTTGTTATGGAATTGGAAACTGGAGTATAAGAATCAATAGGAGACAACAAACTATGTATTTTTTCAACAATACCTTCTTTACAAACGGAACAAAACGGATAATCTATTCGGCGCATCTTGCATTCTTGATGGGGCCTGTACCATGGTTTAGGTGTGCCATTGCCGTCGTAATGTTGGTAAATACCTACGCCATTAATAGTCATCCAATTTTTCCATTTTACTAAACTTGGGTTCGTCTCTTTAGTCATATTAACGCCCTCAACCGCTAAGGCATCATCAATAGGGTAGTATTCATCTATTAAATTAAATAAAGAATGTCCTAGTTCATGAATAGTCACCTCTGCACCCCAAAAGCCACTATAAGCCATTGGAAACTCACCACCGCTACCACCATATTCAGACGAGTTTACTATTATTAATGCTTGATCGTAAGTTGGGAAATTGGAAGCCAATACATTGCTAATTTTTAGTTGGGTATTATTTGTGCTAAAACCATCAATTTCGTAATAAAGCAATCTGTGAAAACCAAAAGAGTCATAAGTGGCATTAAAATAGGTGTCAGCTGTTTTTAAGGGAACAGCAGGAGTTATAGATGATTCTAATGGGTCAATACTTGTTCCTGGGTGGTCTGCACCACTTTGAATTGAGGGAACTTTTATTATATGAACATTAAAATAATTAGCATATTCAGAAAAGGGCGACTCACTAAACATAACATTTACAAAATTGACGGCATCAGTTTTGAATTTTGCTAATTCACTTGTTTGATACCCTTCACTTAAAATAACCAAATTGATTCTTTTATCATTATTGCCAGAATTCTTAATGGTTTCTTTGTCAAATACTTGAGCAGAAACTAATTGAAAACTAGCGAATAAGATTGAAAAAATAAGATGCTTCATGGTTAATCAAGCTTTGTAATAATTAAAGCGGTACTGTTTTGCAGCGAATCTATTACTTCGTTAATGACTATAAACTTTGTTTGGCTATGCAATTGTAATCTTAAAGAAAACGGAGCATGACGCAAATCAGTTTTTTTGCTTTCAAAGATAAGGGAATCGTTAACAAATTCAATAAATTTCGATAGGGGGTTTTTAAAGATGATCGAGGTTATTTCTGTTGAATCTTTATCTAATTGAAGACATTTTAAATCGCCTGCAATACCAGTTTTAAGATACTTATTCGTGTTGCTTTTAAGCTCTCCGTCTGTAATTATTTTATTAATGAATTGGATGCTCTTTTTGCCATGGTCATCTTTTGAGATGGAATAATTTAAGAAAATAAGTTTGGGATTACTTTCAATTGAAGTCTGCTCCGTTATATTTTTTTTAAAAATTCCGCACGAGAACAAGAGCAATAAAATCAAGAATGATAGTATTGAGATAGATAGGTTATTTTGTTTAATGAAATGTTTCATTAGTTTCATTTCAAAAAAGTGTCAATTTGCAAAAATGGGATTGTAATTTTGGTAAAGATAATAAAATATAAAAGAGGCTTTTAAAAGCCTCTTTTATATTTTGAAGATTACCCTTTTAGCAAATCTTTATACTTGTCTTTATAGCCGTAAAGCACAGCGATATTTAAAATTAATAAAACAGCGGCTCCTCCTATTGCATCTGGTGCTAAAGCCAAATGAAACATAACAGCATTCACAGAAACACTCATTAAAATCAATGCCAATAAGGCCCCGTATTTGTTGAAAATCAAAGCGAAACCAGCAACTATTTCTACAATGGCAACTAATTGTATGGTATTAGCAGACATTAACGCGCCAAAATAAGCGCCTGCATCTTCAGGTATTTCACCCATTGGGATAAAATGTAAAAATTTGTTTAGCCCAAAAACCAGGACAAAAACTCCAAGAAGTATTCTTAGAACCATAAAAACTTTTGAATTCATAATAAGGTATTTTTTAGTTAGTTACTTACAATATAGAAAATTAAAATTAAATTACCGTTCATTTTGTCGAAAGGAACTTACTTAACTAACAAGCGAATCCCATCACTATGACTGCTAAATTCTGGGGCATACATACTTTGAATGGTGGTAATGCCATTACTCATGTTACCAGAATTATTTACACGTAAATCATATTCGAACACATAAATACCTTTAGGTAAATAATCAAAAAAGAAGTTAGTTGAAGCATCTTTAGTGCTCTCATAATACCCCAATCCGTCTTGCCATTTGTATTCTGAAAGCACGTTTAATGGTTCTAATCCTGCGGCACGCAGGTCTTTCATATGAACGAATTCCATGGCTCTGTCGCTTCGCAATTCTATTCGTACTCTAACCAAATCACCGATCTTTAAATGGGTTTCATTAGTGATTTCAGAAATTTGTTCGCCCGTGTCTGTATTGGTTTTTAAGAATAGTTTTTTCTTCAGTTTTAAAGGAGTTTCGGCAGAAGTTATTTTATCTAAATCTTCAAAATATTGCCAGTATAAACCACCCCAGGCCATACCGTCTCCTTTTTTGGTAAGTGTCACAGTTCCCATGGTTGGTTTAATTTCTGAAGTATTCCAGGACGTTTTATAATAACCAGTTCCAGCTTCCACTTTTACATTTTCTAATGTTGATGGTTCCATTTTTTTGCCTCCTAAAACGACTTCCACAGCATCAGTTACAGATAACCAATCGCTCCCTTGAAGCAACAAAGCATATACAGCATCGGTAGTGGCTTTAGTTGTTTTCCATTGATTGGTTTGCTTGTTTTTTAACAACCATATTTTTAAATTATCAATGGTTTTTGTGTCGTTTTCAATTTCAGAAAAGGCTTCAATAAGAAGTGCTTGCGTTTCAATAGGGGCTTGATACCAATACCAGGAATTGGTGTTTTCTTTCCAATACATGCCTAATTCTTCACTGGTAATACTATTTTCTTTTAAGGATTTTAAAATTTTATCTGAAGTGATTGTATCATGCATTCTATGAACTACCAAAGCCATGAGTCCTTTGGCATAAAGTGAACGCGGTAACCAATACTTCTGTATTTGTGTTAGATAGTATGTAGTAATAGCTTCCACTTCCTCAGATTTTTTAATCTCCGGATAAAAGCTTCGCATATATAAATAATGCAGTTGTGTATAACTTAAATGGTCGTTGTTTAAATCAACTTTTGCATCGTATTTTCTAATGTCTTTGTATTCTTTTATAAATTCAGCATCTAAATAGTTAATCGCTTTTTCTATCATTGGAGACGACTCGACGATGCTCGATGTAGCAGATAGTTGTTTTAAATGTCCAAAACCGGTAATGATGTGTTGAGTAATGTACCTGTTTTCCCGTCCACCTTTAAACCACGCCCAGGCTCCAGAATTCATTTGATTATTTTCAAGTTTACGTTTTGCAGATTGCAATTCGTTGGTCATTTTATTTAAATCGAATAACAAAGCGATGCGTTTTTTCTGTTCAGTTTCACTTTGTGCATCTCGTAACCAAGGAGTTTCTTGAATGAGAATAGATTTCAATTCCTCATTCTTTTCAAGATTAGAAATTAAGGCATCCTGAGATTTCCATTGATTAAAGACTTCTTGAATCCTTGGGTTTGAATTGGCAATATGACTTGCCAACGCATTAGCGTAAAATCTAGAAAATATTTGTTCGTTACAATCATAGGGATATTCCATTAAATAAGGCAACGCTTGTATAGCGTACCACGCCGGATTGGAAGTTATTTCCAAAGTTAATTTGTGGTTTTTAAGCGTGGTTGAGGTATTGGTTTTTAACTTGTCTAAAGTGAAGGTTCTTGTTTCGTTTGTACGAACCCATATGGGCAAGGTTTCTGTAACTAGCATTCTATTCGATAAAACGGGTAGTGCATTTTGTTCGCCATCACTAAAATCTTCAGATTTTGCTATAATTTTATATTGAACAGTTTGTACATCATCTGGAATTGATAAACTCCAAGTTACTTGGGTGTTGCCTTTTGCATCGACAATAAACGGTTTATTGTTTTCTGAATTTCCAAGCTTGGTATCAATAGCATGCCCAGAAATAGCATCTGTTAGAATTAAAATAGCTTGACCAGAAAGCCGATTATCTGTTAAGTTTGCAATTTTTGTACTGATGTTTATTTGGTCACCTTGACGTAAAAATCGGGGTGCGTTTGGAATGACCATTAATTCCTTTTGAGTAACCGCCGTTAAAGTTTTAGTAGTGCTTTCCAGGGTTTTTGTATGTGCTAGTAATTGTAATTTCCATTGGGTTAAGGCTTCAGGAGTTGTGAAACTGAAACTTACATGACCATCTTTATCTGTTTGTAACTGCGGAAAGAAAAATGCTGTTTCTTGAAGATTTTTTCGAATTTGAACGGTGTCGAAGTTTGGTTTATTTGTTGTTTCTTCATTTAATTCCATATTCATTTTTTCTCCAATTGAATCATCTTGAACAGAAGTTGTAAATGATGATGCAGAACTTTTTTGTCTCGATATGCCATATCCCATAACAACAACTTCATCTAAACTCGCGCTATCTTCTATTAAAAAAATGCTTAAACTATTATTCTTACCAATATTAATTTCTTGAGTTGCAAATCCAATATAACTACATTGTAACTTATCATTTTTATTAGCTTTAATAGAGAAGTTTCCATCAAAATCAGTGGTTGTACTGGTTGAGGTTCCTTTTATTGAAATATTTACTCCTGGTAAAGGCGTTCCACTTTCGTCAAAAATAGTTCCAGAAATAAAGCCTATTTTAATTGAGTCATCAAATTTAGATTCGCTTTTCAATCTTAATGATTTTATGTAATAATCATATTGCCTTTTATTAAAATTTAAACTAAACCCAAACCAATTCATTTGATCATACTGTTGTTGCAGATAATAGTTTGAATAACGTTCATTATAAACTCTAAAATTTCTAGTTCCAAAACTTTCATTAGCTCTACTTTGATTATATGAATAGTAGATTGGGTTATTTATTAGATTAAAATCCCAGATATGCGGTTTAAACTGGTCTAAAGAAGCGTCATACATGCTAGCCAGTAATTCAGCAGACACTTTATCGCCTTGAGGACCTTTAATTTTAAAACTCCAGGTTTCATCGGTTCCTGGTTGTAATTTGTCTCTAAACGTAGTGGTTTCAATTTCTAATTCTGTTTTTGGATAGGGTACCAAAATAAGTTGGGTGCCCGATTGAAAACTATTAAAAGCGGCAAAACTATAATGTACAGCAAACCCACCAATATCTTGAGCAGTTACTGGAAGAGAAATAGTTTGTTTGTTTTTATTTAGCCGAATAATTTGAGTATTTACAACCTTCTGATTTTTTTCAATAGTTATTGTAACACTCAAATCTTCGGCAGCAGAAGCTAAAGTTAAAACGGCAATTTCACCTGCATTATAAGTTGGTTTATTTGAAGTTATACTAAATAATTGATGGTCTGCTAAGGTTTTATCATCATCGCTATATAACGTAGTTTTAATTTCATCTTTAACTAATTGTCCGAATACATCTTTACTTTCTAAAATGATGATGTATTGTCCCGATTCCCATTTTTTAATGTTTCCTAAAGCGAGTTCTTTGGATGTTTCAGTATCAAAGGCTTTTTCAAAAACCAAATTACCTTTTTCCCAATTACTAGAGTTGTATTCGTTTGTATAGGCATCATGTGGAAACAGATTTTTAAAAGCTTCTTCTGAAAACTCCTGATAATTGGGTGCTTCCCAGGGTCTTGTTCGTAAAACCGAGTTCGGAGCTTGCAATTTGTATATTTTAATAACCCCTTTGGCAGGAACAAATTCACCATTTAGGTTTTTAGTATCTATGGTAATTTTATGGTTTTTTTGGGTTTTGTCGAGGGTTTCACTAATAGACATATTCGCCATTAAAGCATGATACCCAACATTTACGATAGATGTTGCACTTCTGGTTTCGCCGTTTAAATCGGTAACATCAGTAGTAATTTCGTATTTTAAAATGGGTAAGCTGCTTTTAGCAATACTTTGGTCGGGAATAGCTTTAAAAATTATTTCAAACTCACCTTTATCATTGGTAATAGTCTCACCGTGTGTAATTTCTTGTGGCTCGCTATAAACCAAAGGGCGGTACCAAAAATACCAATCTGGATATTCCACTTTTCGGTGCACACGGTACACCACCTTAGCATCGGTAATGTTACTGCCGGCATAAGCCATAGCAGTTCCCTTAACAGTAACAGAATCATTAACTTTAAAGGTTTCGGTTACAGGGTTAAATTTAGTTTCGAATTTTGGACGCTTGTATTCTTCCACTGAAAAATAGTGATTGCTAGAGTAAATGAATTTAGTTTTGGAACCAAATTCGATATGATATTCTCCTGTTAATCCATTGTTAGGGAGTATAAATTCGCCTGAAACCGACCCAAATTCATTGGTTTTAAATGTTAATTCCTTCACTTCCTTATTATTTACATCATATAAACTAGCATATACCTCATGATTTGCCAATACTTCAGATTTGCCCTCGGTAGTTTTTATACTAATCCCTTTAAAATAAGGGGTTTGTCCGGGCCTGTAAATGCTTCTATCTGTAAATAAAAATGCTTTGTATTCAGTGTCTTCTTTTTTCCTTTTATAATATGCATTCACATAATAATCACCAAAATAGGCGACATCGTTGCCATGTTTAACTTTTGCTGTTAGGTTTCTATAACGATCTTTGGTTTTTTCAATTTTAATTTCACCATAATCGTTTGTAGTAAAATTTTCCGTGTTTAAACTTCTGCTGTTATTTTCGTTGTAACTAAGTGCAACTTGAGCATTTTTAATAGGTTTTCCATTCCTTCTGTCAATGATTTGCAGTGTTTTATAGGAATCGCTTTCTGTTTCAATCAAAGCTAAATTGGTGACTTGAATGGTGCTAAAAGCAAAGGTTTTATCATCAGTTTTTGGCGCTGCAAACACTAAATAAGTACCGTTGTTTAGTTTGGGTACTAAAATTTCGGTAGAATGGTTTTGGTAATCATTTTCATTGCGCAGTGTGCTTTCCCATTGCAGCGTAACATCCAACTTTTTTATAAATGCTAATTGCTCCTCTTGTTTGTAGGTTTTGTTAAATGTTTCTAACTGATTGCGTGTTATTTTATAAACTTTAAATTGAAGAAAATCAAAATTTTTATAACGCACCAATAAACGCGCATGTTGCTGAATAGGTAAAAAATCTTCCGTGGTAATTTGTAACGATTGTTGTTCTAGTTGTTGCTTTAAAATTTGGCATTTTTCGGCACCCTTGCTTTTAGGGAATTGTTGAATTACAGTATTACAAGTCTCAATAGCTTCTTTTGCTTTCCAACGATTCTCGATGTTTGTTTTTGGTTGATATTGGTTGCTTTGCTTGTAGTAAATGGATGCTATTTCAAAATTATACAACCCAGAAACTTCATGTTGTTTTAGTATGTCACTTTCAATTTTTAAAGCCATTAAGAGAATAGATTCTTTATCGCTAAAAGTCGCATACTGATTTGCAAATTGTAAACGTTCTATATTCACATCAGCCAAGGCAAAAGGGTCTTTATCTTTTAAATGAAATTGAATTAAATTTTGATAAATTTTTAAAGCATTCAATTGCAACGAGGTTGAATCTTTAGACGCTATTTTAAGCTTAGAAAACGTGAAAGCATCTCCTAAAAACTCGGGATTATCAATTTCAAATTTATATGCAGGTTTGGTAATAGTGGTTTCACTGGATTTATAAAAATCTAAAGCATTATGATTTAAAAAATCAAATAACATAGGTCTATATATTTTTGAATCTTTTTGAAGATTTAATAAGGCATCATAAGTGTTTAGTGGTTCCAATTGAAGCATCAGCCCGTTTTGCAACGAATTTTTGTAATGCACATCAATTTCAGCGAATAAGGTTTGTAAATCCCAGGTTCTAAAATCCTCAATATCAACTTTATTTTCTGTTTTTGTACGGTTATAAAATTGCCATCTGTTTTGGTTAAAATAGTGCCAGTATAAATTGGCTAAAATGCTTTCAAGCATATTTTTTGAAGGGAATGTGCTATTTGCAATCTCACTTTTAAAATCATTAATAATTTTTAACTGCGCATCTTCTTCTAAACCCAAAGCAAATTTGCTCTTAAATAGCATCGTTTTTATAAGTTGAGGTGCGTTTTCGTCTTTTTTTGCAAGCAAATAAATCTGTTCCACAACCTTTAAAGCCGATTTTGGCAAGCCTTCAACTTCGTGCTGTTCTGCGGTTTTCCAAAGCGCATTGTACTCTAAATTTTGCCCGTTACTAAAGTTAGAAAGCAAAATAATTGTTAAAAAAAATACCGTTTGTTTCATTTCATTACATTTGTCTTTGATATGCTTTCAAAAGTTATTCCAAAAAACAATAAATCAGCAAATAGTTTTTTTGGTTTAGGGAAATTAGTTATTTTTAGTTAAAAAGGAACATGGAGGCTTAGTATCAAATAGTATGATGAGAAAATTTATTTACCTGCTACTTTTCCCTTTAGTATCATTTAGTCAAACACAGCTTGATAGTATCGACTATTTTTTAAAACAAAAGCAGTATGATAAAGCAGAAATCAATTTAACTGCATATTTAAAAAAATATCCTAAAGATTTAAAAGTTATTGAATTGTTGGGCGATAGTTATGGGCATCAGGAAAAATGGGATGGCGCCATTGAAAACTACAAAATACTTGTAGATGAAAATCAAAAAAGCGCTGAATACCATTATAAATATGGTGGTGCTATGGGGATGAAAGCGTTAGCGGTTAGCAAAATAACTGCTTTGGGAATGATTGGCGATATTGAAGATTCCTTTTTAAAAGCGGCCCAATTAGACCCGAAACATGTTAATGCACGATGGGCTTTGGTAGAATTTTATATGAAATTACCAGGTATTTTAGGCGGAAGTAAAAACAAGGCATTAAAGTATGCCCATCAACTTGAAGAACTCTCAAAAGTAGACGGTTATTTGGCAAAAGGCTATATTTATGAATACGATGAAGAGCCGGAACTTGCTGAAAAATATTATAAATTAGCAATAAACGAAGGTGGTTCTTTATGGTGTTACGATAAGCTTACAACCTTTTACGAAAAGCAAAAACAACCAGAAAAAGCGCTTGCAAATTTAGAAGTTGCAAAAACAAAGCATGCTCGCAATGCGCTACAATATCAAATGGGTAAAATAGCTGCAGAATACAATATTGAGTGGCAAAAAGGGGTACAATGTTTACAAACCTATCTAAAAAATTATTCGCCAGAAGATGGTGTTCCAAAAGCTTGGGCACACTATAGGTTGTCTCAAATTTATGCACACAAAAAAAACAAACAAGCAGCCTTAAAGTATATCGATTTGGCACTTGCCGAATCGCCAGAAATGAAGTCTTTTAAGCAAGAAAAACTAAAAATTTTAAAACTTTAAAAGTTGGGCGTTACCCTGCGGGTCGCGCTTTTCGCTACAATCTTTTGTAAGAACAAAAGGATTTTCACTGCAATCGCTAACGAAAAACAGTCAGCAGTTTTCAGTCTTAATCACAGTTTTAGTCACATGTATTTAGTGTCATTTCAAAATAGATTCGTGTAAAGTAGTAAAATCTGTACCTTATTTATACAATTAGTTTCATTAAATATCATTCGTGTATTCGTAGTAAAAAAAGTATATTTGAATCATTCAAAATAGATACATGAACGTACATTTTATAGCTATAGGTGGCTCTGCAATGCATAATTTAGCCTTAGCCTTACACAATAAAGGATATCAGGTAACAGGAAGCGACGACGAAATTTTCGAGCCTTCAAAATCGCGACTATATGCTAAAGGATTATTGCCAGAGACTTATGGCTGGTTTCCCGAAAAAATCAACACAAAAATCGATGCCATTGTTTTAGGCATGCATGCCAAAGCAGATAATCCCGAGTTGGTAAAAGCTCAAGAATTAAATCTTAAGATTTACAGCTATCCAGAGTTTTTGTACGAACAATCTAAACACAAAACCCGCGTGGTTATTGGTGGGAGTCACGGGAAAACCACCATTACCTCCATGATTTTACACGTCATGCATTATCACAACCGCGATGTCGATTATATGGTTGGTGCACAATTAGAGGGTTTTGATGTGATGGTAAAACTTACCGAAACCAACGATTTTATGGTACTTGAAGGCGACGAATATTTAAGTTCTCCAATCGACAGACGTCCAAAATTTCATTTATACAAACCTAATATTGCCTTATTAAGCGGTATTGCCTGGGATCATATCAACGTGTTTCCAACCTACGATAACTATGTAGAGCAGTTCCGTATTTTTGTAGATAGTATTGTTAAGGGCGGAAGCATTACCTATAATGAAGAAGATCCCGAAGTAAAACGAGTGGTGGAAGCATCACTCAATACCATTCGGAAATTGCCATATCAAACACCTAATTACAGCGTTGAAAACGGACAAACCTTATTAGAAACCACTGAAGGCCCGCTGCCTATAGAAGTTTTTGGTAAACATAACCTGAATAATTTGGCAGGCGCAAAATGGATTTGCCAGCACATGGGTATAGACGAAGACGATTTTTTCGAAGCCATTGCTACTTTTAAAGGCGCCAGCAAACGATTAGAAAAAATTGCAGAAAGCAAAACAAGTGTGGCTTATAAAGATTTTGCACATTCGCCAAGTAAAGTAGAAGCCACCACAAATGCGGTTAAAGAACAATACGAAGACAGAACCCTGGTAGCCTGTTTAGAATTGCATACTTATAGCAGTTTAAATGCTGAGTTTTTAAAAGAATACAAAGGAACGCTTGATGCTGCCGATGTTGCTGTGGTGTTTTACTCGCCACATGCGGTCGAAATTAAAAAACTTAAGGAAGTCACTCACGAGCAAATTGCCAACGCTTTTGAGCGCGACGACTTAATTATTTATACCAACCCAACCGATTTTAAAAACTTCTTATTCTCGCAAAATTTTGATAATAAGGCACTGTTACTGATGAGTTCTGGAAATTATGGCGGATTGGATTTTGAGGAAGTAAAGGGGTTGATTGGGTAGTAAAAGCAAAAATATTAAACAAAATTTTAGATTTTTCAGAGAATCGTTTATTGGCTGATGTTAGTTGCCGCAATGGATTACAGACTATATGTCTATCCACCAACGCGAAATTTTAGGCAGCACAAATGTTTTAACTACCACAGAAATCCTTATTGCATATGGCTTTTGTTACAGGCTGGCTTTAATTGTCAATCAAAATATTTCTTAATAATATCTGTCATTACTTCTTTTGTCAATGGTTTTGTTATGTAGTCCGAAACAAAATTCCATGCTTTTGCTCTTGACAAATCATCCTCATTATCCGAAGATGTGAGCATGATGATGATTACACTGCTTTGAATTTCTTTGTTAAGCCGGTCGTATTCTTTTAGAAAATCCCAACCGTTCATTCCGGGCATATTAATATCCAAAAATATCAGGTCTGGAAGTATGGCTTTATCCCCATTGTTGGATTTTATATAGTCTAACGCTTCTTGTCCCGTATTTTTTTCTATTACAATGGTTGACGAACTGGTTTTTTTAATCACTCTTTCATGGAAGAAATTGTCATTTTGGTCATCATCAACTAGAAGGATACACTTTAATTTGTTTTTCATAGTTATAAGATTGGAAATATTGTGAAATAAAATGTAGAGCCTTTGCCTAATTCAGATTCTACCCAAATGTCGCCTTTATGCAATTGAACAATTTTTTTGCAGTAGGCAAGACCTAAACCCTTACCTTCAAACTCTGCCTCGGTATTGTGTAAACGCTGAAAGATATTGAATACCCGATCAAAATGGATAGGGTCGATTCCAATACCATTATCACTTACCGAGAATCTATAGGTTTCGTTTATGTTCTCTGAACGGATTTGTATTATGGGTGGCGTGCCCTTTTTCCGAAATTTAATGGCATTAGTAATTAGATTCTGGAATATCTGTCGGAATTCAATTTCATAAATATTCAGTTTCGGCATTTCAGAAACTTCAATCCTTGCGTTGGAAGATGTAATAATAGCTTCTAGGTCTGATACCACAGAATCAATTATTTCTTTACAATCTACATGGCTTAATTTTTTATTACTACCCAACTTTGAAAAGTTCACAAGTGAGCTGATTAGAATGTTCATTCGCTTCACTGAATCATCTATTTTCCCAAGGTATATTATAATTTTTTCATTGAGCGTTAGTGCATAATCCTCATTTATAATCTGAATAAAATTACCAATGGTTCGAAGGGGTTCTTTAAGTTCATGCGATGATATGTATGCAAACTGCTTTAGCTCTTTGTTAGCATGCGCAAATTGTTCAAGCTCTTTGTTAATTGTCCTTAGCTCATTTGCCCGTTTTTCTTTTTCTTGGTTTTGAAAGGCGAGTTCTTGGTTAGCTATGACTAACTCCTGCGCACGCTTTTCCTTCAATTCGTTTTGATAGGCAAGTTCCTTATTAGCAGTAATTAATTCAGATGCGCGTTTTTCTTTTTCATCGTTTTGAAAGGAAAGTTCTTTGTTGACTTTTCTTAGCTCAATTGCCCATTTTTGCTCCGTAACATCACGTGCTGCCGCAAACACGCCAAGTACATTTCCTTTATCGTCTTTATAAACAGTAGCATTGTAAAGTACATCGGTTAATTTCCCATTTTTGTGTTTTATCGTTAAGGGGTAATCTGCCACAAAGCCTTTTTCGAAAACCTGAAGATAACCTTCCTGAGCCTTTTTGGGGTCCGTAAAATAATTTGAGAAGTCAGTACCAACCAGTTTCTCACGTGGAATACCGGTCACTTTTATGGAAGCCTCGTTAACATCGGTTATTTTTCCTTGTGCACTGATGGTCACCAGCGGATCTAAACTAGCTTCAATTAGGCTTCGAGCATAATTATCCAGCTTTCTAACATTATTTTTTATTAATGCCTTCATTTTGCACCCCCTTAGTTTTAATGTTAATTTTCACCATAATATATATAAATTATCAACACTAAACTTCTAATTATTTCCCTGTCAAATCAAATTGTTTTAAAATAATCTTCACAAAAATGTCAACGCCTATATAATAAATAGTTGTATGAATTTTATTGGTATTAACATCATTAATCTGTTTTAATGTAATGAAAGGTAAGTTCCTCGTTAGCCGTAACTAATTCTGCCGTTTGTTTTTCTTTCTCTTTGTTTTGAAAGACCAGTTCTTGGTTTGTAATGGTTAATTTGTTCTATTTCTCTCTCTCTCTCTCTCTGATACATTCGTTGGCTCCAAAAAACATTGTATAAGATACGATAAAAACTTGATAATCAGGTTTTTTAAGCTTTTAATTAGCTTTAAGACAGGGTGAGTTTCAATGGACTACATAAGCGGCTAAACGTAGTTGTGATTTTTTCGGGGATAGTCAAGAAAAAATAGGTGTTGTAAAAAATAAAAGGGTTGATTTTTAGTTTGGGCTTAAATCCATATTGGCGTTCAATGCATCAATATAATTTAAAACAGCATCTTTTCCTGTTTCGTTTGATGATGAGGTAACAAAGTAATTGGGCATGTCTTCCCATGTTTCTAAAACCACTTTTTTATAGTCGTCAACATGCCTTAAAATAGCATTGGGTTTTAGTTTATCTGCTTTTGTAAAAATAATGGAGAACGGAATACCGTTTTCACCCAGCCACTGCATAAATTCTAAATCGATAGTTTGCGGTTCGTGCCTAATATCAACTAACACAAAGGCTGTTACCAATTGTTCGCGTAAGTTAAAATATTGGGTAATAAATTTTTGAAAGGTTTTTTTAGCATTTTTTGAAACACGCGCGTATCCATAACCCGGTAAATCTACCAAATGCCAGTTGGTGTTAATTAAAAAGTGATTAATAAGTTGGGTTTTTCCTGGTCTGCCCGAGGTTTTTGCTAAACTTTTTCGATCGGTAAGCATATTGATTAACGACGATTTGCCAACATTACTTCTGCCAATAAAAGCGTATTCGGGTAGTAATCCTTTTGGGCATTTAGCCACATCAGAATTACTCATTACAAATTCGGCCGATTTAATATGCATTTAGTTTGGAATTTGGCACTTCGATTTCTCTAAGTGCGATATTTTATTGATTTATAGCTCTCTTTTAGTTAACCAAGTATCAAGAATGGTATTAAATTCTTCAGGGTGTTCCATCATAGCAGCATGACCACATTTGTCAATCCAAAATAAATCGGAATTTGGCAAAAGGGAATCAAATTCTACGGCAACTTCTGGAGGTGTAACCGTATCATTTTTGCCCCAAATAATACAGATTGGAATGCTCATTTTCGGCAAATCTTTAGCCATATTATGTCTTATGGCACTTTTGGCGATGGCTAGTGTTTTTATAAGTTTATGACGATTGTTTACAGTTTCGTAAACTTCATCTACTATTTCTTTTGTTGCTATGACTGGGTCGTAAAAAACGTCTTGTGCTTTCTTTTTAATAACTTCATAATCACTTCGTTTGGTGTAGCCGCCACCCATAGCACTTTCGTAAAGCCCCGAACTGCCTGTAATAACTAATGCTTTTACTTTATCTGGATATAGTTTTGTGTGGTATAAACCAATATGTCCACCAAGAGAATTGCCTAATAAAATAACCTCGTTATAGCCTTTAAATTCAATAAAGTCATGTAGGTATTTCGCAAAATTTTTCACGTTGGTTTTTAGTAAGGAGGTACTGTAAATTGGCAACTCTGGGATAACAACTTTGTAACCTTTTAGGCTAAAATAGTGTGTTACCGCATCAAAATTACTTAAGCCGCCCATTAAACCGTGTAAAACAATAATTGGAGTGCCCTCGCCAACTTCAATATAACTGTAGTCCTTCTCTTTTTTTAAACGATGCGTCATTAATTAGTTAGTCATTGCTTTAAAAACAAATATAGTTATTTCATTCATATTACAATCAAATTATTAATCCGCAATAATAATATTTTAAAGTAGAACTGTTAATATTTAATAGACTCTAAAATTAGGTCTCTAACCACTTGATTTTTAAGTGTAGTGGAAATAATAGGTCTAAAAAATCATCTATAATTAGCATTTAATCGAAAAATTATTAACAAAGTGGTATAAAGTGGTAAAAAGTGGTAATATTTTCGATATATTTGAAACTTAAACTCAAAAACACAATCAAACCACATTGGACTTATTAACAGGAACATACGATTGTAAAGTGGATGCTAAAGGCCGTCTTATGATGCCTGCGCCATTAAAAAAGCAATTGGCTTCGGTTTTGCCCGATGGGTTTGTGCTGCGTCGATCTGTCTTTCAAAAATGTTTAGAGTTATATCCCATGAGCGAGTGGCAGGTGCTCATGCAAAAAATCAATAAGCTTAATAAGTTTAAAAAGAAGAACAACGATTTTATTCGTCGATTTACAGCGGGGGTTAAAATGGTTGAGGTTGATGTGAATGGGCGCTTATTAATACCAAAAGATTTAACGGTGTTTGCGAATATTTCAAAAGACATAGTAATAACTTCTGCTATCAACATTATTGAAATTTGGGATAAAGATTTATATGAACAGGCCATTAATGACGCTACTGTAGATTTTGCAGATTTAGCTGAAGAGGTAATGGGACAAGACGATGACGACTATGGAATATCATAATCCTGTTCTGTTAAAAGAAGCCGTTGATGGGTTGAATATTAATCCGGAGGGCGTTTATGTAGATGTCACGTTTGGCGGTGGCGGGCATAGTAAAGAAATATTAAAACGCCTTGGTGCTAAAGGAAAATTGTTTGCTTTTGATCAAGATCAAGACGCTCTTAAAAACACGATTGCCGATGACAGGTTTATACTAATAAATGAAAATTTTCGATATGTAAAACGTTTTTTAAGGTTTTATGGCGTAAAGCAAGTTGAGGGAATTCTAGCAGACTTTGGTGTGTCTTCGCATCAGTTTGATGTTGCCGAGCGCGGTTTTTCAACACGCTTTGAAGCGAATTTAGATATGCGAATGAATCAGCAAAATGCACTTTCGGCATTTCAGGTGGTTAATAAATATGATGAGGAGCAACTTAAGCAAGTGCTTTTGAATTATGGTGAATTGCGTTCTGCACCAGCAATGGCAAAAGTAATTGTTGAGCAAAGAGCGTTGCAGCCCATTGTTACAAGTGAAGAATTAAAAGCAGCCTTGAAAAAGTTTTTGCCACCAAGACATGAAAATAAAGTATTGGCTCAAATTTATCAAGCTATCAGGATAGAGGTCAATCAGGAAATTGAAGCTTTAAAAGAATTTTTGTTACAAACACCTGAGCTTTTAAAACCAAAAGGGAGAATAAGTGTTATGTCATATCACTCTTTAGAAGATAGATTGGTAAAACGATTTATTAGAAACGGCATGTTTGAAGGAGAGCCACAACGAGATATGTATGGAAATTTTGAAGTGCCATTAAAAAAGATAAATGGTTTGGTAGTGCCTTCAAAAGAAGAAATTAAAAATAATAGTAGGGCGCGAAGCGCAAAACTGCGTATTGCTGAAAAAGTATAAATGAAAAAAAACATCTATAAAATATTAAAAGGCACTTTTTTGGTAAGTGATGACTCTTTTAAGAATTGGAGGTTTATCATTTTTATTTCGTGTTTAACAATAGTAATGATAGCAAGCTCACACAGTGCCGATAAAAAAGTATACGAAATTGCAAGGTTGAAAAATGAAGTAAGTGAAATGCGTTCGGCTTTTATTGATGGGCGCTCAGAACTTATGAAACTTAAAATGGAATCGAATGTCATAGAGGTTATGAAAGTTAAAGAAATTGCGCCTTCAGTGATTCCGCCAAAAAAAATAAAAGTAACATCTCAAAATTAAAGTAGGTCTTAGTGGTAAACGAGAAAAACATATTAAACAGATTGTATTTTATAGCAGTATGTATGTTCATCTTCGGGCTAGCGGTTATGTTTAAATTGTTTAATATTCAATTTGTACAAGGCGATAAGTATAGAGCCATGGCTTCGGAGCGTGTTATAAAAAATGTTGTTATTCCTGCAAATAGAGGTAATGTGTATTCTGTTAAAGGGAATTTGTTAGCAACGTCTATTCCTAAATACGACATACGTTTTGATGCGATGACGCCCACAAATAAAACGTTCGAAAAGTATGTAAAACCTTTAAGCGATTCACTCTCAAAATACTCAGGAAAACCTTCAAATTATTATCAAAATGAGATTAGAAAAGCAAGAGAACACCATAATCGATACTATTTAATAGCGAGAAATGTTGGATATTCTCATTACATACGTTTACGCAGTTTTCCTTTATTGAAATTAGGTGCTTTTAAAGGCGGGTTGATTGTTGAGCAAACAACAAAACGCGAGCATCCTATGGGAGGTATTGCGCAACGGTCTATTGGTTATGAGCGTTTTGATGAAAATGGAAATGTAACCAGAGCAGGAATTGACGGTGCTTTTGGGGTTAAATATTTGCGAGGAACCGATGGTCAACGAAAAAAGCAGCAAATAGGAAAAGGGCAATGGAAGCCTTTAAATGATGCCAATGAAATTGACCCTAAAAACGGATACGATGTTTATACAACCATCGATGTTAATATACAGGATATTGCGCATCATGCCCTTTTAGAACAGTTAGAAAAGTATAAAGCAGATCACGGTTGTGTGGTAGTTATGGAAACCAAAACAGGCGAGATACGCGCTATTTCAAACTTAGGGAGAAATAGTGATGGGTATTATTATGAGCGTTTAAACTATGCCGTTGGAGAATCGCACGAGTCTGGTTCAACCTTTAAATTAATGGCAGTTACGGCGGCTTTAGAAGATAGAGTTATTGATACCAGCGATGTGGTCGATACTGAAAAAGGTATCATTTGGTTTTATGGTAAGCCTGTTAGGGATTCGCATCATGGCGGGTTTGGTAAAATTACAGTGGCCAAGGCCTTTGAAGTATCGTCTAACACAGGAATTGTAAGGGCTATTGATAAAGCTTATAGAAAAACGCCAAGCAAATTTGTAGATAGATTGTATGATATGAACCTTAATGATGCTTTAGATCTCCCTATTATAGGTGAGCCTAAACCTATTATTCCAGACCCAAGAATTAAAAATGGACGTTGGAGTGGTATTGCCTTGCAATGGATGGCTTATGGGTATGGTGTGTCGTTCACCCCTTTGCAAACACTTACTTTTTACAATGCCATTGCCAATGATGGTGAAATGGTGAAGCCTCAGTTTTTAAGAGAAGTTAAAGAATTTGACCATGTAGTTGTCCCTTTTGAGAAGGAAGTAATAAATAAGCAAATCTGTTCGAAAGAAACTATTTCAAAAGTACAACAGTTGCTTAAAAATGTGGTTGAAAAAAAACATGGGACAGGCCATAGTTTATATTCTAAAAATTTCTCAATGGCAGGAAAAACAGGAACCTGTCAAAAAGATTATGCCCAAAAAGACAAGATAAATTATATCTCATCATTTGCTGGATATTTCCCTGCTGAAAACCCAAAATACTCATGCATCGTTGTTATTCACGAACCCGATAAAAGTGTAGGTTATTATGGAGCAGATGTATCCGGACCCGTTTTCAAAAAAATAGCTCAAAAAATATTTACCGATACACCCATTGTAGATGAAGTTAAGTCTTTAAATGTTAGAATGGCTTCCGTAGAAAAAGAATACGAAAGCTTTTATAATACATCTCAAACTTATAAAACCATTATGCCAAATCTGGTAGGCTTACCTGCTATGGATGCTTTGGCTTTGTTAGAAAACATGCAGGTAAAGGTTAAAGTAAAATTAGAAGGCAATGGGATTGTTAAAAAACAATCCATCGAACAGAATATTAAGCTAAAGAATAACCAAATAATTGTTTTATCAGCTTCATGATAGCATTAAAAGACATATTATATAAAGTAACCATTAATGAGGTAGTGGGATCGACCAGTGTTCGGTTGAACGCTATCGATTTCGACTCCAGAAATATTAATAGTGGGTATGTTTTTGTTGCTGTTAAAGGCAGTGTGTCAGATGGACATAAATTCATAGATGTTGCTGTAAAACAAGGAGCCGTGGCTGTTATTTGCGAATCAATCCCTGAGAAATTAGCTGATGGTGTTACCTATGTGGAAGTAGATAATTCTAGTAAAGCATTAGCTTTTATGGCTTCTAATTTTTATGATAATCCTTCAGGAAATTTAAAGTTGGTTGGTGTAACTGGAACGAATGGCAAAACCACCGTTGCAAGTTTATTGTATCAGTTATTTAAAAAAGCTGGGTTTAAAGTAGGGTTGTTGTCTACCGTAAAAATAATGGTTGATACCATAGAGCATAAGGCGACACATACAACTCCTGACTCTCTAACTATTAATAAGTATTTAAATGAAATGAATGCTGCCGGGGTTGAGTTTTGCTTTATGGAAGTAAGTTCACATGGTATTCATCAATTCAGAACGGCAGGCTTGCGTTTTGAAGGTGGTATTTTCACTAATCTTACCCACGATCATTTAGATTATCACAACACATTCGCAGAATATCGCGATGTAAAAAAATCGTTTTTTGATGCACTACCCGAAAAAGCTTTTGTTCTTGTAAATGTAGATGATAAAAACGGCTTGGTCATGATACAAAACACCAAAGCACGAAAATATACGTATGCTTTAAAAGGGTATGCCGATTATAAGTCTAAAATATTAGAAAATCAGTTTGGAGGTCTTTTATTAAAGATTAATGATAGTGAAGTTTGGACACGTCTTATCGGAAATTTTAACGCCTACAACATTTTGGCAATTTACGCTACTGCAGAATTATTAGGCCTTGAAAAAGTGGAGATTCTGCGTTTGATAAGTGAATTAGAAAATGTAAGTGGGCGGTTTCAGTATATTATTTCAAACGAAAAAATAACGGCTATAGTCGATTATGCCCATACGCCCGATGCACTAAAAAATGTATTAGAAACCATTAACAGTATTCGCACTAAAAACGAAGAATTAATAACAGTTATTGGTTGTGGTGGCGATAGAGATAAAACCAAACGCCCAAAAATGGGGCATATCGCAACCGCATTAAGTACCAAGGTTATTTTTACAAGTGATAATCCACGAAGTGAAGTTCCGGAAGCCATTCTTAAAGATATAGAAAAAGGGGTGGAGCCTCAAAATTATAAAAAAGCATTAACCATTACCGATAGAGCGCAAGCTATAAAAACAGCCTGTCAAATGGCACAACCCAATGATATTATCCTAATAGCAGGGAAAGGGCATGAAACTTATCAGGAAATAAAAGGCAAACGTTTCGATTTTGATGATTTCAAGATGGTAAGTGATTTTTTAAAACAATTAAACAAATAACAATACATAAATGCTGTACTACTTATTTGACTATTTAGAAAAACAATTTCAGATTCCTGGAGCATCGCTCTTTGGGTTTATAACCTTTAGAGCTGCGTTAGCTATGATTTTGTCTTTGCTAATTTCTACTATTTACGGAAAACGTATTATTCGTTTTTTACAAAAACAACAAGTAGGCGAAACCATTAGGGATTTAGGTTTAGAAGGACAACAAGAAAAAGCAGGAACCCCCACTATGGGTGGAATTATCATTATTCTAGCCACATTAATACCCGTATTCTTGTTATCAAAACTAGGTAATGTTTATATCATCCTGTTAATTATTACCACTTTGTGGATGGGAACTATTGGTTTTATAGATGATTATATTAAGAAGTTTAAAAAAGATAAAGAAGGATTAAAAGGACGTTTTAAAGTGCTAGGTCAAGTTGGTTTAGGAATTATTGTTGGAGCCACTTTGTATTTTAACCCTAATGTTACAATTAAAGAGAAATTGCCTATTGAAGTGCGGCAAAAAATGTTGGCAGAAGACCCTAATATATCTCCGACTCAATTTTTTGAAACAGAAACAAAATCAACTAAAACAACCATTCCTTTTGTTAAAGGCAATGAGTTTGATTATGCCAATATTATAACTTGGATAAGTCCGAGGTTGGATAATTATGCTTGGGTAATATTCGTTTTAATATCCATATTCATTATTACAGCTGTTTCCAATGGAGCAAATCTAACAGATGGCATTGATGGATTAGCAGCCGGTACGTCGGCAATTATAGCACTTACTTTAGGGATTTTTGCGTGGGTATCTGGTAATATTATTTTCTCAGATTATTTAAACATAATGTACATCCCGAGGGTTGAAGAGATCACTATTTATATAGCTGCTTTTGTTGGAGCACTTATCGGGTTTTTATGGTACAATACATATCCGGCATCTGTTTTTATGGGTGATACGGGTAGTTTAACTATAGGCGGAATTATAGCAGTTATTGCCATTGCGGTTCGTAAAGAATGGCTTATTCCCGTATTGTGCGGAATATTTTTAGCTGAAAATTTATCGGTAGTAATGCAAGTGAGTTGGTTTAAATATACCAAGAAAAAACATGGGGAGGGACGACGAATTTTCAAAATGTCTCCATTACACCATCATTATCAAAAATTAGGATATCACGAAAGTAAAATTGTAACCCGATTCTGGATTGTTGGAGTTTTACTTGCTATTATTTCAATTGTGACCCTGAAAATTAGATAAATGAAAAGGTTAGTGATTCTTGGAGGTGGAGAAAGTGGCGTGGGAAGCGCGCTTTTAGGAAAAACAAAAGGCTATGAGGTTTTTGTTTCCGATAAGGGAAAATTAAAAGAAAAATATAAAGAAGTTCTTATACATAATGAGATTGAATGGGAAGATGAAAAGCATACAGAAGATAAAATTCTAAATGCCGACATCGTAATGAAAAGCCCAGGAATTCCTGATAAAGTGCCTTTGGTAAAACAAATTCGTGAAAAAGGCATTTTGGTAGTTTCTGAAATTGAATTTGCATCCAAATTTACGAATGCTACTATTATTGGAATTACAGGAAGTAATGGTAAAACAACAACGGCAACCTTAACGCACCATATTTTAAAACAAGGGTTAGAGGTTGGTTTAGCAGGAAATATTGGCGAAAGTTTTGCGAAACAAATTTTAGAAAAAGATTACCCTAATTACGTGTTAGAAATAAGTAGTTTTCAGTTAGATGATATAGTCGATTTTAAGCCAAAAATAGCAGTAATTACTAACATTACACCCGATCATTTAGATAGATATGATTACAAATTAGAAAATTATATCACTTCAAAATTCAGAATTGCAGAAAATCAAACAAAAGAGGATTATTTGATTTATGATGCTGATGATGAAATTCTGACTAATTGGTTGCAGAGCCATCCAGTTCAATCTACATTATTGCCATTTTCATTAGTTAGAACAATTGGAAATGGTGCGTATTTAGACAAGCAAAATATTATAATAACAATAAATAATAACCAAATAATTATGCCAATATCAAGTCTTACGTTAGAAGGAAATCACAATATTAAAAATGCTATGGCAGCATCTACTGTGGCTCATTTATTAAAAATAAGAAAGCAAACGATAAGAGAAAGTTTAGAAAATTTTCAAGGAGTAGAACATCGTTTGGAGCAAGTACTTAAAATTAATAAAGTTCAATACATAAACGATTCAAAAGCAACCAATGTAAATGCTACGTATTATGCCTTAGAAAGTATGGATTCACCTACCGTTTGGATAGTTGGAGGTGTCGATAAGGGTAACATTTATGAAGAATTATATCCTTTTGTAAACGAAAAAGTAAAAGCGATTATCTGTTTGGGGGTTGATAATGAAAAGTTATTAAATGCCTTTGGAAATATGGTGGATGTTATTGTAGAAACTCAATTTATGAGTGAAGCTGTTAAAATAGCTTACAAATTAGCAGAAGCTGGAGATAATGTATTGTTGTCTCCCGCATGCGCAAGTTTCGATTTATTTGAAAACTATGAAGATAGAGGGCGTCAATTTAAAGATGCCGTTAGAAATCTATAAAAATAAATTAGTGTCATACTGCGTGCAGTCGAATTATTTTAAAATTTAAAAACATTAAAAGTGCAAACACTATTTAATAACATAAAAGGAGACCGGTTAATTTGGGCAATTGTTGCTTTATTGGCGATTGTGTCGTTCTTGCCTGTTTATAGTGCTGCAAGTAATTTGGCATATAGAGGTGGAAGTGGAAATACTTTTGCGTTTTTAGTTAAGCATTTGGTTCATCTGGCACTAGGGTTTGCAATCATGTATGGCATTCATAAAATACCCTATAGATATTTTAAAGGTCTATCCTTAGTAATGATTCCAATCGTCCTGGTTTTGTTGGGAATTACCATGCTGCAAGGAACAACTATTGAAGGTGCTAATGCCAGTAGATGGATTCAAATACCTATTATTGGAGTGTCGTTTCAAACATCCACCTTAGCATCGGTTGTCTTAATGATGTATGTAGCTAGGTATATGTCGAAAATTAAAGATAAAGACATCACTTTTAAAAGTTCTGTTTTACCACTTTGGGCTCCTGTTTTTTTGATTTTAGCACTCATATTACCTTCAAATTTTTCAACTACTGCCATTATGTTTTTAATGGTATTAATCTTGGTTTTTTTAGGAGGTTATCCCTTAAAATATATTGCAATAATTCTGGGATTGGGTCTAATAAGTTTAGTGCTTTTTGTAATGGTTGCGAAATTAACTTCTGGGCCATTAAGTGTCAAAGTGGAAACATGGGAAAACCGAATTATTAATTATTCGAATAACGAAGATACAGAGGCAGATTATCAAATTGAAAAAGCAAAAATAGCTATTGCAACAGGAGGTATTAAAGGGGTTGGACCAGGAAAAAGCATTCAAAAGAATTTTTTACCACAATCGTCATCCGATTTTATTTTCGCTATTATTATTGAAGAATATGGCATTATTGGAGGCTTTTTTATAATGATACTTTATATGTGGTTTTTATTTAGAATTGTTATAGTGGCACAAAAATCGGATACTGTTTTCGGAAAACTATTGGTGCTTGGAGTGGGGTTGCCTATCGTGTTTCAGGCATTAATTAATATGGCCGTTGCGGTAGAATTATTTCCTGTAACCGGACAAACCTTACCCTTAATTAGTAGTGGAGGAACGTCTATTTGGATGACCTGTTTAGCCATAGGAATCATATTAAGTGTTAGTGCAAAACGGGAAGAAATGAAAGAACAAGAAACAATGGATGAAAATCCACTGGAAATATTAAGTGAAGCTTTATAAATGAGTAAATATAAAATCATATTATCTGGAGGCGGAACAGGCGGACATATCTATCCTGCCATTGCTATAGCAAACGAGTTAAAGTCTCGTTTTCCTGATGCTGAGTTTTTATTTGTTGGGGCAAGAGATAGAATGGAAATGGAAAAAGTACCCCAAGCAGGATATGATATTAAAGGGCTTTGGATTTCTGGAATTCAGCGTGAGTTGACCTTAAAAAATTTGATGTTTCCAATTAAATTAATTAGCAGTCTTTGGAATGCACGAAAAATCATTAAATCTTTTAAACCTGATGTAGCAATTGGTACAGGAGGTTTTGCTAGTGGACCATTATTATATCTGGCGGCTGCAAATAAAATTCCGAGTTTAATACAAGAACAAAATTCTTACCCAGGGATAACCAACAAATTATTAGCTAACAAAGCAAAAAAAATATGCGTGGCTTATGATGGATTAGAACGTTTTTTTCCAAAGGACAAGATAATTAAAACGGGTAATCCTATTAGAAAAGGCTTATTAGATATTGACGATAAAACGGTTGAGGCTAAAAACTTTTTCGACTTAAAACATGGGAAATATACACTACTAGTTTTAGGAGGAAGTTTAGGGTCTAAACGCATTAACCAGTTAATTGAAAAAAAATTAGACTTTTTAGATTCTCAAAATATTCAAATTATATGGCAATGTGGGAAGTTATACTATAACCAGTATAAAATTTATAATAATATGAATAACGTGCAGGTTTACGAGTTTTTAAATAACATGGATTTTGCCTATGCTGCTGCAGATATTGTTATTTCTAGGGCAGGTGCAAGTTCCGTATCCGAACTTTGTATTGTTGGTAAGCCAGTTATTTTTATTCCGTCTCCAAACGTTGCTGAAGACCATCAAACTAAAAATGCGATGGCTATTGTAAGTAAAAATGCCGCATTAATAATTAAAGAAGAAGAATTAGATGTTGACTTTGAAAACAAGTTTTCTAATTTAATTGCTTCGGCAGAAAATCAAAAAGAATTAGGAACTAATATAAAAAAGTTAGCATTAGTTAATGCAACAAAACAAATTGCCGATGAGGTTGAAAAACTTTTAAAAGACAAATGAATTTAAATACAATACATAGCATCTATTTTATTGGTATTGGAGGTATAGGTATGAGTGCTTTGGCACGCTATTTTGTTGCAAATGAAAAAATTGTAGCAGGATATGATAAGACACCTTCCGATATTACTGATAGTTTGGTTTCTTTGGGTATTGAAGTTCATTTTGAAGATGCTGTTAAAAACATTCCTTCGTCTTGTTTAAATGCAGAAACTACATTGGTTGTATATACCCCAGCAATTCCCCAAGGACACTTGGAGTTTGATTATTTTAAAAACAATAATTTTCAAATTTTAAAACGCTCTAAAATTTTAGGATTAATAACAGAAAACACGTTTTGTTTAGCGGTTGCAGGCACCCACGGTAAAACGACCACCTCCAGTATTTTAGGGCATTTGTTAAATGAATGCGATGTGGCCGTAACGGCATTTTTAGGCGGTATTTGCGAAAATTATAATTCAAATTTAATAGTTAACGGAACAGAAGTTTCGGTTGTTGAAGCAGATGAATTTGATCGTTCTTTTTTAACCTTATCCCCAAATTTAGCATGCATTACTTCTATGGATGCGGACCATTTAGATATTTATGGGGATGCGTCAGAATTAGAGAAATCTTTTGTTGAGTTTTCAAAAAAAATAAAACCTAATGGAAAATTATTTGTTCGAAACGGATTACCAATACACGGAATAACCTATGGTATTGAAGATGATTCGGATTATTCAGTTCAAAATATAAAAATAGAAAATGGCGGCTATGTTTTTGATGTTAAAACACCAAAAGCAGTGCTTGAAAATTTACAATTTAACCTACCCGGTAGACATAATCTGTCTAATGCACTAATAGCCTTGGCGATGGCTGTAGAATATGGTTGCCCTTACCGGCAGCTCGCCAATGCATTAGCGTCTTTTAAAGGCGTAAAGCGACGATTTACCTATCAGATTAAAACGGAAAATTTTGTATTTATTGATGATTATGCACATCATCCACAGGAGATTAATGCAGTACATCAAGCAGTGCGAGAAATGTACCCAGAAAAGAAAGTTTTAGCCATTTTTCAACCTCATTTATTTAGCAGAACCCGCGATTTTATTGACGATTTTGCTAAGAGTTTATCGCAGTTTGATGAAGTGCTTTTATTAGATATTTATCCAGCCAGAGAATTGCCAATCGAAGGGGTTACTTCGGCGTGGTTAATAAGCAAAATAAATAATAAAAATAAACAATTAGTTACTAAGGGGGAATTGTTGAAAAAAATACACGAAAGTAACGCGCAAATTGTATTAACCATTGGCGCTGGTGATATTGGTGAAGAAGTAAAACATATAAAAAAAGAATTTAGTCTTGAGAATTAACTGGAATTACATAAAGATGACGGTTTTAATGGGATTGGTAATCTTTCTTTTTGCCTTTGCTTCCAATAGAAATTCTGTTAGAAATGTTTCTAAACCTAATGTTGAATTTATTGGAGAAAGCAGTATGTTCATAACAAATGAAAATGTTAGTAAATTGTTAATACAAAATTTTGGAAGCATTAAAAATGTACATAAAGAAACTTTAGATTTGAATGAGTTAGAAAATGCCATAAAATCTAATCCAATGATTAAAACAGCAGAAGTATATGTTGCTGTAGATGGCTCACTTAATGCTCAAATTGAACAAAAAACACCTATTGCACGAGTTAGTACAAATGCGTCTTATTATATTGATGGCGACGGTTTTTATATGCCACTATCAATCAATTATTCTGCTAGAGTGCCACTAGTTACTGGTTATGTTGAAAAAAATAATTTAAAAAGTATCTATATAGTTGCAAATAAAATTAAGGAAGATGAATTCTTAAAAAAGCATGTTATAGAAATTTATCAAGATATCGATAAAGTTCTTTATTTAAAACTTAGACAATGCCATTTTTTAGTGCAATTAGGAGATGTGACATCTTTAGATAAAAAAATTAATAACCTAAAAGCGTTTTATCAAAAAAATATAAAAGAGAAAACGTTAGAAAATTATAGTAAAGTGAATTTGCAGTTTGATAACCAAGTAGTATGTACCAAAATATAAGGCATGGAGCATAATGTAGCAGTAGGATTAGACATAGGCACCACAAAAATTGTGGCTATGATTGGTCGTAAAAATGAATACGGAAAAGTTGAAATTTTAGGCATTGGTAAGTCTAAAAGTTTGGGAGTACATCGAGGTGTGGTCAATAATATTACGCAAACCATTCAATCTATACAGCAGGCTGTACAAGAAGCTGAAGCAGCTTCCGATATTAAAATTGAAGGCGTTACTGTTGGAATTGCAGGACAACATATACGAAGTTTACAACATAGCGATTATATAACCAGAGCAAATTCTGAAACGGTTATAGATGAAGAAGATATTGACAGACTTATAAACCAGGTCCATAAATTGGTAATGCTACCAGGCGAGGAAATTATTCACGTATTGCCTCAGGAATATAAAGTGGACGGACAAGGAGAAATTAAAGAGCCTATAGGAATGTACGGCGGTCGTTTAGAAGCTAATTTTCATGTTGTTGTTGGTCAAGTATCTTCAATAAGAAATGTTGGGCGTTGTATACAAAGCGCAGGTTTAAACCTGGAAGGTATTACGTTAGAGCCTTTAGCATCTGCCAATGCCGTTTTAAGTCAGGAAGAAAAAGAAGCAGGTGTAGCACTTATTGATATTGGAGGAGGAACCACAGATTTGGCTATTTTTAGAGATGGTATAATCCGCCATACAGCCGTAATTCCTTTCGGAGGAAACGTAATTACTGAAGATATTAAAGAAGGATGTTCAATTATAGAAAAGCAAGCAGAATTACTTAAAATCAAATTTGGTTCGGCATGGCCTGGGGAAAATAAAGATAACGAAATTGTATCCATTCCTGGTTTGAGAGGCCGAGAACCAAAAGAGATAACCCTTAAAAATCTCTCTAAAATAATTCATGCTCGTATTGTTGAAATAGTTGAGCAAGTGTATGTAGAAATTAAAAACTACGGGCACGAAGAACAAAAGAAAAAATTAATCGCAGGTATCGTTTTGACAGGTGGTGGTAGTCAATTAAAACATTTAAAACAGTTGGTAGAATACATAACCGGTATGGATACCAGAATAGGGTTTCCAAACGAACATTTAGCTGGGGATAGTGATGAAGATGTTACAAGCCCGTTGTATGCAACTGCCGTTGGTTTGGTTTTAGATGGTTTAAAACGCAATGAACGCAAAAAGGTTGAATTGCTAGAGAAAAAGCAAGCATTAATTGAAGACGAAAAACCATTAGAAGAAAGTAAAGAAAAACCAGTAAAAGAACGACGGTCTTTTCTTGATAAATTAACCGAGCGTGTTAAAGATTTTTTAGACAACGCCGAGTGACAAAAACATCCATTGAATAAATTAAAAGTAATAAGTAAAGTATTAATACCAGTAAAACAGAATTTATGAGCAGCAAGAAAGAATTCGCAAGTATCGCATTTGATTTACCAAAAAATCAGTCAAATGTCATTAAAGTTATTGGTGTTGGAGGTGGTGGTAGCAATGCCATAAACCATATGTTCCAACAAGGAATTAAAGGAGTAGACTTTTACATCTGTAACACAGATGCACAAGCACTTCAAAATAGTGGCGTTCCAAATAAAATTCAATTAGGGGTTAACTTAACAGAAGGATTGGGTGCAGGCGCAAATCCGCAGGTTGGTGAGCAATCTGCAGTTGAGAGTTTCGAGGATATTTCAAATATGCTTGATACCAATACCAAAATGGTTTTCATTACTGCCGGAATGGGTGGTGGAACTGGTACCGGTGCAGCTCCAATTATTGCTAAAATGGCTAAAGATTTAGATATTTTAACGGTAGGAATTGTAACGATGCCATTTCAGTTTGAAGGAAAAATGCGTATTGAACAGGCTCAAATTGGTATTGAAAATTTGAGAAATGTTGTGGATTCATTAATTGTAATAAACAATAACAAGCTTCGTGAAGTGTATGGAAATCTTGGTTTTAAGGCAGGATTCTCTAAAGCTGATGAAGTGCTATCTACTGCTGCTCGTGGTATAGCCGAAGTTATTACGCACCATTACACACAAAACATTGATTTACGTGATGCTAAAACAGTATTAAGTAATAGCGGAACAGCTATAATGGGGTCTGCATTGGCTTCGGGTGAAAACCGTGCTCAGGATGCTATTCGTAACGCGTTAGATTCCCCGTTATTAAACGATAATAAAATTACTGGAGCCAAAAATGTGTTGTTGCTAATTGTTTCGGGAACTAATGAAATTACCATTGATGAAATTGGAGAAATAAATGATCATATTCAAAATGAAGCGGGGCATGGTGCCAATATTATTATGGGTGTTGGTGAAGATGAAAGTTTAGAAGAATCTATCGCAGTTACTATTATTGCAACTGGCTTTAATATTGAGCAACAAGACGAAATTTCTAATACTGAAGCTAAAAAAGTGGTGCATTCCCTTATAAGTGAAGATTTCGATTTAAGTTCTAGAGAAAGAGAACCAGTTATTATTGCGCCAATTATAGAACTAAAAGAAAACAAAGAAACACCCATTGTAAAACATACTTTAGATTTCGATTTAGAAGAGAAGGAACCTGCTAAAGTTGAAAAAAATGTTGTAAATAATGAAAAACCTAGTATTTCATTTGCTAATATCGATTTAATTCCTACTTCAGAAATTATTAGAAATATTAACGTTGATTTTATTGAAGTAAGAGCCAATATTAAGGAAGATGAAGATTTTATCATTAAACCAGTTACAAGGATGTCTAATGGAGATAATAATTTTTCCGACATAGAAATCGTTTCAGACTATGGTGAGGAAGAACAACAAATTATCTTAACATTCGATTTGCCCATTTCTTCTAATAATGAAGTTGAAGAGAAAGATAATGTTATGTTATTTCAACTTGATGACGAGGTTAAGAAAATTTCAGTAAATGATTATGTAGAGTTAATACCAGTTAATGAAACAAATGAAAAAGGAGATATTCGTTATACGCTAGAAGATTGTATTGAAGTAGACTCATCAATAAATAAAAAGAAAATTGCTCCAAGTGAGATATTAGAAGAATTGGATCAGGAAATAGTGTTTGAAAAGAAAGTTGTAAAAGCGACTGTTTTAAAAGAAGAAATAGCAGAAGAAATGGACCCATTAAACAGTCCTATTTCAGAATTATTAAAGGAACGTGCTGAAGAACGTAGACGTAAAATGAAAGACTTTAACTATAAATTCAATAATGCAAAAATTGATGATATTGAAAAAGTGCCTGCTTACAAACGTCAGGGGATTAATTTGGATGAATCCAAACATTCGTCTGAAACAGATATGTCAAGATCAAGTATTGGATTAGATGATAATGATGATATTCAAATAAGAAGTAATAATTCATTTTTACATGATAATGTAGATTAAAAATAAACTGGCCTAACTTAGTTATGAACCCGGAAAGCATCCCTCAGCTTTTCGGGTTTTTTTGACATTCCGGATAAGACAGGAATGTATTATTCAGTCGAATTAATAATATTTTTGTTTTATCTTCGCATTCAAATAAAGTAAAAAGATGAGTTTACAAGAAAACATTATGACGGCTTTAAAGGCAGCTATGAAAGCTAAAGATCAAACAGCTTTAACCGCTTTACGAGCTGTAAAATCGGCTATTTTATTGGCTCAAACAGAAAGTGGTGCAAAAGAGGAATTAACAGAGGAGCAAGAGCTTAAAATACTTCAAAAGCAGGTAAAACAGCGTAAAGATAGTGCGGCAATATATTTAGAGCAAGGGCGTGAAGATTTGGCAACACCAGAATTGTCAGAAGCAGAGGTTATTAGCCAGTTTTTGCCAGAAGCCATGAGTGAAGAAGCCATTGTGAAAGTTGTAGTTGCAACAATAAACAAAATAGGAGCAGAAGGCATAAAAGATATGGGAAAAGTTATGGGTATAGTAAGTCAAGAGCTTGCAGGTAAGGCCGATGGTAAAACCATTTCAAACATAGTAAAATCTAAATTATCTTAAAATAATTCTGAATTTTAAATTTTAAAAAGGCTGCGTAGTTCAACTGGATAGAATATCAGATTTCGGCTCTGATGGTTGGGGGTTCGAATCCCTTCGCGGTCACTAATAAATAAAAAGGTTTCGCTTACAAATTCAATAAAAGTTTGATTTGATGCGAAACCTTTTTGTTTTCATAGTAGAGTTTTGAGGGAGCCAACATGGTTAATCCCTCGTAATTACACAAAATTAAACCTAAACGTGAAATTTAACCTAATAATTTTATGTTCAGGTTTTGTATTTTAGCTTATCGTGTAATTAATTTTTAAAACAAACGTTTTTATTTAATGTTAATCACATTAATAGCAAAAGATTTTAATTTAAGCAGTAAAATAATTCTAGGAATTCTATTTGCTGTACTTGCTTATGTCATTTTATACTACACATTTAAAATGATTGAAATGGTTTATGTTTTAAAGCATAAAAAGCCATTATACAATCATTTTTATTTACGATTAAAGCTTTTGAACGAAAAGCAAAAGCGCATTTTAAAACAACAATTTACTTTTTATAATAAACTAACCAAAAAAGAGCAGGGGTATTTTGAACATCGTGTTGCATCTTTTATTAACGATAAGGATTTTATAGGACGGGACGAACTTGTAATTTCAGAGGATATTAAAATTCTTATATCTGCCACGGCTGTTATGCTAACTTTTGGTTTTCGAGACTTTTATATAGGTTTAATTTCTAAAATTGTTGTGTATCCTAATGCCTTTTACTCCAATACAAATAAAGCGTTCCATAAAGGAGAATTTAACCCAAAACTGGCAACTTTAGTTATTTCATGGGAAGATTTTAAAAAAGGGTTTAGTAATGAAAAAGATAATATTAATTTAGGAATACACGAACTGTATTATACTGATATAGGTTGACCTTTTTTTTAGTTAATTTATCAGGTTCAAAGTATTTTTTCAGACGTTTTTAAGACAAAAAATAATTTGAACTTGGTTTTGTTCTAAATTGTTA
>JBNMNO010000007.1:0-62887 GCA_051275695.1 Mariniflexile sp.
GGATTAGCCATGAAAAATAAAAACTGTTTTTCTGTACAATATCATCCAGAGGCAAGCCCTGGTCCTCATGATTCTTCTTATTTGTTTGATCAATTTATCGAAAACATAAAGAATAAATAAAATAAAAAGGCCTCAAATAAAATCCTTTTTTTGAGGCTTTTATTTACTAAAACGTTATAGGTGTAATTTCACATATTTCTTTAAAAACATCTTAAAACAAACAAGATTTAACCGTAAATTTGATTTTTAAAAAAGTAAAACTAAACTAATTATGAGTATTATTATAAATATACACGCAAGACAAATTTTTGATTCAAGAGGAAATCCAACGGTAGAAGTAGATGTTGTTACAGAAAACAATATATTAGGAAGAGCTGCGGTGCCATCTGGTGCATCAACAGGAGAACATGAAGCTGTTGAGTTGAGAGACGGAGGAAAAGCCTATATGGGTAAAGGGGTTTTAAAAGCTGTTGATAATGTAAATTCTATTATTGCTCCAGAATTATTAGGAGTATCAGTTTTTGAACAAAATTTAATCGATCAAATTATGATTGATTTAGATGGAACATCAAACAAATCAAAATTAGGAGCAAATGCTATTCTAGGAGTTTCTTTAGCCGTTGCAAAAGCAGGAGCTAATGAACTTAATATGCCATTATATCGTTACGTGGGTGGTGTGTCTGCAAATACACTTCCAGTTCCTATGATGAATATTATAAATGGCGGTTCTCATAGTGACGCACCTATTGCGTTTCAAGAATTTATGATTATGCCTGTAAAAGCTAAAAACTTTACACATGCCATGCAAATGGGAACGGAAATTTTCCATAACCTGAAAAATGTTTTGCACAGCAGAGGTTTAAGCACTGCTGTTGGTGATGAAGGTGGATTTGCACCAAATTTAGCTGGTGGAACAGAAGATGCATTAGATTCTATTAAATTAGCTGTTGAGAAAGCGGGATACACGTTTGGTGGTGATGTAATGGTTGCTTTAGATTGTGCTGCGGCAGAGTTTTATGTAAACGGAAAATACGACTATACTAAATTTGAAGGTGATAAGGGTAAAGTAAGAACATCTGCCGAACAAGCTGAATATTTAGCTGAATTAGCTGCAAAATATCCTATTATTTCTATAGAAGATGGTATGGATGAAAACGATTGGGAAGGCTGGAAATTATTAACCGATAAAATTGGTGATAAAGTTCAATTAGTTGGAGACGATTTATTTGTAACCAATGTTGATCGTTTATCTCGCGGGATAGAGGAAGGCATTGCAAATTCAATTCTTATTAAAGTAAACCAAATTGGGTCTTTAACCGAAACTATAGCTGCGGTAAATATGGCTAAAAATGCTGGTTATACATCTGTTATGTCTCATCGTTCAGGGGAAACTGAAGATAATACTATTGCTGATTTAGCAGTCGCTTTAAATTGTGGTCAAATAAAAACGGGTTCTGCGTCTCGAAGCGACCGTATGGCTAAATACAACCAATTACTTCGTATTGAAGAGGAATTAGGAGATATTGCTTATTTCCCTCAGGAAAAAGCTTTTAAAATAAAATAAAAATATTCAATTTTTCTTGAAAACGATTATTAGAAATAATAATCGTTTTTTTTTGCATTAATTTTAGTAATGCTTTAATTGGTTAAATCTTTGTTAGAAGCCTTTAAAAATAATGAGAAATTTCGTAAATTAGCAATTCAATTAAAGAATCATAAAACATTCAAAATTATGGCAAATACTGCTACTATTGAAGTCAACGGAAAAAAAATAGAACTTCCCGTAATAGAAGGAACAGAAAATGAATTAGCTATTGATATTTCGAGTTTTAGAAGTGCATCAGGAGGTGTAATTACTATTGATCCAGGATTTAAAAATACAGGATCTTGTGAAAGTGCCATTACGTTTTTAGATGGTGAGAAAGGTATTTTAAGATATAGAGGTTACACCATTGAAGAATTAGCTGAAAAAGCAGATTTTTTGGAAGTGGCTTATCTTCTGATTTTTGGAGAACTTCCAACAAAAGAACAGCATGAAAAATTTCATAAAGATATAAAAGCGGAATCTGTTGTAGATGAAGATATTAAAAAAATATTAGAAGCGTTTCCTAAGTCTGCACACCCTATGGGGGTTATATCGTCATTAACTAGTGCTTTAACTGCATTTAATCCTTCTTCGGTAAACGTGAACTCGGAAGCTGATATGTATAGAGCTATCGTTAAAATTATGGGTAAATTTCCTGTGTTAGTGGCTTGGACGTATCGTAGAAAACTTGGGTTGCCTTTAGACTACGGTGATGATTCTTTAGGGTATGTTGAGAATATTTTAAAAATGATGTTTAGAAAGCCTAATGCCGACTATGTTCAAAATAAAATTTTAATTGATGCTTTAGATAAACTGTTAATTTTACATGCAGATCATGAGCAAAACTGTTCTACTTCAACAGTAAGAATCGCAGGTTCTTCACACGCAGGTTTGTTTGCATCATTATCAGCCGGTATTTCTGCACTTTGGGGTCCGCTTCATGGTGGGGCTAACCAAGCGGTATTAGAAATGTTGGAAGCTATTAAAAATGATGATGGTGATACTAAGAAGTATATGGCTAAAGCAAAAGATAAAGACGATCCTTTCCGTTTAATGGGTTTTGGTCATCGTGTTTATAAAAACTTCGATCCACGTGCCAAAATCATTAAAAAAGCCGCTGATGAAGTTTTGGGTAATTTAGGAATTGAAGACCCCATTTTAGATATCGCAAAAGGACTTGAAAAAGAGGCCTTAGAAGATCCATATTTCGTAGATAGAAAGTTATATCCTAATGTAGATTTCTATTCGGGTATAATTTATAGAGGTATGGGCATCCCAACAGATATGTTTACGGTTATGTTTGCTTTAGGACGTTTACCAGGTTGGATTGCACAATGGCGTGAAATGCGTTTACGTAAAGAGCCTATTGGACGACCAAGACAAATATATACAGGGGCCACACAAAGATCTTTTATGCCTTTAGAAAAAAGATAAATTTTTTTACAATAAAAATACTTGGAGCTTCATAACTAAACCTTATGAAGCTTTGTTATATTTACAATATGCTACAGCTAAATATCAAAAACGAAACATCCAGACTAAGAACCGTTATCTTGGGGACAGCTGAAAGTAATGGTCCAATACCGCGCGTGGAAGATTGCTACGACCCTAAAAGCGTTGAGAACGTTTTAGCAGGAACGTATCCTAAGGAAGAAGATATGATTCGTGAAATGGATGAGGTAGCTGCGGTTTTTAAAAAGTACGATGTTCAAGTTTTTAGACCCGAAGTTATAAAAGATTGTAATCAAATATTTTCCCGTGATATTTCTTTTGTAATTGAAGACAAAATAATTAGAGCCAATATTTTACCAGATAGAGAACGAGAAATTCAAGCCATTGGGTATGTTTGGGATCAAATAGATAAAAAAAACAGTATCGTTTTACCACCAGAATGTCACGTTGAAGGTGGCGATGTAATGCCATGGAACGATTATATTTTTATTGGCACGTACTCAGGAGAAGATTATCCAGAGTTAATTACGGCACGCACCAATATGAATGCTGTTAATGCCATAAAAAAGCTGTTTCCAAATAAAACGGTTAAGGCCTTCGAACTTCGAAAATCTAATACCATTGCTAAAGAAAACGCCTTACATTTAGATTGTTGTTTTCAACCCATAGGAAAAAACAAAGCGATCATTCACAAAAACGGGTTTTTAATTGAACACGAATATAATTGGTTGGTAAATTTCTTTGGAAAGGAAAATATTTTTGAAATCACCAAAGACGAAATGTATGACATGAATAGCAATATATTTTCTATTTCTGAAGAAGTTATAATTTCTGAAAAAAACTTTACCCGATTAAACGCGTGGTTGCGTAAAAAGGGTTTTATTGTTGAAGAAGTGTCTTATGCTGAAATAAGTAAACAAGAAGGCTTGTTACGTTGCACTACGATGCCTTTAATTCGGGACTGATTAAATTTAATCTATTTACAAATTATGATAAAATACAATTTTAAGAAGGGAGTAATCACTGTTTTTATGTTTTGCTGTATTTATATTCCTGCACAAAACATAAGTACTATAGAACATAAAATCATTAATACAATAGAAGCTAATAATTTAGAAGCCATTGAGTTTTTGAAAAAGGTTGTAAATATTAATAGTGGTACTATGAATCATTCAGGAGTAAAGCTTGTTGCAGATGAATTTGCTCAAGCTTTTGAAGGGATTGGTTTTACAACGTCATGGTATAATATGTCTGAAGTAAATCGTTCTGGTCATTTTTTTGCTGAAACTAATGGTAAAAAAGGCAAGAAACTGCTTTTAATAGGGCATTTGGATACTGTTTTTGAAGCTGATAGTCCATTTCAAGAATTTAAAATGGTAAATGACAGTATGGCACATGCCCCTGGTGGCAATGATATGAAAGGAGGCGATGTTATTATTCTTTACGCTTTAAAAGCCCTTGCAGATAATGGCTTGCTAAAAAATTCTCAAATTATTGCTGCATTTACTGGAGATGAGGAAGCTTCTGGAAAACCATTAGCAATTAGTAGGAAACATTTAGTTGATGCGGCCAAACGTAGCGATATAGCATTATGTTTTGAAACCTCTACAGGCTTTAATTATGCAACGGTAGCAAGAAGAGGTTCATCAGATTGGAAACTTGAAGTAAAAGGAAAACGGGCACACTCCTCAGGGATTTTTAATGAGAGTGTTGGTGCTGGAGCTATTTTTGAGGCATCAAGAATTATGAATGAGTTTTATAATGTAGTTAGAGGTGAAGAATATTTAACCTTTAATCCTGGGGTCATTTTAGGTGGCACTCAGGTTAATTTTGATGAAGCTTTAAGTAAAGGCACTGCCTTTGGTAAAAGTAACGTGGTATCTCAAACTGTGGTTGTAGATGGAGGACTTCGGTTTATTTCTGAAGAACAAAAGGAACGGGCCCGAGCGAAAATGCGTGACATTGTTTCTAATAATTTGCCTCATACTTCTGCTGAAATCATCTTTGCAGACGGTTATCCGGCAATGAGCCCGACGGAAGGGAATAATAATTTATTAAGTATTTTAAATCAGGTAAGTTTAGATTTGAAATTGGGAGGAGTCGAAGCATATGATCCTGGAAAACGTGGCGCAGCAGATACTTCTTTTGTAGCTGAATATGTAGATTGTTTAGATGGATTGGGTACAATGGGTTCTGGGGCGCATACTCCAGAAGAAACAGTAAATCTTAATACTGTTGAAGCCTTAACTAAACGTGCTGCCTTATTAATTTATAGATTAATAAGTAGATAGTTTTTTTATTAAGCTGAGATCTGGCTTATTTTTGTATGTCATAAATTACAATTTAAAACAAAATAAATGCAACAAACCACAAATACTATTTTAATGATTCGTCCTTTACATTTTAGGATGAACGAACAAACAGCTGTAAATAACTATTACCAAAAAGTGCTTGATAATTTATTGCCAGAAACTGTAAATGCCAAAGCGCAACAAGAATTTGATGCTTATGTTGAAAAACTAAGAAGCATTGGTGTTAATGTAATTGTTGTGAATGATACGGATGAGTTTGATACACCAGATTCTATTTTTCCAAATAACTGGGTTTCCTTTCATGAAAATGGCAATGTGGGCTTGTATCCTATGTTTGCAGAAAACCGACGTTTAGAACGTAGCGAAGACGTGCTTGAAGCGGTAGAAAAAGCTAGTTTTATTATTAAGAACATAGTTGATTATACTGATGCGGAGGATGAACACGTTTTTCTTGAAGGTACAGGAAGTATTTTGCTAGATAGAGTAAACCGAAAAGCCTATTGTGCTTTGTCGCCAAGGGCTGATGAAGATTTGTTTATTGAGTTTTGTGAAGATTTTGAATATATGCCCGTTTTATTTACAGCGAATCAAACAGTAAATGGGGAGCGTAAAGCCATTTATCATACGAATGTTATGATGTGTCTGGGTGAAACTTTTGCTGTTATTTGTTTAAGTTGTATCGATGATAAAAAAGAACGTAGAAATGTAATTGACCATTTAAAAGAAGATGGTAAAGACATAATAGATATTTCTGAAGCACAAGTGAATAACTTTACTGGTAATATGTTGCAAGTGAAAGGGGAAAACGATACTAGTTATTTAGTGATGAGCGAAGCTGCTTATAACTCGTTAACTGAAAATCAGATAGAACGCCTTAAAAAACACGGCAATATTCTATTTAGTTCTTTAGACACTATTGAGGCTTGTGGCGGAGGTAGTGCGCGTTGTATGATGGCAGAAGTGTTTTTGCCAAGGGCTTAATTTAAAATTGAACGGTTTTTTTCGTTAGGTATTGTAGCGTTATCCTTTGGGTTTTATCAAAAAACCAAAAGATTTAGCGAAATAGTTATATTCATGAGTTCCATATTATAAAAATATTAAACCACGAATAAAAGACCAACCGTCGTGGTAACGCCCAAATAAATACTAGGATGGTCTGGATTTTGGTAATTGTACATAAAATGTAGTACCTACATTTAAAGTGCTTTCTACCCAAATTTTACCGTTGTTTAATTCTACCAATTCTTTACAAATTGATAAGCCTAAACCTGTTCCTTTTTCGTTATTCGTACCAACCGTGGTAAACGAACTGTTTTTGAATAATTTATCTATATTTTGTTTAGAAATACCAATACCTGTATCGGCAATACTAATAATACAGCTACCATTACTAATGTGATTTGAAATAGTGATGGTGTCGCCACTTTTACAGAATTTCAAAGCGTTGGCAAGAAGGTTTTGTACAACTATTTCGAACATGCTTCTATCGGCATATGCAAAATCCCGTAAGGAATGATCAATTAATTCGATGCCTTTACTTTCCATACGTTGTTCAATAAGTTTAACCTTATCTTCAAAAACTTCTTGTAAATCAAACAAAGATGGTTTGGCTTCTAAGGAATGCATTTGCGATTTAGACCAGTTTAATAAATTGAATAAAAGTAAGGATGCATTGTTGGCATTTTCACTTAGTTCTGGAATTAAATTATCAAATTCTTCTCTAGATAATGAACCGTCTTTCAATAAATCAATAAACCCATTTATAGAAGAAAGAGAGTCTTTTAAATCGTGAGAAACGATGGAAAATAATTTGTCTTTTACATTGTTAACATTCTCAAGATGCTTGGTTTGCTCTAAGAACGCTTCGTTTTGTAACTCTATTTTGATATTTTTTTCTTCTAACTCCTGGGTGTATTTTATATTGGTGTTTCGCTTTAAATAAATTAAAATCAAGAAAGTCGAAACAATTGCAAGAACGGCTAATAAACCATAAAAAATGAGTCTAAATTTATCAAATTCTTCCTTTTGGTCAGAAAAGCTCACTTTATTAATAGTGTCTATATAACTGTTGTTGGATAATTCTTTTTCAAAATCGGGGTTGAATTCTAATTCAATAGAATCGGAATTATTAGGATTTATGCTATTAAAAAGACTATTTTTTAAATTAAAATATTCACGTTGCCACATAAACGCTCTATCAAATTTTCTTTGTGTAGAGTCAAGGGCAATCATTAATTTATAATATCTAAGTAATTCTGGTTTATTATTAATGCTTTTAGCAATAGAGCCCGCTTCATAAAGTTGTTGTTCTGCAGTTTTTAATCGGTTCGTTTGTAAATTTAACGCTCCAAGGCTGTTTAACGCTAATAATATACCAGCTTTGTTATCAGACTTTCTGTTAATATTTAAACCCCCTAGTAAATATTGAGAGGCTTTATTGTAATCATTAAACTTTAAATATTCGCCACCTAATTTTGGATAAATTCGACCTCGTAAAGAATCGATATCCGAATTTTTACCAGTTAGCACCTTTTCGTAATACTCAATGGCTTTTCTGTTTTCATTCTTTAACGAGTAAAGCTCAGCTAACTGACTGTTTGATTGGATGAGCCCTTGAATGTCCTTTAATTGTTCTTGAATCCCAATAGCTTTTAAATTAAATTCTATTGATTTATCGAATGCATTCATCTTATAGTAAGCTTTTGCCAAATTGCTATAAGCTAAAGAGAGCTCTTTTACTAAATTTTGTTTTTCTAATTCTTTAATAGCTGCTAGGGAGTATTGTAAACCTTTTGCATAGTTGCCTCGTTTTATTTCTATTAAACCTATGCTATTGTTAACTTTTGCTACTCCTAAAGTATCGTTTAGTTGGTTAAACAATGCTTTTGATTTCGCATAAGTACTTACAGCATTAATATAATCTCCTTTTTGAGCATAAATAAGAGCTTTAAAATAATTGATTTCTGCCATTCCTGTTTTATAATTTAAGGAGGCAGATAGTTTTTCACTCTCAATAATGTATTTTAATGCTCTATCATAATCTTTTATTTCGTACAGGGATTTAATAAAATTTAAAGAGGTTTTTACTTTTAAAGAATCTTGAGTTTCAAAAGCTAATTGTATGGAAAGACTGTCTAATTCTTTAGTTTGAGAAAAACCAAAAAAGGCAGATGAAATTAAAAAAAGAGTAATTATTTTCCTCATACAATGTTTAATATTAAAACAGCAACGATGCGAGAATCAAGTAGTTTTATTTGAGGGAAATAAAAAAAATAAACTAAGCAAGTAATACTTTGTTAATGTTTTAATCATTCAAAAAATTAGATATTAATAGCTTTACTAAACAAAAGTTGGAAAAAGCATCTGTTAAATCTAATTTTGGCGTTTTACTACCAATATATTAGTTAAAATGCCTAAGTGAATTTTTACCAAAAAAGCGACGAATAGATTAACGGCATATATTATGGAATAAGAACACTTTTGTCGATAAAATGCACTTGGTTTTAATTTTTACTTAAAGTGGAATTTTTAAATAGTTTGTTTTGACTTAGTGTATTAAATGGGTTTTTGTATATCATTTTTATTAAAAATGAATTTTATCTTAATGCGTTAATAAAAGTTTTATCTTTGCTTTCCTAAAAAAGTGACTATTAATGAGCCTTCAAAAGACTTTATCAAATCAGGTAAAAAAAGCGGTTAAATCAACCTTGAATATAGAAATAGAATCAGTAGAATTCCAAGCGACCAGAAAAGAATTTGCTGGCGATATTACAATTGTAATTTTTCCTATGTTACGTTTTATTAAAGGAAATCCTGTTCAGATAGGAGAAACTATTGGTAATTATTTGTTAGAAAAAGTGGAAGATGTAAAGGCGTTTAATGTGGTAAAAGGCTTTTTGAATGTTGAGATAAATGATGCATATTATATCAACTTTTTCAATAATATTAAAGATGAAGAAACCTATGGTTTTATGTCGCAAAAGTCGGAAGGCAAGGCTATTATGGTCGAGTATTCTTCTCCAAACACCAATAAGCCTTTGCATTTAGGGCATGTTCGAAATAATCTTTTGGGTTATAGTGTTGCCGAAATATTAAAAGCGTCAGGGAAAAAAGTTTACAAAACGCAGATAATAAACGACCGAGGTATTCATATTTGTAAAAGCATGTTGGCTTGGAAACGTTTTGGCCATAACGAAACTCCAGAAAGTACGGGTTTAAAAGGTGATAAATTGGTTGGGAACTATTATGTAAAGTTCGACCAGGAATATAAAAAGGATATTCAAAAATTGGTGGCTTCCGGAATATCTAAAGAAGACGCTAAAAAAAGTGCACCAATTTTATTGGAGGCCCAAAATATGCTTTTAAAATGGGAAGCAGGTGATGAGGAAACTGTAGCGCTTTGGAAAAAAATGAATAGCTGGGTATATGCCGGTTTTACTGAAACCTATAAAAATTTAGGAGTTAATTTTGACACCTTATATTATGAAAGTGATACTTATTTATTGGGTAAAGAATTTGTTTCGGAAGGATTAAAATCGGGTGTATTTATTCAAGAAGCAGATGGGTCTATTTGGTGCGATTTAACTGAAGATGGCTTAGATAAGAAAATAGTCCAACGTTCTGATGGTACGGCTGTTTATATGACTCAAGATATCGGTACCGCTATTCAGCGAATTAAGGACTTTCCCGATGTTGGCGGTATGGTTTATACTGTTGGTAATGAACAGGATTATCATTTTCAGGTTCTGTTTTTAATTTTGAAAAAGTTAGGGTTTGATTGGGCTAAAAACCTGTACCATTTAAGTTATGGAATGGTTGATTTACCTAGTGGAAAAATGAAAAGCAGAGAGGGTACTGTGGTTGATGCTGATGATTTAATTGAAGAAATGGCTTCAACAGCTGGTGAAATTTCAGAAGAATTAGGAAAACTGGATAGTTATACAGACGAAGAAAAACAAATGCTGTATAAAATCATTGGTTTAGGAGCGTTAAAATATTACATTCTAAAAGTAGATCCTAAAAAACGTATTTTATTCGACCCAAAAGAATCTATCGATTTTCAAGGTAATACAGGACCGTTTATTCAATATACCTACGCCAGAATCCAAGCTATTTTAAGAAAAGCAGATTTTGATTTATCTGTTACTATTGAAATTCCCTTACATCAAAAGGAGAAACAACTTTTAAAACAATTAGAGTTGTTTCCAGAGGTTATTCAAAATGCCGCATCGCAACATAGTCCGGCCTTAGTGGCTAACTATACCTACGATTTGGTAAAGGAGTTTAATTCATTTTATCAAAACGTATCTATTTTGGGTGCCGATAATTTAAAAGAAAAGGTATTTAGAGTGCAACTTTCTAAAAAAGTGGCATCTACTATTAAAAACGCGTTTGGTGTTTTAGGAATTCAGGTTCCTGAGCGGATGTGATTTTATTAGGATAAAAAAGCGGAGTTTTTATTTTCCGTATAAAAAATACTTGTTTACTAAATCTATATACAATCGTTTGGCTTCATCTTGGGAAATGTCCTTTACTTGAAACAACGCATTGATTTTAAAGGCATTTATGATTGCTTTCTTACTTCCTGGGCTACTATAATTATTGGTTGCCTTTTTATAGTAAGCATAAAGATTAAGAAGAATATCCGCAGGAAAAGGCTCGGTGAAAGCATTTACGCGATCAACAGTCTCTTGAAATTCTATTTCTAACTCTTCACTAGTCATTTGCTTCTGCTATAATACTTTCGCCTCCACGAACCTTTTGGTTAAGTTTTACTTTTATTTTGGTATCTAGTGGTAAAAATAAATCCACTCTCGACCCAAATTTAATAAAACCAGAATCTCTACCTTGAGTGATTTTGTCGTTTACATTAGCATAGTTAACAATACGTCTTGCAAGAGCGCCAGCTATCTGTCGGTATAAAACTTTGCCATAAGTTTCGTTTTCTACAACAACGGTTGTACGTTCGTTTTGATCACTTGCTTTGGGATGCCATGCAACTAAGTATTTACCAGGGTGATATTTACTAAAAATCACATTTCCGCCAATAGGATAACGGGTTACATGCACATTTATTGGAGACATAAAGACACTTACTTGCAAGCGTTTTTCCTTAAAATATTCTTTTTCAAAAACTTCTTCTATTACGACTACTTTACCATCAACTGGAGAAACAACTTGCTTGTCATTTAATAATGTGCGGCGTTTTGGGTTTCTGAAAAACTGAAGAATAAGTATTAAAAAGGCTAATAAACCAATTAATATGACAGTTCGTAACCATTCAATAGAAATAAAACGATCTACTAATAAAAAGCAACCTACTACAAAAACAAATGTTAGAAATATAATTTTATGACCTTCTTTATGAAACATATTGTGTAATTCTTAAAAATAAATATATAAATGGTGCAGCAAAAATTATACTATCCAAACGGTCTAATAAGCCTCCATGCCCAGGCATTATTACACCACTATCTTTGACGTTAGCCTGCCTTTTAAACTTAGATTCTACTAAGTCGCCCAATGTTCCAAACACACTTATAATTATGCTTAAAATTAACCAACTGGTAAAGTCTAAAGTTTGTGTAAATGTAGCAATAAAATAGCTGGCTACACATGAAAAAAATAAACCGCCAAGGAAACCTTCAACCGTTTTTTTAGGTGAAATTTTTTCAAATAATTTTTGTTTACCAAAATTTTTTCCAACTAGGTAAGCAAAAGAATCGTTAACCCAAACTAAAATAAAAGCGCCGAGCAGTATGTTGGGATTGTAGTTTTTGTGATAATCTGCAATTAAAATTAAAAAAATAAAGGCGCTAGAGATGTAGAAGGTGGTAAGTATAAATCTTTTAGAACTAAAAAGTGGGATTGTTTTTTCTGAAAATAAATCTTTAATTAAAAACAATTCTACAAATATAGTTAGTACCACAAGGATTTGAGTAGCTTGGTCTAAACCTTCGCTCGATTTTAAAATTAGTTGCCAATAAACAAATATACCATATAATAAAATAAAAATAAAATACGGTAAGATGCTTTTTAGGTGTATCAATTTTTTAAACTCACTTAAGCAAAGGATGCCAAATACAAAAAACAGGGCAATTAGCAACTGTTCGTAATTTAAGCATAAAATTAGCAGTAATACATAAAGCAAGCCAGAAAGGGACCGAATAAGAAGTTCTTTCATTCTATAAATCTTCTAAAAGGAGTAGGTATAGGTTTTTTGCACTACTACCATAACTTAAGAAATCTTTTTCATCACCAGATTTAAAATGCTTTATTGTGGTGATATTTGTTGGAATTTTTTGTTTGTTTTTAGTTTTTATACCTCTTAAACCTTCTCCAATATTTTCTACAATTTGACTAGTGGTAGCAAATACAATAAAGTTTATTGGTAATTCGTGTAATTTTTTTTCAAAAATTTGTTTGGAAGAAATAAGTAAGGACCCATCGTTACCGATTAAGTTTTCGCAAGTTGTTAAGAAAAAAGTAGAGTCGCTTATTGCAGTAGTTGATGTTAAATTACAGTTTTTAAATTTATCTTTTAGGTTTGTGTCCAGTATTAAGGCATTTTTGTCAATCCAATCATTTTCTTCTATAATATTCTGTAAATTCTGAAATATTTCATTTAAATTTTCGCAGTACAAAAACTTACCTCCGTTAGCCTTAAAGTTTATGGTAAACTTTTCGTCTATTGGCAGTTTTATTTCAGGCATATATTTGCCTCTATCAGCAGATTTTATTTCTTCGGCTGATTGATTAGGTTTAAGACCAAAAATTTTTCTAAATAAACTCATTTAGTAAGTTGCTATTAACATCATTCCTCTTGGGGTTATCAAATATAAAAAATCTTAAATTAACCATAGAGTTAATTTAAGATTTTTCTTAAAGCTTCACAAAATATAATTAAAACTAGTTTTGTTGATTTTCAATTGGCTCTTTGTCAAAAGGGCGTTTTCCAAATATTTTTTCTAAATTATCTTTAAAAATAACCTCTTTCTCAAGAAGTTCTTCAGCAAGAAGTGTAAGTTTGTCCTTGTTTTCTTCCAAAAGTATGATGGCACGTTTGTACTGATTTTCAATAATATCCGAAATTTCTTTATCAATTAACTCTGCAGTTTGCTCACTATACGGTTTTGTAAAACCATATTCGTTTTGACCTGAAGAATCGTAATAAGTTAAATTTCCAATTTTATCACTTAATCCATATATTGTAACCATAGCTCTTGCTTGTTTGGTTACTTTTTCTAAATCACTTAGTGCGCCTGTAGATATTTTATCGAAAATAACTTTTTCCGCAGCACGTCCACCTAAGGCGGCACACATTTCATCCAGCATTTGCTCTGGGTGCACAATTAAGCGTTCTTCTGGTAAATACCAAGCAGCTCCTAATGAGCGTCCACGTGGAACAATGGTTACTTTTACCAGTGGGGCAGCATGCTCTAACATCCAGCTTACAACGGCATGACCAGCTTCATGAAAAGCAACTGCTCTTTTTTCGCTTGGTGTAACAATTTTATTTTTCTTTTCTAACCCTCCAATAATTCTATCTACGGCATCAAGAAAATCTTGTTTATCAACTTCTTTTTTGCCATTTCTTGCGGCAATTAGAGCAGCTTCATTACACACGTTAGCAATATCTGCACCAGAGAATCCTGGTGTTTGTTTAGATAAGAAATCAAGATCTAAATCTTTCGCTTTTTTAAGAGGTCTTAAATGCACCTCGAAAATTTCTTGACGCTCGCGCACATCTGGTAAATCAACAAATATTTGTCTATCAAAACGTCCAGCACGCATTAATGCAGTATCTAAAATATCTGCTCTATTGGTTGCAGCAATGACAATAACATTAGTATTTGTACCAAAACCATCCATTTCGGTTAGTAATTGATTTAATGTGTTTTCGCGTTCATCATTACTACCAGACATCGCATTCTTCCCTCTAGCTCGACCTATAGCATCTATTTCATCAATAAATATAATAGAAGGTGATTTTTCTTTAGCTTGTTTGAACAAATCCCGAACACGAGAAGCTCCAACACCCACAAACATTTCAACGAAATCTGAACCAGACAATGAGAAGAAAGGAACTTTAGCTTCACCGGCAACAGCCCGAGCTAATAAGGTTTTTCCAGTTCCTGGAGGTCCTACAAGTAAAGCACCTTTTGGTATTTTTCCACCAAGTGAGGTGTACTTTTCAGGAAATTTAAGAAAATCTACAATTTCCTGAACCTCTTCTTTAGCTCCTTCAAGCCCGGCAACATCTTTAAACGTTGTTTTTACTTCTGTATTCTGGTCGAAAAGTTTTGCTTTAGATTTTCCAATATTGAAAATTTGCCCACCAGCACCGCCGCCAGCACCTCCAGACATTCTACGCATGATAAAAATCCAAACGCCAATAAGCAAAATAAAAGGAAGAATTCCCATTAAAAGATTGCCCCAGTTATCGGTTTCTGTATCGAATTTTATAATAGGCTTAGAGGATAAATTTTTAGTTACTTCGTTAAGTTGATTTTCAAAATTTTGAAGATCACCAAATTCAAACTTGTAGTTTGGTAATTTGGTTGCAGATGGTATAAATGAAGTAGGTATAGATTTTTTATGAATTTCCTTATTCTCAGCGTCAGCCGTTAAATATACCTTAGCTACGCGTGTATTTTTTATAACATCTACTTGTTGAACATCGCCAGCTTCTAAATATTTAAAGAAATCTGAAGGTGTTGTAGCTTCTCCTTCTTGATATGCAGTACTACTAAATAATTGAAACCCTATGAAAAGGGCCAATAAAATGCCATAAATCCAGTACGGACTGAATTTTGGTTTGTTTTCTTTGATATTTTTTTTATCGTTTGCCATTCTTTCTTTTAGTAACTAGTTTCTATAACTGTTGTTTTTGCATCGCCCCAAAGACTTTCAATATCGTAATACTGTCTTATGTGTTTTTGAAAAACATGTACAACAACATTTACATAATCTATTAATACCCACTCGGCATTATCCATACCTTCTGTATGCCAAGGGTGGTCTTTAAGTTCTTTGCTTACTTTTTTTTGAACTGAATTAACTATAGCGTTTACTTGCGTATTTGAAGTTCCTTCGCAAATAATAAAATAATCGCAAACTGTATTTTCAATCGCTCTTAAATCTAGTATGTTTATTTCTTTGCCTTTAACATCTTCAATGCCATTAATTATTACGGATATTAATTGGTCTGCGCTTATATTTTCTTTCGACATTAAGTTTTTTTAATTTTTGCAAAGTTATTATTTTTTTAGTTCTTTATAGTTTAAAATAATCATAAGATTTTCAATACTTATAATAACTAATGTATGCATATAATCAAACTTAATGCCACTGATTCAACCAATAGCTATTTAAGGAGGCTTTGTGTTACAGAATCTATAGCAGATTATACGGCAGTAATAGCAAAAAAACAAACACAAGGCAAAGGGCAAATGGGAACTGTGTGGAGTTCTCAGTCCTCTAAAAACCTTACATTTAGTGTGTATAAGGATGTTTCTAAATATAATTTAGAGTTTCCGTTTTATATAAGTATAGTAACTTCCTTGGCCTTATTAAAAACGCTGCAATTTTTTTCAATTAGCAAATTAAGCGTAAAGTGGCCTAACGACATTTTGTCAGAAGATAAGAAGATTTGCGGTATTTTAATAGAAAATGTCGTAAAACAAAATAAATTTCAAGAGTCTTTTATTGGTATTGGTTTAAATGTAAACCAAACCGAATTTAATAATTTACCTCAAGCGTCTTCTTTAAAAATAATTTCTGGCCGTATTTATGACTTGGATGAAGTCGCTCATGTAATTATTAAAAACTTAAAACACTATTTTGTTATTTTGAAAAGAGGGCAGTTTGATGTTTTAAAAACTGAATATGAAGCGAACTTATTTAGAAATAATAAACCTTCAACATTTCAGGATGCCGAAGGTTCCGTGTTTTTAGGTTTTATAAAAAACATTTCCGAAACCGGAAGTCTTCAAGTGCTTCTTGAAAATAATGTTATAAAAGAATTCGATTTTAAAACTATAAAGCTTCTTTATTAAATAGCCTTAGGGATACTTGTAACAAGTGTTTCAATAAATTTACTAATCGGGCCTTTAATCATCATGGCCATCATGGGGTTAAATTCACCCGAAAATTCTAATTGTACTTCGCTAGAATTATCATCCTTTTTGGTAATGTTCCCAATAAGTGAAAAATCCATTTTACCACCAGCAGCTCCTAAAACAATTTTATTAGGAGGAAAAACTTCTTTCTTTTTAAGAATAATTTCTGGCATCCCTTTTAATGCGAACAAGAATTTGTCTTCACCTAAAACCTCAAATTTACTTATGTTTTCAGGCATTAAAGATTCGAAATTTTTAATATTGGATAGAAATTCAAATACGTCTTCTGGTGATTTACTTACGCTTATTATAGGAGATTCTAAATTCATTTTTGTTATTATTTGTTTTTTGCTGAGTTATTAATTTGAATAATTGTTTGCAACTCAACAACCAACAACTTCAACGGGGTATATTATTTAGCGTTCCATTCACTAGGGTTGGTATTCCATTCAGAGAGCGTTTTTAACTCTTTTTCAGAAATATAGTTGGTTTTTAAAGCCTGTTCTAACAAACTGTCATAATCGCTTAAAGTTTGAAGTTTTATGCCGGCCTCTTCGAAATTTTGTTTAGAAACACCAAAGCCATAGGTAAATATAGCAATCATCCCTTTTACATTAACCCGAGCTTCTTTTAAAGCTTTAACAGCATTTAAACTACTTCCACCGGTACTTATTAAATCTTCAACAACAACTACATTTTGACCGTGTTCAATAAAACCTTCTATTTGGTTTTTACGACCATGACTTTTAGCGTCGGGTCTTACATAAATAAATGGTAAGCCCATATATTCAGCAACCAGCATGCCTATACCAATGGCTCCAGTAGCAACACCTGCAATAACATCTGGTTTACCAAATTGTTTTTCTATTTGCTTAGCCATGGTTTCTCGAATATAATTTCGAATTGGTGGAAACGATAATACAATTCGGTTATCGCAATAAATTGGCGATTTCCATCCAGAAGCCCATGTAAAAGGGGCTGTTGGGCTCAGTTTTATAGCATTAACTTGCAATAAAACTTCAGCAGTTTTTCTAGCGGTGTCTTTGTTGAAAATCATAAATGCAAAATTAAGCATAAATTTAGTTTTACATAATAGTTAGCTTGGAATAAAAATATTTTTTTTAACATTGTATAGAGTGTAACTAAAAATGATATTTTTACCAAAGTGAAATTATTTAACTTGAAGCATGTATAAAGTTTTTGTTGGCGATAAACCTATTGTTTTAACAACAATTGTTGAACAGGAAACTAACTTTAAAAATTATTTACTTGATACAGTAAATATTGGAAAAGTTATAAAGGAAATGAATACAACCACTTTGCAAGAAGTTCGCCTTATTCATAAAAATGGTAAGAAACTCCTTAAAAAGTTTTTAAAAAAATTACCCAATGTCGTTGCGGGTGGTGGTAAAGTTTTTAATGATAATAACGAAATTTTGTTTATTTATAGAAATGATAAATGGGATTTGCCTAAAGGGAAAATTGAAGGCAATGAGAGTATTGAAAAAACTGCCATTAGAGAAGTTACCGAGGAAACGGGAGTTGGTGGATTGGAAATAATAAAACCTTTAGAAACTACCTATCATATTTTTAAGCGTAATGGAAATCATAGAATTAAGGTCACTTATTGGTTCGAAATGAAAACAAACTTTAATGGTAATTTGTATGCTCAAGAAGAAGAGGGTATCACCAAAGTTGAATGGTTAAACCAATTGCAAACGATAGATGCTTTGGAAAATTCTTATGCTAATATTAAGTTGTTAGTTTAGATTTTTTTTATAATAATTGCAAGTTATTCCTATTATTCAAACGATTTAGTACACTTAACTCTATAAAAGGGGTATTCATTCTTTCCCTTAGATATATTAAACGTAAATTTGCCCCTTCAAAAAAATTACTATGACTGAATTTATAATAAAGCGTGCCGCCAATGCTAAAAACGATATTTTAAGCGGAATTACGGTAGCCCTTGCTTTAGTGCCAGAGGCAGTTGCTTTTTCATTTGTTGCAGGTGTAGATCCTTTGGTTGGGTTGTATGCTGCGTTTATGATTGGTTTAATTACGTCTATTTTTGGAGGTCGCCCAGGTATGATTAGTGGTGCAACAGGTGCCTTAGCAGTAGTTATTGTGAGTTTAGTTGTAGAAGGAAATGCTTTGGGCGGCGAAGGTGAAAATTTAGGATTATACTACTTATTCGCTACCGTTATTTTAATGGGAATAATTCAAATGCTGGCAGGGGTTTTTAAACTAGGGAAGTTTGTTAGATTAATTCCGCACCCAGTAATGATGGGTTTTGTAAACGGTTTAGCTATTGTGATATTTTTATCGCAATTAAACATGTTTAAAACTTTTACAAACGGCGAAATGAGTTGGATGCAAGACACTCAGCTTTTTACAATGATTGGGTTAGTAGCTTTAACTATGGGTATTATGTTTGGCTTACCAAAACTAACTAAAAAGTTACCTGAAGCCTTAGTTGCTATTTTAGTAGTTTCGGCAATTGTGATTTTTGGAAATTTAGATGTAGCTACTGTTGGAAGCTTTATTCGTGAGGGTGGCGGCGAAGGATTAAAAGGAGGTTTGCCACAATTTCAGTTTGATATTTTTAGTAAAGTGCCATTTACTTTTGAAACTTTTAAATTCATTGGTCCTTATGCTTTGATTCTCGCTGCTATTGGGTTAATTGAATCTTTAATGACATTAAATCTTATTGATGAATTAACCGAAACCAGAGGAAACACCAATAAGGAATGTTTAGCCCAAGGGGGTGCGAATATTATAACAGGATTTTTTGGTGGTATGGGCGGTTGTGCTATGATTGGTCAATCGTTAATTAATATTAAAGGAGGCGGACGCGGAAGATTATCTGGAATAGTCGCTGCTTTAGCATTATTAGCTTTTATTATGTTTGCATCAGGACTTATAGAAAAATTGCCAATTGCGGCCTTAGTTGGTGTTATGTTTATGGTGGTTATAGGTACTTTTGCATGGAGCAGTTTTAGAATTTTGAATAAAATACCGCTTGCAGATGTTATTGTTTTAGTAGCCGTATCTTCATTAACCATTATTTTCGATTTAGCTATTGCAGTAATTGCTGGTGTAATTATAAGTGCATTGGTGTTTTCTTGGGAAAATGCGAAACGAATTAGAGCCCGCAAGCGTATGCGTGAAGATGGCACTAAAGTATATGAAATTTGGGGGCCTCTCTTTTTTGGGTCTATTCTTGCTTTTAACGATAAATTTGATCCTAAAAATGACCCAGACAATGTGGAAATTGATTTTGTTGAGTCGAGAGTAAGCGATCATTCTGCAATTGAAGCCATCTTTAGTTTAGTGAATAAATATGAAGCTGAAGGAAAAACTATTAAGTTGAAACATTTAAGTGAAGATTGTAAGGAATTGCTATATAAATCTAGTCCTAAATTTAGAGAAGTTATTGTTGAAGCCATCGACGACCCACGTTATCATTTGGCAGAAAATCCTGAAGCATTTTCAAAAGGTTTGGCGGAGTATAAGTTTTAATTTCGTTAGAAGTTAATGCTACTAACAACCACTAGCAAACAACTATTTAACCCGTACACTTTCTGGAACAAACTTAGTATAATCGCCCTGGTTTCTAATAACATCACGAACTATTGATGATGCTATGTAAGATGTTTTGGCAGCTGTTAAAAGAAAAACAGTTTCGATTGTTGATAAGTGACGGTTGGTATGCGCAATGGCTTTTTCAAATTCGAAATCGGCAGGATTTCGCAATCCACGTAAAATAAATTTAGCGTCAACTTCTTTACAAAAATCGACGGTCAAGCCTTTATAAGTTACCACTTTAATTTTTGGTTCATAAGCAAATGTGTCTTCAATAAACTTTTTGCGTTCTTCAAGCGAGAACATATAATTTTTATCGGAGTTTATTCCAATGGCCACTATAACTTCATCAAAAAGCGTTACCCCTCGTTTAATAATATCGTAGTGTCCTAGTGTAATAGGGTCAAAAGACCCAGGGAATATGGCTCGTTTCATTTTTTTTGTAATTCCTGCGAAAGCAGAAATCTAATATTTAATGGTTAATCCTCATCGATTCCGCATTAAGTGCGCAATAACAAACTATATCAAATATACAGATTCTATTTTATTTTAACCACCGTTTCTCTCCTTAAGAGGGATTCAGTGAGGATTCAATAGCATTATCAAATAGTTCAGCTAAACTAATACCTGCTGCTTCTGCTTGCTGAGGCAAAATACTAGCTAAGGTTAGCCCCGGTACTGTATTTACTTCCAATAAATGAGGCTCACCATTTTTGAAAATATATTCACTTCGGCTAAAACCTTTCATTTTTAACACCTCATACACTTTTTTAGCAACGGCATTAACCTTAGTTTCTTCATCTTTACTTAATCTGGCAGGTGTTATTTCTTGCGATTTACCTAAATATTTAGCTTCGTAATCAAAAAAATCATTTTCACTAACAATTTCGGTAATGGGCAATACTTTGGTTTCTCCTTTATAAGTAATCACTCCAACCGATACTTCGGTGCCATCTAAAAATGATTCTATAATAATTTCATCATCTTCTTTAAAAGCAACATCAATAGCACTTTGTAAATCTTCTTTTTTATGCACTTTAGTCACCCCAAAACTACTTCCCGCTTTATTCGCTTTTACAAAACAAGGCAATCCTACTTTATCAACAATAGCCTTTTCATTTATTACATCTCCTAAATTTATAAAAAACGATTCAGCAGTTTTTATACCGTAAGGTTTTAAAACGCTCAAACAGTCACGCTTATTAAACGTTAAAGAGGCTTGGTACATATCGCAACTGGTTTGTGGCATATGTATTAATTTAAGATAGGCTTGCATAAATCCATCTTCTCCAGGCGACCCATGGATGGCATTAAAAACACAATCAAACGTAATTTTTGAGTTGTTTACTATGACTGAAAAATCATTTTTATCAACAGGAAATTCAGCACCATGGCTATCAACATACACCCACTTTTCTTTAAAAATATGAATTCTATAAGCATTATATTTAGAAGCGTCTAAGGTTTCATGAACCACATTTCCGCTTTTTAATGAGATTTGGTACTCACTGGAATAGCCTCCCATAATAATAGCAATATTTTTTTTCATAATTGTCTGAATAATTGAGGTGTCAGTCTAAAAACTACAATAAAACGTATCTATTAATAGTTAAGCTAAAATATCACATATATTGCAAAAGAAAAAACAGTTCTGTTTTTATATATTTGCCTAATCGAAAATTTTATAAATGAGCATTATTAAATTTATTACAAGCAAAGTGTTTTTTAAACAAATTCTATTGGCAATGGCAGCTGTTGTAGTTCTCTGTTTTATTATTTTAACTTGGTTAAACATGACAACAAATCATGGCGATTTTGAAACGGTGCCAGACTTAAAAGGAAAATCTATTGGTGTTGCAGAAATAGAATTAAACGAAAATAACTTGGTAATGCAAGTTCAGGATTCTGCAAATTATAACCCCGATTATCCTAAATTTTCAGTTATAGATCAAGACCCTAAAGCAGGAGCAAAAGTTAAAGAAGACCGAAAAATATATATAACACTAAACCCCTCGGGATATCTAAAAATTATGGTTCCAGACTTAAGAGAGCGCACCTTTAGACAAGCAAAGCCAACCTTAGAAGCTTTAGGTTTTAAAGTAGGAAAGGTTACATTTGTAGATAATATAGCTAAAGACCTCGTGTTAAAAATGTCATTCAAAGGATCGGAATTGAAATCTGGAGACAAATTGCCAAAAACCTCGTCTATAGATTTTGTTTTGGGTAATGGAAACCGACCAGGGTCAGAGGAATCTTCTTCTTCTACTGAAATGCCTTCAGAAGCGCCATCTGACGAAGAAATAAACGAAATAATTTAAAGCAATAATTACTATGGTTTTCCATAGTTAAGGTATTACTATGGAAGATTATACACCAGATTTTATTGATGATGAAAGCGACCTATACGAACATCATGCGTTTACCGTAGAAAAAGGTCAAAACCCACTACGAATAGATAAATATTTAATGAATTTTGTTGAGAATGCAACTCGAACCAAAATACAAGCAGCCGCTAAAAACGGAAGTATTTTTGTAAACGGAGCTCCTGTAAAATCCAATTACAAAGTAAAACCTTATGATAAAATTCGAGTATTATTTACTCACCCACCTCACGAAAACTTGTTGGTTGGCGAAGATATTCCCCTTGATATAGTTTATGAAGATGACACCTTACTTGTTGTAAATAAACCAGCAGGAATGGTGGTGCATCCTGGTCATGGAAATTATTCAGGTACCCTAATAAACGCTTTAATTTTCAGGTTTGAGAATTTACCAAACAATTCGAGCGAGCGTCCTGGATTGGTCCATAGAATTGATAAAGATACCAGCGGCCTTTTGGTAATTGCAAAAACCGAACATGCCATGACACATTTATCACTTCAATTTGCCGAAAAAACCAGTGAGCGCGAGTATGTAGCTATTGTTTGGGGAAATGTGGAAGCCGAGGAAGGTACCGTAGAAGGCAACATTGGGCGTCATCCTAAAAACCGATTGCAAAATACCGTTTTTCTTGGTGATGATGCCGATAAAGGCAAACCCGCCGTTACACATTACAAGGTTTTAGAGCGTTTGGGTTATGTGACTTTGGTGTCTTGCAAGCTCGAAACGGGGCGTACCCATCAAATACGTGTGCACATGAAACATATAGGGCACACCCTGTTTAACGACGAACGTTACGGGGGAGAAAAAGCACTGAAAGGCACTACGTTTACCAAGTATAAACAATTTGTAGATAACTGTTTTAAAGTGCTACCCAGACAGGCATTACACGCCAAAACGCTCGGGTTTGTGCATCCAAAAACAGAAAAATTCATGAGTTTCAGCACGCCAATACCACAGGATATGGTGCAGTGTATCGAAAAATGGAAAACCTACTCAAAACATCAAGGAGCCGAAGAATAGTTTTTGGGCGTTACCACAGGGGTCGGGCTTTTCGTTACAAGTCCTCGCTCTCCCCATAACCATCAGGATCGCTGTGGGCTTTCCACTGTAATCCCTAACGCGGTTAGTGCTTAAATTAATTAGAGGGGTTTGTCATCTTCGTTTATAGTTTGGTGATATGGCAATTAAGGGATTGCAATTGATTTTCTGTCAAGTTGCCATGAGCTTTGAGGAGACTGTTAAGTCGAATACGACTAAAACTCTTGTTGGTTATACTAAGAGCTAGAGGCAGTTTTTTTGTAATATAAGTAACAAGCCAAAATTCATGGAACTGGAATACCTGAACTTTCTGACCAAAGAGCAAACCAATCCTGCAATTCCATCTCTACATCCACTGCTCGCATTAAGTTCGCTATTCTTGATTGGTCTGCTGTACCATAAACTGGCAAAATACCAGATGGATGTTTTAAAATACAGACAAGAAGTATGATATCAATTGGAACATCGTATTTTAAGGAAAAATTTGTAGCAATTTTTTTTAATTGTTGCCACTGTTCATTATCTTTTTTAAAAACGGTTCCCAATGGAGTCCAACACATGGGTGTGATTTTGTGCATTTGCATATGGTCTAGGCTTCCATTAAGCATCGCTTCAAAATGAGTAATGGAAAATTTATTTTGGTTAAAATTTATTTTGGTTTTGCTTCCAATTAAATCTGGTTGTTGTGGAGTAAAATTTGAAAGTCCAAAATCTAAAATTTTCCCTCGCTTTTAATTTTTTCAATCGCTTCTGCTATTTCATCTACTTTCATTAATGGGCTGGGGCTATGCAACAAAAGTAAATCTAAATAGTCCGTTTGTAAGTTTCTCAATGATTGTTCTACGGAATAGATGACATAGGATACGGAGTAATCATAATGTTTAATAGCGTTTTTTTTTGTTTTCTGATGGCATTTGAATACCACACTTATAAATCAGTTGTATTTTGTTTCTATCGATTTTACTTTCACTAAAAGCGTTTACAAAAGCCTTTTCAGTAGTATAATCTCCATAAATATCGGCATGATCAAATGACGTGATTTTGTTTTCTAAACAACAATTTATCCATTCAATCATCTGCGTACGGTTGCAATCTTTTCCCCAAACACCTCATGTCATGGTGCCAGAAATAATCTTGAAAAATGGTGTTTTATTCATGTTTTTTATTGAAATTCAAATTTATTCTTTTCATTATTATGAAATATACTAAAAAGGATTAGGTTGTAACTATGGATTTGCGCCAATTCAAAGATATCGTCAGTTTTAATTGAAAATATAAATTGTTAAACGAAGTTATATTTTTCTGACAAAGTCAAGAATGTTATTTTCATTTTTTAATCGCTTTTAAAAGTCCTTGAGTAATTGTAACTTTGGTGTATAAATAGACAGTGTAAATGAAATTAGTTTTATCGCCAGCAAAGTCGCTCGATTTTGAAAGGACCTTACCAACAACTCAATATTCAGAACCTGGTTTTTTGGAAGAATCTGAACGGATTAATAAACTTCTTAAAAAAAAATCAGCTAAAAGTTTATCGAAACTTATGAGTATTTCTGATGCCTTAGGGCACTTAAATTACGATCGCAATCAATCGTGGAAATTACCATTTTCAGCAGATAATGCAAGACCGGCAATGTATGCTTTTAGTGGTGAGGTTTACAGGGGTTTTGATGCGTATTCAATTCCGCGGGAAAAAATAAATGAGGTTCAAAATACAGTTCGTATTTTATCTGGTTTATACGGTTTGTTAAAGCCATTAGATTTAATACAGCCTTACCGTTTAGAAATGGGTACCAAATTTCCTGTAGGTGTAAGCAAAAGCCTGTATGCGTTTTGGAATAAAACCATAGCTAAAGCTATTAATGAAGAGTTGGAAGAAGGTGAGTTGTTTTTAAACCTTGCAAGTAACGAGTATTTTAAAGCAGTTGATACAAAAGCCTTAAAAGTGCCAGTAATTACAGCAAATTTTAAAGATTTTAAAAATGGGGAATACAAAATGATTATGACTTTTGCTAAACAAGCACGTGGTTTAATGGCACGTTTTGTTATTGATACCAATGCAAAAACCATAGACGATATTAAAGGTTTTAATTATGAAGGTTATAATTTTAGCGAACCCATGTCAACCGAAACCGAGTTAATTTTTATAAGATAAGCCTATGCCATATTATTTAATTCTAATACTTCAGGGCTACTGTATTTATCACGCTTATAAACACAGAAATGCATATTATTGGTATTTTTTAATCCTGTTTATACCCGTTATAGGCTGTATTATTTACTTAATAACTCAGGTTTATAATAAACGCGATGCAGAAAAAATTCAAGAGGAGATCGTATCAGTCGTCAATCCAACAAAAAAAATTCAAGATTTAGAAAAGCGACTTCAATTTACCGAGACTTACCAGAACAGGGTTAATTTAGCCGATGCTTTTTTGGATATTAAGGATTATAAAAATGCTATACCACATTATTTAGAATCGTTGGAAGATGGCTCTCAAAACGATTTTTACGTTACTAACAAATTAATAACAGCATATTATAGTATTGAAGATTATGGCAAGGTCGTTCTATATGCAGAAAGAATTAAAAATAAATTTGAATTTAAAAAATCGAGAGCACAATTTTTATATGGATTAGCGTTAGAAAAGTTAGGTAATTTAGAGGAAGCAGAGTCGAATTTACGAAAAATTGACATTCGCTATTCCTTTTATAATGAACGGCTAGCACTTGCAAAATTTTTAATAAGCAGAGATAAAACGAACGATGCAAAAGAAATATTAGAAGAAATCCATATCGAATCTCAAAACATGACACGGCCTAATAAACGCATTTATGGAGCCACTGTTCAAGAGGTTGATAAACTATTGGCAGGAATCAGTCAATAATCATTGTTTTGCAATGGCTTTTTTATCAATGCTAATTTTGATTTCAACGGAAGGTTTCTTTTTTATTCTTGGGCGTCTAGCACCAAAAGTACCGCGGTTTATTTTACCGCGTTTTGTTTTTTTGTCTCCTTTTCCCATAATTATGGATTTAATAATGAAATCATAAATTACAAAAAAATAAAATTTTAAACAAGTTAATGCTGTTCTTTAACAGTAAGTTTTCTATTAATGAAAAGGCAATATACTATTTTGTATTAATTAATGAGATACCTGTTTTTAGAGGATTGATAATATGTTCAAGCATAAACATCCATACCGGCCTTTTATAGAATACGATACAACAAAGTTAATTGTTGGCACCTTGCCGCCGCCACGGTTTTCAACTCGAGAACTTTTAGAAAGGGATGTCGACTTTTGCTATGGAAGTTATTACAATTCGTTATGGTTGTTTATTGATAAAATACATAATTTAAATTTAAGGTTTGATAATTCTAGTGAAGCTATTGATGAGCGTAAACAGTTTTTAATCACACATAAAATTGGTGTTTGTGATATTGTGGAAAGTTGTGAACGCACTAAAATGGATGCCTCCGATTTAGGGATGCACAACATAAAACTTAGAAATTTAATAGGTTGTTTAAATCAATACCCAAACATCGATACGCTTTTATTCACAGGCGGAAATAGTAAAAACGGACTCGAATATTTCTTTAGAAAACGTATTAAAGAATTTGGATTAAATCTGAAATTGGTTACTAATGAAGTGCCTCGAATTCACGAATTTATGTTACCTGTGATTGCGAGTGCAACGAAGCAATCTGTTCAAAAATCCCGAACCATCAAAACGGTTTCTCTAACCTCGGGTTCTGGTGCAGCCAATATTTCAATAAGTAAAAATCCTTTATACCAACAATTAAAAATTAAAAACCCTGAATTTAATACCTTTGATTTTAGAGTAATGCAGTATCGTGAGTTTTTTTAAATACATGTCTATTTTTTATTAATTAAATCGACTAATTTTATCCTAAAACCCAATATTAAAATCTAACCGAAAACGATTTCCGTTTTCTTTCGCAATTCCATATGGAATAAGTTGATCCACAAAAAAGCATCTAAATTCTAAGTTAGCATTTCTGGTAAGTGAATATCCACCACCTATTTCCAGTCCTTTGTAATTTGTTAGTCTGCCATCTGGAGAACCTTGTGATGAGTAATCCCATCGTGCCCAATCATTTTGGGCAAGAAAATCTACGGCGGCATATCTTTCTAAATAGGTGTATACCAAATGACAGTTCCAATCACCAGCCTTTTTATTATTTCCGAAATTTAAACATGCAACCAACCCTTCTTTTTGGTTTTTAAACGTTTGCGTAATTTCAGCTTTATCTTTATAATCTTCAAGATTATGATAATAGTCTATTCCAGCTACTAATTTCGGACTTTCCTTTAATACTACTTTAGTTCCAATATGGGCAATAGCATAATTTAAAGCAAACGTATCATTACCATCTGGGATGTTGGGAAGGTTTTTAAAATAATAAAATGAAGGAAATAATTTGATTTTGTTTTCCAAAAATGTGGTAACTATTTGAAAGCCTTCAAAATAACTATCAGCGGCAAAAGAAGTGTTATTGGTGTTTATAATAAAATGTCCCATTCTTAATTCTATTTTGCGTAAAAATTGTCCCTCTAAATTAAATGTGCCATTTAGGGAAACACCTTCAGGAAATACGTTGTCGCTCCAAAATAATTCATTTTGTTTTTCAAATGGAAATGTGTTTTTTCCAATCCAACCAGTAAACCATTTATGATTAAACTGGGCATATATTTTTTCAAAGCCAATGGGTAAGGTGTTAAATTCACCAAAGTTATCACCTAATGTAAGTTGTGGGTCTTGTTGTTTTTGAGGATCGCCAGTTCTAATCCGCATTCCTAATGATACCCAATCGGCATAATTGTATGTAAAGCCAAAACGGGCTCTGTAGCGTAATCGGCTTCTGTCCTCACGATAACTTCCGTCTGATTTTTGTGAATCCCAGTCTTGTTCAATTCTAAATCTAAAATCTCCGGTAAATGATAGTTTTGATTCTTGGTCGGTGGATTGTGCTATAAAAAAATTTGGAATACATAGAAGGATAAGAATGTATTTTTTCATTTAACAAAAATTATAATAGTTCAGTCTCGTTGTTGGTTTTTGCTCATTTCGTTAAGCACCATAAACTTAAGAATTTTCTTTTAAATTAATATTAATATTTGCTTATCAAATTAACCGTATATTTGCCGCTTAATTAAAAACGAGGTGATATTTAAATTGTAAATTGTCATCTCCAAATGTCCTAAAGGGCTTTACCAAACAATTTATATGTCATTTAACTCATTAGGCTTATCTCAAGCCTTGCTAAAAGCGATTAGCAAAAAGGGATACTCAACTCCAAGTCCAATTCAACTAAAAGCAATTCCACATATTTTACAAGGTAAAGATGTATTGGCTAGTGCGCAAACGGGAACAGGAAAAACAGCTGGTTTTACATTACCGCTTTTACATATACTTTCTGAAACGCCTAAAGAAAAATACAAACCCATTCGGGCATTAATACTAACACCAACACGTGAGTTAGCAGCGCAAGTGTATGCAAACGTAAAAGAATACAGTGAGTTTTTAGACTTACGCAGTGCTGTTATTTTTGGAGGTGTCAATCAGAATCCGCAAGTAGCAACTATGCGTCAAGGTATCGATGTTTTAGTAGCAACACCAGGGCGTTTGTTAGATTTAATTAATCAGAACCATATATCATTAAAACGTGTCGAAATTTTAGTTTTAGATGAAGCTGACCGTATGTTAGATATGGGGTTTTTACGAGATATTGAACGCATTATAAAAATGATGCCGGAAAAACGTCAAAATTTAATGTTTTCGGCAACATTTTCGCATGATATTAAAAAACTGGCACATGGTATTTTAAACCATCCGGTGCATGTGGAAGCAACTCCCGAGAACACAACAGTTGATGCGATTTCGCAAAAAATATATCGAGTTGCTAAGGGTTTAAAAACCGATTTGATTATTAAATTAATTTCAGACGGAAACTGGAAACAGGTATTGGTTTTTACACGTACTAAACATGGAGCCAATAAACTTTGTGAAAAAATGGACAAAGCAGGCATTAAAGCAGCGGCTATACACGGTAATAAAAGTCAGGGAGCCAGAACCAAAGCTTTGGGAGGTTTTAAATCCGGTAGTGTGAGTGTTTTGGTAGCTACTGATATTGCAGCTCGTGGTTTAGATATTCCACTTTTGCCACATGTTATCAATTTTGAATTGCCTAATATCTCTGAAGATTATGTGCATAGAATAGGAAGAACGGGAAGAGCAGGAGCGAGTGGTGAAGCTATTTCTTTGGTAAGTGCTGATGAAACGACTTTTTTACGTGATATTGAAAAGTTGTTAGGCATGAGAATTCCTGTTGAAATTATTGAAGGGTTTGAACCAGACCCGAATGCATCAACCGAACCAGAAAAGAGACAACAAAGAGGTGGAGGGGATCGTTCTAGAAATAGTGAAAGGCCGAGTAATAAGAATACTCAAAAAAATGATAGTTCTAGACGCCCAAAACGAAATAATGACAGACATCGAAGCGATAGAAGGAATTAAAAAGTGATGGAATCTCAACCCAATAACCCGCTGCATGGCCTAAAACTAGAGCAAATTATTAACGATTTGGTGGCGCATTATGGTTGGGAATATATGGGTTATACAATAAGAATAAAGTGTTTTACTGATAATCCTTCAGTAAAATCGAGTTTAAAATTCTTAAGAAGAACCCCTTGGGCACGAACTAAAGTGGAGACTATGTATTTAGAAATGCTTAATAAAAACAAGAAGAATTGATTAGCTGAAAGGTTTAAAATAATTTTCTAAGGCCTTCATAAACCACAATTCCAACGGCATTGGCAAGATTTAAACTTCTAACGTGCTCACTATATAAAGGTATTTTAAATAATGAATGGGCATTAGCTTCAGTAATAGATTTTGCTAACCCAACTGATTCTTTTCCAAAAACTAAAAACATATTATCTTCAAACGGAATATCCCAATGGGTTTTAGTACCATGGCTGGAAAGAAATACCATATTTTCATTTTCATTTTTGCTGAAGAACGCTTCAATATTTTCGTAATATGTCACCTGAAGATGTTGCCAATAATCCAACCCAGCACGTTTTAATCGGGTATCATCTATTTCAAAACCAAATGGTTTTACTAAATGCAAATTAGAGCCAGAAGCTAAAGCTAAACGTCCAATGTTGCCAGTATTATTTGGTATTTCGGGTTCTATAAGTACTATATTTAGAGGCATGAATTTGAATTTATTTAACTTGGTAAGTGAGTTTCATAGTAATAGAAGCTGTTTTTCCTTTAGAAGTTGTGTTGTAGACACCACCCCATGAATAATCTTCATTTGAATTTTGACCTGTTATTTGAAAAATGCCCATTTGGGCAAGAGATAATTCTCCTAGTTTTGTTCCAGAATTGTCTGCTATACTTTTAGCTCGAACATGAGCATTATCAGTTGCTTGAGCAACCATTTCAATTTTTAAATCTTCAAGTTTTGTATAATAATATCTTGGAGGGATAGAATATAATTCAATGCCTTTATTTAAAAGTTCTGTAACTTCTCTTGATATTTTTTCAACCTTTTCGACTTCATTAGAATTTATTTGAACGGTTTGACTTAATGTGTATCCAGTAAATTCTTGTCCTAAATATTTTCCGTCTGCGGTATAGTTTTGTTTAAAATTCTTATCAGTTTGAACTGCATTAAATACAATAATATTATCACTTAAGCCTTGAGATTTAAAGTAATCTAAAATGATTTCTTTGTCTTTCTTTAAATCGGAATAAGCTTGTTTTAAATCACTATTTACTTGTGAAAATTTGGCTTCCCACACGATTAAGTCTGAAGTGAAATTAGTTTCCCCTAAACCTGTTACCGAAATGGTTCCAACTTTTTTGTTTCTATTAATTACGGCATTTCCTAAAATAATAGAGGCAGCAATTATTACTAAACCAAATACAATGGCGTTAATATTGTTTTTCATGGAAACAAGAATTTAATAATTAAACTTATCTAATGGATTTTACAAATTTTTCTATATCATGTACTGAATTATCAGTAAGGAATTTAATAAAAGCACTTCCAATAATAGCTCCTTTGGCATATTGAGTTGCTTGGGTAAAGGTGGCCCTATTATTTATTCCAAAACCAATAATTTGAGGATTTTTTAAGTCCATATTTGATATACGTTCAAAATATTTATTTTGGTCGTTTCCAAATCCAGATTGACTTCCTGTAACACTCGCGCTGCTTACCATGTAAATAAAACCATGAGATATTGAGTCGATAAAGTTAATACGCTCTACGCTTGTTTGAGGTGTAATTAAAAACACATTGACAAGGCCATATTTCTCAAAAATTTCTTTATACTCGTCATAATACACATCCACTGGTAAATCCGGGATAATTAATCCGTCAATTCCTATTTCCTGACATTTTTTACAAAACGCTTCTACACCATATTGCAGCATCGGGTTAAAATAACCCATTATTATTATAGGGATTGTAACCGATTTTCTGATGTCTTTTATTTGTTTAAAAAGCACTTCGGTGGTCATGCCATTTTTTAAGGCTTGCGTTGAACTTGCTTGAATGGTTGGTCCGTCGGCCAATGGGTCGCTAAACGGTAAACCAATTTCAATCATATCAACACCACTTTTTTCTAAGTCTTGAATAATAGTAACGGTATCGTTAAGACTTGGATACCCTGCTGTGAAATATATAGAAAGTAACTTTTTATCTTCTTGTAATTTTTGATTTATTCTGTTCACGGTTTTACAGTTTAAAATATTTGACATAAGTATCTAAATCCTTATCACCACGACCCGATAAACTCACCACCACCACATCATTTGGTTTAAAAGTTTTATGTGAAAAAATAGCCAACGCGTGAGAGGTTTCAATAGCCGGAATAATACCCTCTAATTTTGAAAGCTCTAAACCAGCATCCATAGCATCACTATCTGTAATTGACATGAACTCTGCGCGCCCGGTTTTTGCTAAATGCGCGTGCATGGGACCAACACCAGGATAATCTAACCCCGCCGAAATCGAGTAAGGTTCTGTGATTTGACCATCTGTATTTTGCATTAAAAGCGTTTTACAACCGTGAATAATGCCTTCTTTACCTAGTACAGAAGTCGCAGCACTTTCACCAGAATCTATGCCCAGACCAGCAGCTTCAACAGCAATAATTTTTACAGATTCTTCATGTAAAAAATGATAATAAGTTCCTGCAGCGTTGCTGCCTCCACCAATACATGCAACCACATAATCAGGGTTTTCACGACCTTCATGCTCTTTTAATTGCCATTTTATTTCTTCAGAAATAATCGATTGGAAACGTGTAACCATATCGGGGTACGGGTGCGGACCAATAGCTGAACCAATAATATAATGGGTGTCTACTGGGTTGTTAATCCAATCACGAATAGCTTCATTGGTCGCGTCTTTTAACGTGCGACTGCCCGATAAGGCAGGTACAACGGTGGCGCCTAGCATTTTCATGCGGGCAACGTTTGGAGCTTGACGTGCAATATCAATTTCTCCCATATACACAATACATTCTAATCCCATTAAAGCACATACCGTCGCGGTGGCAACACCGTGTTGCCCAGCTCCAGTTTCGGCAATAATACGGTGTTTGCCTAGACGTTGGGCCATTAAAATTTGGCCAATAGTGTTGTTTATCTTGTGGGCTCCCGTATGATTTAAATCTTCACGTTTTAAATAAATTTTGGTGTTGTATTTTTCTGAAAGGCGCTTAGCAAAATAGAGTGGGGAAGGACGCCCCACATAGTCTTTTAAAAGTTGGTCGAACTCCTTTTTGAAATCGGGTTCTGCCATTATTTTTAAATAATTCTGGCGTAATTCTTCTACATTGGGATAGAGCATTTCTGGGATGTATGCCCCTCCAAATTCACCATAATAACCTTTTTCGTTAACGTTGTACTTCATGTTGTTTATATTTACGTCATTGCGAAACTTTTGAAAAAAGTTGTGGCTTTCTGTTTGTAATTAAACAGATTACTTCGTCGTTTCTCACCTCGTAATGACAGTTTCTTTAAATTTTCTTAATAAATTGATATCTTTTAATCCAGCTTCCATTTCAAATTTGCTATTTACATCGATGGCATAACAATATTTAGAAGCTTTATTTTGATGAAATTCTTTTAGTTTTTCTGATTCTTCCAATCCAATGCCTCCGCTCAAAAAGAAGGGTTTGGTTGAAGGATAGTTGTTTAAAACACTCCAATCGAACTTGTAACCATTACCTCCAGGTAATTTGCCTTTGGTGTCGAAAAGGAAGTAATCACACACAGCTTCATAAGGTTTTAAAACATCAAAATTGAATTCATTTTTTATCGAAAACACTTTGATGATTTCAAAGCTTTTGTTAATGCGAAACTTTTTCTCAATGTCGAAGCAATTTGTTTCTTTTGATGAGATTACTTCGTTGTTTCTATTCTCGTAATGACGTTTCAATTTTAAGCAATATTCAGGCGATTCTTCTCCATGAAGTTGTACAGCCTGTAAATTGTGTATGTTTATATTTTTAATAACCTCTTCTAAAATTGCATCAACAAAAACACCTACTTTTTTGATTGATTTTGGCAATTCAGGAATCACGGTATCAAAATGTCTTGCAGATTTTTTATAAAATATAAAACCAAGATAGTCAGGTTGCAAAGCTGCAACTTGTTCTATATTGTCCTGATATTTCATGCCGCAAACCTTTAGTTTCATTTTTATAAAGCTTTTATAAATTGTTTCGCACTTTCACCTGCATTAGCAGTTTTCATAAAGTTTTCACCAATTAAAAAGCCTTTATATCCGTAAGGTTGTAATTCTTTAATCGCTTCAATAGTACTAATACCACTTTCAGAGACTTTTACAAAATCGTTTGGAATGAGTGCGCTTAGTTTTTTACTTGTTTCTAGACTTACGGCGAAGTTTTTTAAATTTCGGTTGTTAACCCCTAACATATCTAGACTTGGCATGATGGATTTAAGTAATTCTTCTTCATTATGAACTTCCAAGAGCACCTCTAAATTTATTCTTTTAGCAAATTCTGAAAACTGCTTAATTTCTTCTCTTGTTAAAATAGCAGCAATTAATAATATAACATCGGCACCAAAAGCTTTTGCTTCTAATAACTGGTATTCATCTATAATAAACTCTTTACGTAAAAGCGGTAAATTGCAACTGGAACGAGCCGTTAATAAATCGTCTAATGAACCACCAAAATATTTTCCATCGGTTAATACAGACATTCCGCAAACTCCTGCATTTTCATAACCTTTTGCAACATCAAATACATTTAAATTTTGATTGATGACTAATTTTGAAGGAGACCTGCGTTTGTGTTCTGCAATAATACCTGATTGGCTTTGCTGTATTTTATTTGTTAATGAAATGGTGTTTCTTTCAAACAAAACCGAATTTTCCAATTGTTTAATAGGAATTAAAGATTTTCTTAAATCGACTTCGGTGCGCTTATCAGCTACAATTTTATCTAGAATGTTCATTTACTTAACTCTTGAATGGTTTGTAATGCTTTTAATCCTTTTCCACTTAACAAAGATTCTTTTGCCATTTCAAAACCCAGTTTATGCTCAATTTGATTGGTAGTTGCAATTGCTAAACCAGCATTGGCACAAACCACGTTGTTTTGTTGCTCTGTTCCTTTACCTTGAATGATATCCATGAAAATTTTGGCAGATGATTCAACAGTATTTCCACCAAAAATGGATTCTTGTGTTATTTCTGAAAGACCTAAATCTTCTGGAGAAAACATCGTTTCCGAATGGTTCGAAATCACTTTTGTTTGGCCTGTTAATGATATTTCATCATAGCCATCTAAGGCGTGTACAATTGAATAGTTTTTATCTGTATTCTGATATAGATATCCATAAAGACGGAGCAATTCTAAGTTGAAAACGCCTACCATTTGATTTTTTGGAAACGATGGATTTACCATAGGGCCTAACATATTGAAAAAGGTTTTCACGCCCAATTCACGGCGAATGGGCCCAACGTTTTTCATAGCAGGATGGAACAAAGGCGCGTGTAAAACGCAAATACCTGCTTTATCTATGGAACGTTTTAAAAAATCTTCGTCGCTGGAAAATTTAATGCCTAAATATTCCATAACATTTGAGGATCCACAAGCTGAGGACACCCCATAATTTCCGTGTTTTGCCACATTAACGCCTGCTCCTGCAGTTACAAATGATGCTAAGGTTGAAATGTTAAACGTATCTTTTCCATCGCCACCAGTTCCACACAAATCAATCGCATTAAAATCTTTTAAATCAATGGGAATGCATAATTCTAAAAGCGCATCTCTAAATCCGCGTAATTCTTCAAGCGTAATACTTCGCATCATAAAAACCGTTAGAAATGCTGCAATTTGACTTTGGTTATAATGTCCTTTTGAGATATTTACCAAAACCTGTTTTGCTTCTTCACTGGAGATGCTTTCGTGGTTTATCAGTCTGTTTAATATATTTTTCATGGCTTAAGAATTAATCCAGTTTTTGAGAATTTGTTTTCCGTTTGGCGTTAATACCGATTCTGGATGGTACTGCACGCCTTTTACATCGTAAACTTTATGGCGTAACGACATGACTTGTCCGTTTGCATCAAAAGAGGTAGCCTCCAAACATTCTGGTAAATCTGGGTTCACCACCCATGAATGATAGCGACCTACTTCAATTACTTTTTCTAAACCATGAAATAAGGATTCATCATCAACAATAATGGAAACCTTAGTTGCAACGCCATGATAAACCTCGTCTAAATTAATAAGTGAACCGCCAAAAACTTCACCAATAGCTTGTTGCCCCAAGCAAACCCCTAAGATGCTTTTTGTTGGAGCAAATCTTTTAATAATAGGTTTTAGTAAACCGGCTTCATTAGGAATGCCAGGACCTGGCGATAATACAATTTTATCGAATGGTTCCACATCATCTAAAGTTAATTTATCATTCCTAACAACGGTAACATCGCAGTTTAAATCTTCTAAATAATGTACAAGGTTGTATGTGAAACTGTCGTAATTATCTATAACTAATACTTTCGTCATTCTTTTGTCATTCCTATGAAAACAGGAATCTATTTTAATTAATTTATTCTTTTTTAGCCACGAATACACGAATGTTTTTCTTGACTTATGTTTTATGTTAGCCCTTGCGTTAGGGATTGAGCCATTTGTTTGAGCTCTTTTTTGTTTTATTAAAGACCTTTCGCCTGCGCTCAAGGTGACAAAACAAAAAAAGCGAGTTGCGAAAGCCCGACCCTTGTGGTAACGCCATAATTTATATTTTTTCGGCTAATTCAATAGCTTTTGTTAGGGCTCCTAATTTATTATACACTTCCTGTAATTCGCTTTCTGGATTCGATTTTGACACCAAACCAGCACCTGCCCGCCAATGTAATTTGTGGTTTTCACTTAAAAAAGTACGAATCATAATGGCATGGTTAAAGTTGCCTTGAAAATCCATAAACCCAATGGCACCACCGTAAAATGAACGACTTGTTTTTTCGTATTGCTCAATAAGTTGCATCGCTCTGTATTTTGGTGCACCACTTAAGGTGCCAGCAGGGAAAGTATCGGCAACTACCTGCATGGTTGAGGTTTTTTTGTGTTTTTGCCCCGTAACTTTACTTACTAAATGGATAACGTGTGAGAAAAATTGAACCTCGCGATATGTGTCCACAGTTACGTTGCTTCCATGTCTGCTTAAATCATTTCTTGCCAAATCTACAAGCATCACATGCTCGGCATTCTCTTTATCGTCTTTTACTAATTTTTTAGCTAAATCAGCATCTTGAATGTCGTTTCCTGTACGCTTAAAAGTTCCTGCTATGGGGTGAATTTCGACTTTACCATCACTTACAATAAGTTGAGCTTCAGGCGAGCTTCCAAAAATTTTGAAGTTTCCATAATCAAAATAAAACAAATAAGGAGACGGATTGATACTTCTTAAAGCGCGATACACATTAAACTCGTCACCTTTAAATTCCTGAGTAAAACTTTTTGAAAGCACCAGTTGAAAAACATCACCACGGCCACAATGGTTTTTTGCTAATTCAACATGTGTTTTATATTCTTCGTCAGATAAGTTAGAGGTAATTTCTCCATTAGATGTAAAAGTGTAAGACGCAAAATTTTTAACTTTAATTAAATGATCAATTTCATCGATATTAGGGTTAGAATTAAAACAATGAGCAAAAATATAGGCTTCGTTTTTATGATGATTTATGGCGATAATATTTTGATAAACTGCATAGTAAACGTCTGGAATATTTATGGAATTGTCCTTTTTTGAAATTTCAATATCCTCAAAATATCTTACCGCATCATAAGCTAAATAACCAAAAACCCCATTGTTTATAAACTTGAATTCTTCTTCAGAATTTATTTTAAAACGTTTGGTGAATTGATTAATTTCTTCAGAAACGTTTGTGCTTTTTGTTATTGGATTTGAAGTTTGACTACCATCAGGAAATGATTGAATAATAGTTTCGTTTTCTACTTTAATAGACGCTATAGGATTAAAACAGATATACGAAAAAGTATTATCGTTGGCGTGATAATCACTACTTTCAAGCAGTATGCTGTTCGGGTATTTATCCCTTATTTTTAAATAAATGCTCACAGGCGTAATGGTATCTGCCAGAATTTTTTTGTAATGTGTGTATAAATTAAATATTTTCATTTTTTTTTAATTAAAAAAGGCTTGTCGTGAATGACAAGCCTTTTTGATATTTTAGATTTAAATATACTAAGTGACTACTTCACGAAATTAAGTTTCGAAAGTTCCACCACCAAGTATTATTTAAATTTGAGTTCATAATATTATAATTTGATCAAATATAGAAATGAAAATATAATTACACAATACTTTGGGTTGTTTTTTTTATAAAAGTATGTTAAACTATACCATAAATATGAAGTATTAATTATTTTTATGCTTCTATTGAATTTTTGCTAAAATTTCGCCTTCGAAAATATTAAAAAATTATAAATGAAATTAAAATTACTATTGCTTTTTGTGATTGGTTTTTCAAGTTGTAAAAACACTAAAAAAAATGATATAGTTGCTAAAGAAGAAATCATTAAAACTGAAATTACAACTCAGAAAATCGAATTGGAAATATATGATTTTGCTGGATTTGAACCCTTTTTAAATAAAAAAGACAACAAAGTACACGTTATAAATTTTTGGGCAACTTGGTGTGCACCATGTATAAAAGAACTACCCCATTTTGAAAAGCTTAATACGGAATATGCTAATAAAAATGTAGAAGTTTTATTGGTGAGCTTAGATTTTCCACATTTGTATGATTCGAAATTGAAACCATTTATAACTAATAGAAAATTGAAATCGAAAGTGATTGCTTTGGATGATGTACACATGAATAGTTGGATTCCTAAAGTAGATAAAGCATGGTCTGGGTCGTTACCAGCAACCATTATTTATAAAAATAATGATCGTAAATTTTTTGAAAAATCATTTACATTCGAAGAATTAGAAAATGAAGTTAAACAATTTTTAAATTAAGAATTATGGGTAAGTCCATTAAGTTAATTTCTGCCGGCTTTATTCTATTATGTGTCAGTGCATTCACCATAAGCAAAACACGCATAAATGAAGGATATAAAATAGGAGATGTAGCTGAAGATTTTTCACTTAAAAATATCGATGGTAACAAGGTTTCTTTATCAGATTATAAAAAGGCTAAAGGATTCATAATTACCTTTACCTGTAATACGTGCCCATATGCGGTTGCTTATGAAGACCGAATTATAGCATTAAATAAAAAATATGCTTCAAAAGGTTATCCTGTAATAGCCATCATGCCAAATAATATAGCTGTAAAACCAGATGATAATTTAGAGGCGATGAAGCAGAGAGCTAAAGAAAAAGGATTTACATTTCCATATTTAATTGATGAAGAGCAAAAAGTATATCCAAAATTTGGAGCCACTAAAACACCTCATATTTTTATATTACAAAAAACTAGTAAAGGCAATATGGTTAAGTATATGGGCGCTATAGATGACAACTATAAAGATGCCGACGCCGTAAACACTCATTATGTAGAAAAAGCAGTAGACGCATTGCTTTACGGAAAAGCCATTGAGCAAACAGAAACCAAAGCAATTGGTTGTTCAATAAAAGTGTAATTATTCCGCAATTTAAATTTTGGAAAAATTTAAATGTAATACTTCAGGTTTTTTTTGGTCTATCAATTTTAGAAGTATTAATTTTGTATAATACATAACAAAAAATCAAAAATGGAAGATTTAACACAAGAAGAATGGGTATTTAAGTTGACAGATGATGCCAACGCGGTGGTAATAGATGTTAGAACAGATGTTGAGGTTGCTGATGGTATTATACCAAACGCTATCCATATTGATATTTATAAAGGTCAAGAATTTCTTGATGAGATAGAAGCACTTGATAAGTCTAAAAACTATTATGTGTATTGTCGTTCTGGTAATAGAAGTGGAAAAGCTTGTGCCATAATGCGCCAATTGGGTTTTGAAAATGCATACAATCTAGGAGGGGGAATTTTAGAGTGGGAAGGTGATTTAGTTGATTTGGAATAAAGAAGAAAATGATATATAAAAGTCTTTTAATTTGCACTATAATTTGCACCACCTTGTTTGGTTGTAAAGAATCTGGTGCTCAAAAACAAGTAAAAGTTATTTCTCCAAAAGAAATGCAAAAACTAATAGAAACCGATTCAGTGCAATTAATAGATGTGCGAACACCAAATGAGTTTAATGAAGGACACCTTAATAATGCTAAAAACATAGATTTTTTATCATCTTCTTTTTCTAAGGATATTAATATATTGGACAAAGAAAAACCGGTTTTTGTTTATTGCCAATCAGGAAATAGAAGTGGTAAAAGTGTTAAAATTTTTTTAAATGTGGGCTTCACTAAAATTTACGATTTAGAAGGAGGAATATCGAGATGGAGGCGAGAAGGATTTCTTGAAAAAAAATGAATTTTAAAAAAGCTCTCAAATTATGAGGGCTTTTTTTTAGGAATTACCTTGTATTATGGTTTAAAATTGATTCATTTTCAATTGTATATAAAAATTTATTATATTTGAATAACTCCAAATGGTGATCCTTCATCTTAAATGACTATTTTTTAATAGTTATTTATTATATGCTTATAATTTTCCTGATTATTTTTTAATAGCACTATACCATACAAAAGTTGTATGGTTAACTAACCAACCAAATAATTAAATTATGATTAAAAAAACAATTTCAGTAGTCACTATGGTTGCCATGATGTTCGGATTCATGCCAACTATAAACGCCCAAGATGACAAATCTTATCAAATGTGGGAAGACATTATGTTAACCCCAGATAATACAAAATTAAGAGTATTGTCAGAAAACATGAGAAACCATAATGCCACCTTTCACAAAGATGGACCTTATAAAGCAACTGTATATAATATTTCTACAGGGCCAAATGCAGGGAATATTATTTGGGAGATGGGGCCAATGATGTATAAACATAATGATTCAAGACCCAGTGAAGGAAAGCATGATGAAGATTGGAGAGACAATGTGATGCCTTATATTAAAAAAATGCATACCGTAGAGTATTGGAAAGCTGATGATAAGTTGAATAATACAGGTATGTTAGATGGAGATGATTCTAAGTATCCCATTCTGTTTTTTAGATATGCTGAAGTAGCAGATGGCCAAAGTACATCTTCTATAAATATGTTTTATAAAATGATTAGTGAAACTATTAAAGCCATGGAAGGTGTGAATCCTTGGGGGATTTATTATAATGAGTTTAGACAGGGCGATTTAGGAAGACATATTGCTGGTGTTGGCTTTTACAAAAATTGGGCAGAGTTTGATAATGATAGAAATTTTAAAAAGATTTTTGAAAAGGTACATGGCGAAGAAAATTGGCAAGCATTTTTAGACATGGAGAATCAGCTTTTTACAAATACATGGGACGAAATTTGGGTTTATAATCCAAAAATGAGTGGAAAATAGAATTTGAGTTATTTTAATTAGCAACTAATTAGTTAATGAGATAAGACCTTTAATATTTTAATATTGAAGGTCTTATTTATACTATAAATTACGTTTGACTTCTTTTTTAGTTAGTTTACCCTTTTTATTTTTTTAACATTTATCTTTTCTTTATATTTACTGTGATTAATACATAAATAAAGTCTTCATGGAAAACGGATACCTGATATTGGGCATAATTGCGTTATTGTTTATAAGTATGTATGGCTTTGCTTATTTTTCTGTAGCCATGGAAAAATTTAAGGCAAAAAAAGACAAAAAACATGACCTTGAAAAGCAAGAGTTAAGGCGTCAAGAAAGCATTAAAAATCAAGAAATTATTGATGAAAAAGTAAGGAAATTTAATGAAAGAAAAGAAGAAATTCATAAAGAATTGGTGTTACTTGAGAAAATGAAGGAAAAACAAAAAGTTGGTTAAGATTACTAATTTCAATATAAAATTAAACTTCATGTAAGAATATTATATATTATTCTAAATAATTTAAAACCTGTAAATATTTGATTTACAGGTTTTTTTTTGTAATTTTATGTCTTACCACTAACTAAAATATTAAATATGAAAACCATTTATTCTATTATTTGTTTATCGTTATTGTTTATGGCGTGCCAGTCTAAACCCGATAATTCTGCTCAAGAAGCATTTGATAAAAACTCTCAAACGGTATTAGCTAATTTAGAGGGTTGGCAAAACGAAAATTTAGATTATTCACAGTATGCTGAAAATTTTGTTATGAGAGAAACAGGTTTTGGAGCTCCAAAGGATTCTGTTAGTCTTGATGAAATGATTGAAAATGATAAAATGATGTGGAAAAATTATGATTTTAAATTATTAGCAAGTCCTCCGGAGCTATTACCTGGTGTAAATACAGTAACTAAAAAAGTGGATGGATCAGTAAGACATTACAGCGATTGGGAAGTAACCTTAACCGCAACAGATTCTACGCCAGCAAAAATAGGTGTTATTAAACTTTATGAATCTTTTGATTTTGATGCAGAAGGTAAAATTATGTATCAGCAAGTTTATGGAGATTTTACTGGTTTAATGATGTATTTACATACGCCGAATAAAACTGTTGTTGAAACTGAATCAGAATAATAGTTACTAATTTAAATTAATAAAAATCCTGTAAATGTAATGTTTACGGGTTTTTTTATTTAAGATCAAAATAGCCTATGTTTTTAAATAGTAGACCTTATATGTGAAATAAATAAATTTTTATTAAGTGAAGTCAAAGTGTCATAAATTAGTATAAATCTTACAAAAAATACAAAATCGTATTTTTTTTATTAAAAAATACGATAAAATGCTTGTTTTTTACGTTTAATTACATAAATTTGTTTTTTTAATCTCTAAATCTAAGACATGAAAATTAAAATTATATTTTGTAGTATTAGCTTTTTGTTCATTGTAGGTATTGGTTTTGCCCAAAAAAAGAATGAGCCTAAAAGTATTATTAGTTCCAAAGTAGCTATAAAGAAATATCATGATAAGGAGGAGTTAGAGCTTATGCAGAAAGGCGAGTTATTAGTACTGTACATTGAACGGATAGAAAGTCTTACTAAAACATTGCCATACATAGCTTTTGCGAGGATGCCTGGAGTTACTATGAATGATTTAGGTATACCTGATAATAATGATAATAAAAAGACTTTAGAGAATCAGTTTGAAAACTCAGAGACATACCTTAAGGCCACTTTAGAATTTCAAGAAAAAATGTTACCGTACTCAGATAAAGGTAACTTAATTGCAGCTATTTTGTTTTACGAAGAAACTATGAAAGCGCTCCATGTTTACAGCGAATTTCATTAATTTTTATTTTGATATATGTTAAAATAACAAATACTTGTTGCTGCTTTTTTATTGGTTAATTTTATTTGTCCTGTAGAAACTTCCAATAAATTATTGTTTTTTAAAAAAGCATGAATTTTATAAATAAAAATATAAGGTCATTATGCTCCTTTTTTATCAATTTCTTGAATAGTTTCGAAATCCTTATGTAATATTTTTTTTAAATTTTATGTACTTGAAAAGGATATTTATAAATTTTGATAATTGAAAGAGTATTCTATTATCACATTTAACAACAAAGAGGCGGATAAAATAATTAACATAAAAAAATGTATTTCATCGAATAAATTTGTGTTTTAATCGATTTAATTGTAAATTTGAATATATTCTGACAGAATAATAACATTTAATTTTATATTATGAAAAACTTTGCTCAAATCATATGGGTATTTCTACTGATAATTGGGAATATCTCAGCTCAACAAGAAAAAGGAATTGTGGGTAGTAACAACTGGCTAAATAATTGGACGGAGTTCCATCCTCATGAGGTAGATTATGGGGAAGCTACACAAATATTAACAGGCAATATTACTAAAGATACCAAATTATCTAAGAGATATATTTACATGTTGGTAGGAAGTGTATTTGTAACAAACAAAGCAACTTTAACTATTGAAGCCGGCACTGTAATTATTGGCGATTACGAATCTAAAGCATCGCTTACTATTGCAAGTGGATCAACTATTATAGCAGATGGCTTAGAAACCGACCCTATTGTTTTTACATCTAACAGAAGTGTTAAAAGAGCAGGTGATTGGGGAGGATTATTTGTTCTTGGAGATGCTTCAACCAATAAATTCGGAAATGGTTCTGTGGCATCGTATCATTCAAATCTCGATTCTTCTACCTATGGGAATACCAATTTTGGAGGTTCAAATGCTAATAGTAATTCTGGAATTTTACGATTTGTAAGAATTGAATATGCTGGAAAAAGATTGAAAACAGGAACTAATTTTAGTGCGTTGTTTTTAGCTGGAGTAGGAAACAAAACCATACTAGAAAATATTATGGTAAGTTATTCTGCCGGTGACTCATTTGAAATATGGGGAGGAGAAGTTAATTTATATAAAGCTGTTTCTTATAGAACAAACTGCAACGATTTCAAATTTAATTTTGGAGCAAAATCTCAATTGTTTAATTCTTTAGCCGTACGGTCTCCATATATTTCAAGTAGAAATGGCTCAAGATGTTTGCAAATTACTTCGTACGACAAAAAAGAAGAAGTGGATTTCACAAAAGATGGAACATCTGTTTTAGTAAAAAATTTAACCTTAATGAATGATAGCCAAAATTTGAAATCTGATATTGAAATGGGATTAGTTAAGGAAGCTGTATATGTAGGTCAGAATGCCATGTTTGATATGAATAGAAGTGTTATTTCAGGTTTTAATCCGGCAGTGATATTGGAAGATAAGATTGTTGTGAACAATGAGAATTTAGAAAAAATTAAATTTAATTCCATGTATTTTAATAATTGCAATGGAAATATATTTGTTGAGAATGATTCGAATAATGAAGATTTAGAAAACTGGTATGGAAACAGTGCCTTTTTTAATGTGTATTCTAAAAGCGATAATTCAGAAACGTTTATTGATATAGGAAACGATAAAAGACCTGATTTTAGATTACGAATCAATAAAATAATGGCATCTAATGATATTGATCGAGATTAAAAAATGGAATCGTAATTATTAGACTAATAAAACAGCTATAGTTTTTTACTTTCCTTTAAACTCTCTATGAGCTTTGAGGAAATTTTTAAATTAAACCGACAATTATTATATACGGGGTTTAAAATTCTAACAGGCGTTTAAAATAGTAATTGTTTCTAGAAGTTTTATTCACTAGAAAAGTAAAATATCGGATGAGGAACTTGACTATTTTAATTTTTGTTTTTTTATGTTTAATTGAAAACTTAAGTGCTCAAGTTGTAATTGGCGCACCTAGTTTAGGATTTAGTCAAGCATGCGCTGGTCCTTCGTTTAACAGCTATAATGTATCTTTTACGTTTTCTCCAGAGTCCGCATTAAGCGCCACAAATCAGTTTAAAATAGAACTTTCCGATGCTACTGGAAGTTTTTCAAGTGCTATAATAATTTATACTTCAAGTGTTGGTGCTGTTACAGTTTCACCCGCAACCTTAAGTTTTTCTGTACCAACAACTATTTCCGGCGAAGCATATAAACTTAGAATAAGAAGCACAGCGCCTGCAGCAACAAGTAGTAATTCGGTCGCTTTTGCAGCATATTATAAAATTCAAGACACACCATTCTCGATCAATAATTTAATTTCAACAGGAGCTTTTTGTGCTGGTGGAAGTTATCTGTTAACTATTGATAATCCAGGTTCTGGGTCTAATGATTCGCCATTAATATATCCTTCACTTACTTTTAATTGGTATAAAGAAACAAGTCCTACAACCTCTGTTTTTGTAGCTTCTGGTTCAACATTATCCATAAACCAACCAGGAACTTATTTTGTTGAAACAAATTATGGTACATGTACATCAAATTCGTATTCAAATCGTGTTACGGTAAGTGAATCAAGTTCAGGTAATACTTCGGGTATAAGTTCTAGTCTTGGTAATCCGTATTGTGTAGGTGAAGGCGCAACAACTTTAAGCGCTATTAACGGCAGTGGTTATAAATGGTTTAAAGATGGCGTTGAAATTTCTGGGGCTGTAGATCAAATGTATCAAACAAATGAGGCGGGAACTTATGATGTAACTGTTGATTTAGGTGGTTGTGTTTCAAATGCATCTATCAATCTTGTAAGTAATGGGTTTGATAGCAGAGTTGATGTTTCAGAGATAAATACCATCCAATCAGGCGAAACTTTGGTTGTCACTGTGACTACAACAGCAAGTAATCCGGAATTTAAATGGTATTTCAACGAAGATTTAATTTCTGGTGCTACTGGTAATAGTTATGAAGTAGTACAACTTGGAAGTTATAAAGTTGAAATTAAGCAAACGACTGGTTGTCTTGCAACTAATGAACATCTTTTTTCGGTGAGTGAACCGTTTCCTGATGTTGATAAAATTCCTAATTTAATAAGTCCCAATGGAGATGGAATAAATGACACTTGGATTATCCCAAAAGAATATGTAAACGGAACCAATACAGAAGTGATAATTATGAGTTCCCAAGGAAAAGTAGTTTTTCAAACAAATAATTATCAAAACAATTGGCCAGAGAATCAAATTAATTTTAACGAAATAAACCCTGTTTATTATTACGTAATAACAGCACAAAATAACAAAATAAAAAAGGGCTCCATCACAGTAGTCAAATGAAATGAAAAACTATCTATTACATATAGTTCTATTTTTCTGTTTTATGCAGCTGTCCCATTCACAAGATGGGGTTGTTTCGTTTGCATTACCTGTAAGAAATTCGTTGAAATTTAATAAATATGTTGTTAATCCAACCTTTAGTTTTGTAAAAGAGCAAAACAAATATATTAGCTTCACCAATAAAAAACAATGGGTTCAATTTGATGATGCTCCACAAACCTACCTATTTAGTTATTCGGGTAGATTTAGTGAAAATGTAGGAGTTGGTATTGGATTATTTCAACAAAATTATGGTGTTTTAACAACCTTTGGGGGTGTTTTGAATTACGCTCATAACGTTGTTCTTGATAGAAATAGTAATTTAACTTTTGGTTTGAATTTAGGTTTTTACAAAAGTGGCATTAACCAAGCAAATGTTATAACAAATTTTCAAGACCCATCTTTAGATAATATACCTTCTAATTCTTTAATTACTATAAATCCTGGAATAAATTACGGAACAACTTTTCTAGATTTTGGTTTGTCTTTAAATAATATGGTTCTATATAATTTAAAAACATCTACACTAATTAAGGATAATCCTAATCAAAGTATTCAAGCCCATGCTATGTATACAGGATATATAGATAACCGTGGGTTTTTCGATGAAAGTAAATTTTCTGGTTTAATCAGGTCGGAATTTAGTAAAGAAGAAACCATTATTTCGGGTGTTATGATGTTTTCTATACCAAAAGGGGTATGGGCACAAGTAGGATATAACGCGGTTTATGGGGTATCTGGCGGAATAGGTTTAAATATTAGTAATCAAATTGCTATCGAGTATAATTTTGAAAAGGCCATGGGGGATTTATCAAACTTTGGAAATTCTCACGAAATCACTTTGGCTTACAAATTTAGAAAGAACCAAAGATATATTTATAGTGACGATTATGATGAAGGGGCTTTAATTCAACCCAGTAAAAATGTAAAACGACCTATTGTAAAACGAAAAAATAATTCTAAAAAACCTGCCAGAGATGCCGGCGCTAAGTTAGCAGCCCAAGAAAAAGCTAAAGTTGATGCCGAGGCTAGAGCGAATTTAGCAGCAGAGCGTATAAAATTAGCTGCTGAAAATGCAAAAGTAAAATCAGAAGAAAATACTAGAATTAAATTGGCTGAGGAAGCAAAAGTTAAAGGAGACTCCGAAGCTAAAACTAAATTGTCTGCGGAAACACAGGCAAGAGCAGATGCCGAAGCTAAAGCGAAGTTGACTATAGAAGAATCAAAAGCAAAGGCAGAAGAGAATACAAGAATTAAATTAGCCGCGGAAGCAAAAGTTAGAGCAGATGCCGAAGCTAAAGCGAAGTTGGCTATAGAAGAATCAAAAGCAAAGGCAGAAGAGAATACTAGAATTAGATTAGCTGCGGAAGCAAAAGTTAAAGCAGATGCCGAAGCTAAAGCGAAGTTGGCTATAGAGGAATCAAAAGCAAAGGCAGAAGAGAATACAAGAATTAAATTAGCCGCGGAAGCAAAAGTTAAAGCAGATGCCGAAGCAAAAGCGAAGTTGGCTATAGAAGAATCAAAAGCAAAGGCAGAAGAGAATACTAGAATTAGATTAGCTGCGGAAGCAAAAGTTAGAGCAGATGCCGAAGCAAAAGCTAAATTGGTTGCAGAAGAAGCAAAAGCGAAAGCAGATGAAGAAATTAGAATTCAACTAGCTTTAGAAGCTAAAGCGAAGTTAGCAGCTGAATCTGCAAATGCTAAACCAAAAGCAGAACTAGCTGATGAGACTATTAAATCGATAAATAATCTAACAAAAATTGCTGAAGGTTCTAAAATAGAACAACAACAATTATTGGCAAGATTGATTGAAACGGTTGCTGTTAAAGCAAAAGACCTTAAAGATTTAAAAGAAGAGAATGACTTAAGTGAACAAGGTGTTTTTACAGAACCAAAGCCTTTTAAAAGTGTAACAGCTGAAAACGTGGCATTAGAATCTTTAAAAGTTCAGATTGATGATGTCATAAACGCTCAAGACATAAAAATTATTGAATTAGAAAATCTATATAATGAAAGACTAAAAAATGTTCCTAGTACAGAAGATTCAATAAATATGATTTATCTAAATGAGATACAAATATTTAAGAAAGAACAATCTAAAACCAAACGTTCAAAAGCAAGTTTAGTGTCTGAACTAGATGAAATTAGAAAAGCTACAGAAATTGAAAGAAAACGAAGAATTAAACGAGCTGCTTATGATAATGAACAAGATAGATTTATTAAAGACAGAGCAATATTAAATATAATAAAACAAAACACTCCTTTAAGCACAGTTCCTCTTAAAGCTGAAGATTTTGATTTTGGTGAGGAGCAAAGTAATATTCAAATAGTAAAAGGTATTAAAAACGTAGAAAGCGGTTATTATTTAGTGCTAGCAGTACATAATGATGTTGCCAAAAGAGATGATTTTTTAACAAAAACAGTAGCTTCTGGACAAGCTAAGGTTAATTTCTTTTATGATGTAAATACCAGTAAATATTATATTTATTACGAAAAATTTGACAGCATAGGAGAAGCTCAAAAAGCAATAGAAGCAAAAGGAAGCACGCCTTACAATGGTAAAATGTCTATGGTTAAGATTGAAAATTAAAAACTAGAAATCAGTTAGTTTTCAATTTGGGGCAATTGATATTTTATAATTAACACTCCTTTTATCGCTTAAATTTTTATTACCAACAAGGTGAATTTCTACCATAATCTTCAATTGTTCCATTTAAGATTTATTACAAATCAAAAATTTTGACATAATCAAGATAGATAGCTATTATCTTATTATAGAGGCTAGGCTAAATATTTGTATTTAAAAAACTACATTAAAATTATAAACACAAGACAAAAGGACGTATTTAACGATTAACAACGTAAATTATTGTATTTCTTGTTTATTTAACAAAAAAAATCACGATATTTATAGCGATTAAAAACTATAAACTACGATGAATGTTTTATTAGAAATAATATACTTACAAATGTTTAAATTTTTTAATGTAATAATAACGAGAAATATTTCTTTTAAACGCCCCCAAGTATAAAAGAAATACTAAATACAGCCCCCATGAAAAAACCTGCTTTTTTAAAATATGGACTTGTTTTTTTGACATTATTTTTGAGTTTAAATTCTCTAGCTCAAAATTATGTACCCTTTACACCTAGGTTTAATCAAGATTTAAAAGGAGACATTGTCTTGATTGGTAATAATATTTTAGGACCTGATAACAATGCATTTAATGACAATACAGTATATAATCATAATGTTGATATGAGATATATTGATATTGATGGAGATCCAACAACCTTTAGTTCATCTAGCGCTGATTTGGGGATCGCTAACCCTGGTTGTTATCGAATTATTCATGCTGGTTTATATTGGGGGGCTGTAACTGGTGGAGCAGAATCTATTACTAATGTAAAGTTTAAGGGGCCTACGGGTGGATATAATGATGTTGTTGGGACAGTTATATTTGATGCTAATGGTACTTCTGTAGATGGCGGCAATAGTTTTTCGTATGCCTGTTATGCAGATGTAACATCAATAGTTGCAGGTTTAGGAACTGATTTGGGAACATACTCGGTAGCTAATGTCTCTAGTGCACAAGGCGAAACAGGTGCTTTTAATCCTTATAATGGTACAGGATATTCAGCAGGATGGTCTCTTTTTATAGTGTATGAAGACCCTACCATACCTGGTAAATCTATTACAAGTTTTGATGGTTTCAGTGCTATAAGTGTAGCTGGTGGTAACCCTGTATTGGATATTCCAGTTTCAGGATTCAGAACCGTTCCTGCCCCTGCTCCCGTAAGAGCAAATTTTGCTTTTGCAACTTTAGAAGGCGATAGCCCAATTCAAGGAGACCGCTTATTGCTTAATGGAGTAAGCCTATCAACTGCTGATCGACTCGTTGGTAACTTTTTTAATAGCTCAGTAACACAATTAAGTGCTTTGCCTGTTAACAATAGAAATCCTAATAGTACAAATACTTTAGGTTTTGATACAGGAGTCATGGTGGTTCCAAATCCAGCCAATACTGTTATCACAAATAATGCAACATCTGCAACCGTACGTTTAGAAACCAGTCAGGATACTTATTTTCAATATTTTTTCGCTTTGGCTGTTGAAATTATTGAACCAAATATAGTGCTTACTAAAATAGTTGAAGACGTATTAGGTAATGATATTGGAGGGCAATTAGTAAATCTTGGGGATGAATTGAATTATGTCATTGGCTTTCAAAATAACGGGAATGATGATGCTACCAATCTAACTATTAGAGATATTCTTCCAACAAATATCGTATTTAATTATCCATCAGATATGGGGTTATTGCCTCCAGGTGTTACTGTACAAAGTTACAATCCAGTAACTAGAGAACTTATTTTTAGCATTGATAATTCCGTGGTCGAAGAGAATGACCCTGTACAAGAAATTAGATTTAAGGTAACTGTTGTGTCAACTTGTAGTTTATTAAGTGATGCATGTTCTAATATTATTAGCAATCAGGCATTTGCAACTTATAACGGCACTCTAAATCCGACGTTCACTATTTCAGATGACCCCAGTTTTAGTACTAATACAGGTTGTTTATTAACACCATCGGCCACTAATTTTTTAGCTGATATTAACTGTACGTTTATTGAAAACGTAATTCTTTGTGGTGCTAGCACGGTATTAACAGCAGGAAATGGGTATGATGCTTATTCATGGTCAACTAGTCCTACAGGAACTCCCGTTATAGGAACAACTCAATCTATAACAGTTACAAGTGTAGGAACATATTATGTCCAAAACACAGCTATAGCCCCTTGTCAATCCACCGCTCAAGAATTTAATGTTATTACTTTCGGTGCGAACGTTACAAATCCTTTAATTCCATTTGCAGATCAAGTAGTTACCTGTCCTAATGATGGAAAATTATTACCTAACTTTTTCTTATGTGGTGCTAATGACTCTAGAAATATTCAAACAAATATTTCAGATACTTCTTCCATGATATGGGAAAAATTAAATGAAGGTAGCTGTGCAGCAGTGGTAGATATTGATTGTGCCAATGAAAATGCATCTTGTACATGGAATCAGGTTCAAACTGGACCAAATTTTATAGTGGATACTGCTGGTCAATATAGATTGACCTTAAATTATACAGGAGGCTGTTTTAATCAGTTTTACTTCAATGTCTATGAAAACTTATTAATACCAACCGTAACATCAAGAGATATTTTCTGTACAACTCCAGGTGAAATTGTAGTAGGAGGTGTGCCCAGTGGTTATGAATATAGTATTGATGGTGTAAACTATCAACCAAGCAATGTGTTTTCTATTGTAACACCAAACATTTATTCTGTTTATGTAAGACAAATAGGGGTAACACCAAATCCTTGTATATTCTCTGTTCCAGATGTTCAAATAAGACAAAGAGATTTTACCGTTTCAACCATTATAACACAACCATATTGTAATGGTGAAAAAGGAAGTGTTGTATTGGCAGCAAATGATGTTCGTCCACAATACTATTACTCCATTTATCAGGGAGCAACATTAATTAATAGTGTAGGTCCTATCATAGAAAGTGATTATACTTTTGCCGATTTAAATCCGGGGACATATACCGTGAATATTTCAACAGAAGATGGTTGTACTTTTTCAGGAGATATCGTAATAATTGATCCCCCTTTGTTAACAGCTACTTCTGCCCTTACAAAACCATTAACATGCACCGATGGTGAAATAACGGTTTATCCAGTAGGAGGTACACCACCCTATTATTATTTTGTTAATAGTACAACTGTTTTTCAATCGACACCTATAATTACGGTAACAACGTCTGGAGTTTATAATATTACGGTTGTAGATTCCAATAACTGTTCTGCCGATACATCAATAATCGTTAATGCAATACCTGCTCCAGATTTTAATGTAACTAAAACGGATGTTGTATGTACAGACACTGATGCTAACGGAACGATCACTATTAATGTAACCAATGCAAACGGAAATAGTCTTCAATACAGTATAGACAATGGTGTAACATTTTTTAATTCACCAGTATTTACTGGACTTGCATCTGGAATTTATGATGTGGTAGTTCAGTATACTTTTGGTACAGATGTATGTGTTTCAACTCCGCAACCAATTTCCATTTTAGTACCACCTAGTATTACTGGAACTGTAACTTTAACAGCGCCTTATACCTGTATTGCTAATGGAACTATTACAGTTTCAGGAGTTTCAGGTGGGACTGCTCCCTATACTTATAGTTTGGATGGAATTACATTTCAAGCAGGATTAACGTTTACAGGATTAACAAATAGCACTTATGCCGTTACAATAAGAGATGCAAGCGGATGTACCTTTATAACGGCTCCAATAACAATTGACCCATTAAATCCACCAACAGATTTAACTTTTGCCAGTACGCCATTAACTTGTCCAGCAAATACTTCTGATGTTACCATTTCCGTAACAGGGGGTACAGGTGTATTAGAATACCAAATAATTGCTCCAGCAGCTTCTGCTACAGGATATCAAGCTTCAAATATATTTTCAGGATTATCCCCAAACACCTATACTTTCCAAGTGCGAGATGCAAATAATTGTGTTTATAGTGAGTCTTATACTATAGTACCTTTACCTCCAATTTCGGTAAGTTCTGTTTTAACTAAAGATTTAGATTGTACTGCATCACCAAATGCTACTATTACGGGAACTATTTCGGGTGGGGTTGCTCCATTTACTTATGCAGTATCTATAAATGGTGGGGGGTATACTTCCTTAGGCGCAACTGGTACGCCATTTACATATATAGCTGGAACTACTGGAACCTATCAATTTCAAATTACAGATTCAAATGGCTGTACTGCATTGTCTGGAATACATACTGTTAATGCTATTTCATTACCAGAAATAAGTTCAATAGCATCTACTCCAAATTTATGTAATGGCGAATCGAATGGGTCTATTCAGATTACTATCAATACGGCTGTTGGAACACCTCCGTTTACAATCAATGTAAATAATGATTCAACTAGTACAAATTACGGAACTCAAACAACTGGTTTGCCAGCAGGTAATTATACCGTTACTTTAACAGATTCAAAATCATGTACAGATACAGAGATTATTACTATTACTGAACCAACTCCAATTAATGTTATTTATCATGCTGTTGATATCACTTGTACTGCTTTTGGAGTATCTAAGGGCTCTGTAATTGTTGATAGTGTTACCGGTGGAACCGCTCCCTATGATTATTTTGTAACTGGTACAAATGGGTATTCAGATTTCGAGCTAAATGCAACGGGATCAACATCTACAACTTTTGATGTGGTTGATTTTGGATTGTATCAAATTAATGTGGTTGATGCCAATGGATGTTCTGTATTAATTCAAGATGTTTTAGTGGCATCCCCGCCAGATCATCTCCATATAAATGTGTCTTCACCGCCAGCTGATTGTTCAACTGGAGGTTCTGCTTTGGTTGAAGTAGGGTCGGCACTTCCTAGTACGGGGCCATTCCATTTTGCTATTTACACAGGGCCTGGAATGGTTTATACGTCTCCAACTGCTTTTCCTTGGCAGGATGAGGATGCGCCTTTAAGTAAGCAAACCACGTTCACCAATTTATTACCAGGAGTTACTTATACTTTTATTGTTTTTGACGAATCAACAGGTTGTTATTATTATGAAACATCAACCTTGCCCATTCCAACTAATTCAACATTACTTGCCAATGCCGTAATTTTAAATAATATTACATGTAAAGGAAGTGCCGATGGAAATGTGAGTTTTGATATAACAAGTATTTACCCAACTACTACTGATGTTACTTATGAAATATTTAATTCACAATCATTGACAACAACTGGCTTAGCAGGAGTAGGTACAATTCCAGGAAACGGCACGTTAACAGTGTCTAACTTTGGGACATTACCATTTGGTAATTATTTTGTCTTAATAACAGAGAATGCCGGAGCAACAAATGCAGGCTGTAGTGTGGTAACCACAAATTTCAATATTACAGAATCTGCAATCGATTTAAGTATTACAGCTTCGGTTACCAAAAATGCTAATTGTAATCCAAATTCAGGAGTTATTAGTGCTATTGCAAAAGATGGTACCGCTCCGTATTTGTATCAAATAACAACATCGGCAATTCCTCCATTAGCAACAGATCCATCGTGGGCAACTGCTAATAATTTTAATATGAATGCTAATAGTTATTATATACATGTTAAAGATGCTTATGGTTGTATAAAATCAACCCCAGTATTAGTATTACCATCAGACCCTGTACCTATAATTACAGCATCTGTTAACAATCAATGTTCCGTAAACGAAGGTGATTTTGCAATTGATGTTACTTTAATAACTTCAGGAATACCGCCTTATAGTTATAGTATTGACGGAGGTGCTTTTCAAACTCGAGTTGCTCCTTTCACTATAACAAATTTATCATCTGGAAATCATACTGTTGAGGTTCGAGATTTTAATAGTTGTGGAAATTTAGTGACCGCAGATATCGCACCAATTTTAGGATTGACACCATTTGTAAATGCATTACCAACATGTAATGATGATGATGGCGTGGTAGCAATAACAGGTTCTGGAGGAACAGGTACTTACTTATATAGTATCAGTCCAAATCCAGCATCCATAACTTTAGCTGGTAATGTGTTTTCAGGTGTTCCATCAGGAACTTATACAGTTACAATAACAGATGTAAACACCCTGTGTACTGAAGATGTATCCATAGTAATGCCAGTTGCTACACCTCCAACAGCGATTGTGACTCCAACAACAGCAGTTACTTGTTTTGGAGATAATAACGGCGAATTTCAACTTAATGTAAGCGGATATACTGGCGCATATACTTATGAAGTGTTTGATAGTTTAGGAACTTCGGTAAGTGGTGTTGTTCCAGCAAATACATCAACAGACCCTCAACTTATTACAGGCATGATAGCGGGTAATTATACCGTAGTTGTAAATGAAACAGCGAGTCCGTTTTGTGCTACCACATCTAATGTGGTTGCTATTGCCACACCTCCATCTTCATTAGCCGTTCTTGCAACAGAAACTTCAAATGTAACTTGTGATAATAATAAAGGAACTATAACCGCAATAGCCAATGGTGGTTGGGGTACTTATGAATATGAATTAACAGGAGTAACTAATGTAGCGTATTCTTCAAATGGAACTTTTATAAATTTAGCAGCAGGCCTTTATACAGTTAATGTTCGAGATGCGGCAGGATGTATAGCTTCTAGTAATGTAACATTGAATATTCCAACACCAATAAATGCAACGTTTACTGCAAGCACCTCATTATTATCTTGTTTTGGTGATACAAACGCCACTATAACAGTGAGTAACGTAACTGGTGGCCAAGGAAGTAATTATTCGTATACCCTTAACATGGTTTCGCCTACTGTAACTTCATCAGGACCTCAAAGTTCTACTGTGTTTGCAGGTTTAGGCGCCGGAACTTATAATGTTGTTGTAACCGATGGATATAATTGTTCGTTTAATTCACCAAATATTATTATAAATGAACCAACTAAGGTACAAGCTACTTTAGTAAAAGAAACTTCACAAACCTGTTTAACAAGTACTACACTTACCTTAAATGCAACAGGAGGAGCAGGGCTTTATACCTATAGTGATTCATCAACTTTTGCCACGGTTTTAGGTTCGTTTGCATCGTCTATTACCTTCCCGGTTTCAAATGGTACATATGTGTATTATGTTCGAGATGCTAATGGTTGTATAGCGAATGTTTCCAATCAAATTAAGATAGATCCACTTCCAGTATTAATTATTAATTTAGATGTTACCAATGCTACCATAAATTGTAATGGCGATTCTACAGGTTCAATAATAGCAGCGGCTCAAGGAGGATTAGGAAGTTATGTTTACACTTTGCAGGATACTTTTGGAACTGCAATTCCAACAACTCAGAATAGCCCTGGGGTATTTACAAATCTTCCTGCAGGCTCCTATCAGGTACATGTGGATAGTGGAGATTGTTTAACCACTTCTTCTGTTATTACAATTACAGAACCAACCAATGTATTGGCAGTGAATTTTACAGTGGCTAATGTAACCTGTCCAGGAAATAATAATGGTTCTTTACAAATTAATGCAACTGGTGGAACAGGCACTATTAAATACGCTATTTCTCCACGATTAGATCAGTTTTTCGACACGCCTTTATTCGAAAATCTTACTCCTGGAAATTATCAGGCGATGGCTCAGGATGAATTAGGTTGTTTTATAATTTTTGATTTTACAATAACTGAACCGAATCCAGTAATTATTATGATTGTACCAAGTTCTATAATTCCTGAGGTTTGCGAGGGAGATTTAGATGGTGAGTTTAGTATTGATATTTCTGGTGGAACACTTCCTTATAGTGTAGCTTTAGATGATGTAAATGGTACATACACCACAGGAACTTTAACACAAACCCAATTCGATTTTTTAGGAATAGCTGGTGATGATCATATAGTTTTTGTTCGTGATGCTTTAGGTTGTGAATCGGAATGGAATATCACATTCCCAGAATCTGTAAAAATTGAACCAATAGTAACTGTTGAATATGGCTGTTCAGCTAATGCCTCAACCAATTCTGTAACCGTAACTGTAGACGCCGGTATCACAAACCTTACAGATTTAGATTATTCTTTAGACGGTGGTCCCTATCAAACGAGTAATATATTTACAAATGTAGCTCCTGGATTAAACCATTTTATTGATGTAAGACACACCAATGGATGTATACAAAGAACCAATAATTTTGATATTTCAACATACACACCATTAACACTTGTGCTTAATGATGGCGGGTTGAATGAAATTGTAGCCGTTGCTTCTGGTGGTTCAGGAGGCTATCAATATACTCTTAATAACGAAGATTATGGAAGTACTAGCACCTTTATTATTTATAAATCTGGAGATTATACGGTGACCGTTACAGATAGTAATGGTTGCTTTGCCACAGCAACTAAGTATTTTGACTATATTGATGTATGTATTCCAAATTACTTCACGCCTGATGGAGATGGTAATAATGATGGATGGGGACCAGGATGTGCTACACAATATAAAGATATTACGTTCGATATTTTTGACCGATATGGTCGAAAAATAGCAACCCTTCGCATAGGCGAAAAATGGGATGGTACATACCAAGGAAGAGAACTTCCTTCAGGAGATTACTGGTATGTTGTACTATTAAATGATAAGAAAGACAATCGAAGTTTTGTCGGTCATTTTACACTTTACAGATAAATAAACAAAGTGATTATGATTGGTAATTTTAAAAATATTCAGATGCAAAAATTAATTATATACCTGCTTCTTTTAACAACGACGTATAGTTTTTGTCAAGAGTTAAACTTGCCAGTTTTTACTCAACAATTAGCAGATAATAATTTTGTGGTGTCTCCAACCTATGCAGGAATTGGTGATAATTTAAAAATAAGGGCCAACGGCTTAACCCAATGGGTAGGTATTAAGGATGCGCCAGATAATCAATCAGTGTATGCCGATTTTAGAATTGCAGACCGCACAGGTATTGGGGTTTCGTTTTATAATGACCGAAATGGAAACACCTTACAATCTGGAGCTAAATTTTCGTTTGCCCATCACCTTGTTTTAGATTATTATTCTAAACAGTATTTGTCGTTTGGAATATCTTATAACTTTAATAATATTAGATTCGACATTAGTAAATTCAATAATGGCACTAATCAACAGCCCATTTCAGATCCAAGTATTACAGATGATAGAAGTAATTCCAATAACAATTTTGATGCGGGTGTTCTGTATAGAAATAAAGGATTCTTTTTCAGTTTTAATGCCAATAATATTTTGGAGAAAAAATTGGATGAATTACTGGTTCAAAATGAACCCCAATTACTTTTGAATTATCAGATTTATTCAGGGTATATATTTAGAAGCCCAACTAAAAAAAATGTAGAATTTGAACCGTCTGTCTATTATCAAATGTTTACTAGCGACAAGCGATCTAGCACCGATTTAAATTTTAAATACCGAAAGTTTAACAAAAATGAAGATTACTTCTGGGCAGGTATATCATACCGTTTCCTTAACGACCAATTTTTTAAACCATTAAACCTGGGGCCTATGGCAGGCTTTAAAAAATCAAATTTCTATTTCGGTTATGCCTATCAAGTAACCATGAACGATTTGTCGAGTTATAATTCAGGAACTCATGTAATCACTATTGGTTTAGACTTTTTACGAGGTATAAGTAACTGCCCTTGTACACAAAGTGCGGTGCATAAATAGTTGCAATTTCTTTTTATCCTTAATAATAATAATAAATCCTATGTAATTAAATTTACATAGGATTTATTGTTTTAGAGTTCCTCAGAGATTTATTCAAACTCAGGTCTAAAGAAGAGAGCAAAAGGCATTCAAAAAATATTTAGCTTTCCTGTCTTAGTAGAACTGGTTTATTTTAGTTAATCTAATATTATAAGCGGGACACCAGCTTCTGTCAAAAGTTTTTCTACTTTTGGAATATCGATATCAATAAAGTTATCCATTTTAGGTTTTAATCTATTATAAAGTCCTTTAGCCATTTCATAACTTTCCATATGCATCTTAGTAGGGCCATAGGTGCCTCTGTTTAATCCTGTTTGTGCCACAGAAATTCTAGAACTTAAAGTAGGAATATCTTTTTCACCAACTTCTTCTTTTGACGCATATCCATTTAATAATTGTTTTAAACTATGCATCGTTTTTAAAAGTTTATTTATTTCTATTTCTAAGGTTCCTGGGTCTTTGGTTACATATGCAAGAGCCTTATTAAATGCAAGCGCTTTTTTAGAAGCGTTATTAAAACGATTGTTTAAGGTGTTAACATCTAGCTTAAGTGCTGTTAAATCTTGTATATAGGTATCTATGTTATTTTTATTAGGATTTTCAAGCACATTTTGCCTGATGCGCTCTACCTCAAAATATTGGGTGTTTCCTAATTGTGATACTTTACCAGCAACATCTTCAAACATAGTTACGTTGTAAATGCCTGAGTTTACAAAAACGTTTAAAGAAGAAGGGTTATTTATGTTGTCTAGCTCAACAGATGCTATTATTTGTCGTTTTAAATTCCATGTGGTACGATTGATGCCTTTTTTGTATGGGCCACTAATTTTATCTACAAAGGAGCCTTCGTCATCTTTAATAACAAAGTTAATCGTAGCTTCTTGTTCATTATTTTCTTGGTCTAAAGTATCCCAACCTGGGAAAGGAATATTTTTGTTTTCTTTTTTAAGTGTTTTTTCTGTTTTTTTCCTTTTTGCTTTTTCACTGTTATAACCTTCTGGAAGATAATAAGTAAATAGAGCTCCAAAATCAGGGTTGCTAGCAGTGTAATGGCCACTACCTTGGCTAGAAGTGCCTCCGCTTGTGGGCTCATATTGTAATGCTTTTCTAGGTTTAAACAATTGTGCTTTTGAAATAGATGTTTCATTAACTTCTCTAAGGGCGCTATAATCATCCAATACATAAAAACCACGACCAAAAGTAGCTGCAACTAAGTCGTTTTCTCTTTTTTGAATTGCTAAATCTTTAACGGCTATAGTTGGTAATCCTTGAGAAAATTTCATCCAGTTTTCACCTTGATTTATAGAAGCATAAATGCCGTATTCGGTACCTAAAAACAATAAATTAGGATTTATATGGTCTTGAACAATCCTCCAAACTAAAGCGTTATCTGGAATACCATTTGTAATGGATATCCATGTTTTACCACCATTTGTGCTTTTAGATAAATAAGGCTTGTAGTCTCCAAATTTAGAATTATCAAGGGCAATGTAAATAATTTCAGCATTATGCAAATCAGTTTTTATATCGTTTACAAAAGCGGTAGCTGGTACTCCAGGTAAACTGCTAACAAGCATTTTGGTCCAAGTATTTCCTCCGTTTTTAGTGTATTGAATGATGCCATCATCAGTTCCTGCAAAAATGATGTTTTCATCTATAGCAGATTCTGACAGAGACGTTATGGTGTTGTATGTTGACATAGCATACACATCCCAAGCAGCATCCCAACTTTGTTGTTTACCCATAATGGGAAGCGTAAAACGTTCTTCATTTTTTGTCAAATCACCAGAAATAGGTTTCCAATTATCACCTCTATTATCAGACCTCCATACGCGTTGTGTGCCAAAATATAGACGTTTTGGGTCATGGTGACTAACAAGAATAGGAGAATCCCAATTATTTCTCTCATAGGGTTCATCTATTCCAGATTGTGGACGAATAAAAGTAGCTTCACCTGTGGTTCTATCTATTCTATTTAAATAACCTTGTTGTGATTGAGCATAAACAATATTTGGGTTTCCAGGTTCAGTAGCAGGTTGATGCCCATCACCACCCAGTAGTACAAACCAATCAGAGTTTGCGATTCCATCAGTTCTTAATGTTCTTGATGGGCCACCTTGCGAATTATTATCCTGGGTACCTCCAAAAATATTATAAAAAGGTTCTGCATCATCTACTGCTAGCTTATAAAATTGAGTGGTGGGTAAGTTGCAAACATATTTCCAATTTTCACTATTATCAAAAGATTCATAAATACCACCATCCGTTCCAATTAATAGGTAATTAGGGTCATCCATTTTAAAAGTTAGACTATGGTTGTCCGAATGCTTATCATTTTCCTTCATGGTGTAAAATGTTTTACCACCATCTTCCGATATTTGAACTCGTACATCCATTAAATAGATTTTATCAAAAACATGAGGCGATGCGACTAATTCTTGATAATAATGAGGACCTGTTCCGCCAGAAACGACATCAGACATTTTTGTCCAGCTATTCCCTTGATTATCTGAACGATATATAGCACCTTTTTTTCTATCCAACTCAATAGCCGCGTATAAAATATCTGGGTTTATTGGTGAAATAGTTAATCCTATTTTTCCCATATCTGTAGTTGGTAGTCCATGTTTTAGTTTTGCCCAGGTATCACCTCCATCTGTACTTTTATACAGCGCAGTTCCTTCACCACCCCCAATATATGCTGCTACATTTCGGTGTCGCTGCCAAGTTGCAGCGTATAATATCTCTTCATTTCTAGGATCAATAACCAAATCAGTAACTCCAGTCCACTCATTACTGCTCAAAACTAATTTCCAATTATTACCACCATCTACTGTTTTATATAGACCTCTTTCGCCACCAGAACTCCATAAAGGACCTTGTGACGCCACCCAAATTTCTTGCGAATTTTTAGGATTTACTATAATTTTTGAAATATGTTCAGATTTTTTTAAACCTTTATTTTCCCAGTGTTTCCCACCATCATTACTTACATAAATACCATGGCCAACACTAACATGTCTACCACCAACATTTTCACCTGTACCCAACCATACTATGTTAGAATTATTAGGGTCTAAGGTGATGCATCCTGTTGAAAAGAAGGATTCTTTATCGGTTAAGCAGATCCAGGTTGTTCCAGAATTAATGGTTTTCCAGACACCGCTAGAGCCTTCTGCTACATACCAAATATTTTGATTATTTGGGTCGATTACAATATCGGCAACTCTCCCAGACATAAAAGCGGGTCCAATATTTCTAAATTTTAAACCTGAAATAGCAGATTCAAGTTTTGAGGTGTCTTTAACTTTTTCTTGTGTAATACCAGTGTAGGTTATTAATAAAAAGATAAAGAAAACGGGGAATATTTTTAATTTTAGCAACATTTTTTTAATTTTTCTGAAATTTAAATAAAAATGAAGCCTATATGTGTTAAAAATATGCAAAATAAATAAAAATGAAATTTTCAAATCAATACTCAAATCAATTATTAAGCAAAAAACCTTGTAAATATAAATTTACAAGGTTTTTTGGAGTGGAGTCGGAGAGAATCGAACTCTCGTCCAAACAAGTAACCAAAAGGCTTTCTACGCGCTTAGTTTTTTCATAGTTTTCGTTTGCAAGCTGATTAAAAACACTCTACTTACAACTTATCTTTTTTAGTTTCGAAAGGGCATCAAAGCACTACCCAATCTATGTTAACATTTACGATGCCTCAAAAAGAACGCCGTTAACCAAGGCTTTCAAGAGACATTTAGCTTTCCTACCTGGTAGGACGAGGCTTATCTTACTTGA
>JBNMNO010000008.1:0-61081 GCA_051275695.1 Mariniflexile sp.
CCCATCGTCATGAGACCCGTCACCTAAATCCCAAGAATCTAAATGACCTCCAACGACCATGTATTCCTCAGGGAATTCGCTCCCCGTTATTTCACCTATCACGTTATATGATTGCACGTCTGCCAGTTGTTTACAATTCTGTTTGAAATATAATTTTATATTTTTATCAAGTTGCAACATAGTACTTAAAATTTCAGCATCTTTAGTACTAATCGCCGCCGCCGGAATACGTTTTTCTAACGGCAAATCTCCGTAACTCATGTTACCTGTATGAGGTAAATCGTCTAAACGTAAATTCAAAGACCTGACAATTACCCCAATTGCACCATATTTTGAGGCTTCTTGTGCTCCTTTTGTACGTTGATTATTTGCTCCACCATAAGCATCAGGGGTACTAATTAAATCTGCTTGCATGGGGCGATTATAAAAAACTATCTTGCCTTCAATACTCGCTTTTCCTAAGGCTTCTAACTCTTCAAAATTTTTAACCTCTACAATATTTGCTTTGATACCCAAGGATGGCGTTGGCACCGATCCTCCTAAGGCACAAATATTTACCGTGTTTGTTTTCCCTGGAGTTGTTTCTATATAAGCATATTCTTTAGCACCACGCACCCACCTTGGCACCATAACAGGTTGTAACCATACTTTATCTAAACCCAATCTTTCTAATTCTTCTTTCGTGTAAATCACAGCTCTTTCAGCACCCAAAGAACCCGATAGACGGCTACCTATTTGATTGGATAAATAATTTAACCAATCGTAACTTTTACCATTAGTTAACGATGTGTTGTATATTTTTTTTAGAACGACTTCATCTGTTTGTGAATAGGAACTTATAGTAATAATAAAACAACATAGCACAACAACCCTTCTTAACATATCTTCTTTTTTAGAGTCTAAAAATAGTGTTTATAAAATGCTTATAACCAAAAAGAAATCATAAAAATTTATTCACTTTCTAATTGCTGTTTATACATTTCTAAATTTGCTTTGATTTCATCATCCAGTTCTGGTTCTTGAATATAGGTGTATTCTTTTAAAGTGTCGTACATAATTTTAGCCACTAAATAACGTGCAGAATCTTTATCGTCGGCAGGAATAGTGTACCATGGCGCATGTGGTTTTGAAGTTCTATTTATGGCCTCTTCGTAACAATTTTGATACGTATCCCAAAGTTTTCGTTCTTTTAAATCGCCCGGAGAGAATTTCCAGTTTTTTTCTTGTTTTTCTAAACGACGCAGTAATCGGTCTCTTTGTTCTTCTTTTGAAAGATTTAAAAAAAATTTAAATATAATGGTGCCATTTTCGGTAATATGCTTTTCGAAATTATTTATTTGTTCAAAACGAGCTTCCCAAAAAGCATCATTTATATCATTTACAGAATTTACCGTTGGGATATTTTCACCTAAAATATAACCAGGATGCACTCTTGTTACTAATACATTCTCGTAATGGGTTCTATTAAAAACACCAAACTTTCCACGTTCTGGAAGCGCAATATAATGTCTCCATAAATAATCATGATTTAACTCTAATTCTGTGGGTACCTTAAAACTGTGAACAATAATCCCTCGCACATTAAACTCTTTAAACACTTCTCGAATTAAACTATCCTTCCCGGAAGTATCCATGCCTTGAAGACAAACCAAAACAGCATATTTACCATGTGCATACATGGTGTCTTGTAGTTTTCCTAATTTTTTTCTTAAGTCTTCTAACCCGTCGTCGGCATTATCAATTACTAATTTTGTGGGACTGTTCTTTAAAGATATTTTAGAGGATACTTTAAAATCGTTAGCTAAAAAATTCTTCATAAATATATAAGTTAATAATAATTCTATAAATATACTAAAACAATAAAGTCATTAATGACTTATAGATTTAGAAAATTGAAGTATTTTGGGGAAACCTACTTATTAATTTAACCAAATTACAATGAAAAAAATTTGCCTTCTTTTATTAATTTCTATTATTTATTCAGAATCTCAATCACAAAATTCTGGGTGTACCGAGGCCGATTCTAATCTTATTTATCCATACTCAAATGTAAAATCTGCTTACGAATCTAACAATATTCAACATTTAAAATATTATTCAGACAAATCTTTAAAATCATTTGAAGACGCAAAAATTAATTTAAAAAAATGTGGTTGTGATACTGGATTTGAATTAGCATATACTGCCCTGGAACTTATAGCAAAGGTTGAAGCCGCAAGCACTTTTGAAGATGGACGATTTTTTGTAAAAAAAGCAAAAGAAATAACTCAAAAATGCATTACCGAACTAAACAAATGTACCATCCCAAATAGTATTGAAACAGAAAAAATTGTAAGTATTGAAGAAAAAGAGGGTGACAATTTAAAAGCTTTACAACAGGAAAAAGTCAAATTAGAGCAACAAAGATTAGCCCTTAAACTTAAAGAAGACGATATTTTAAAAAGACTTGATGCTCAAAAAAAACAAAGAACTTGAATTACAAAAAGAAGTTCTAATAAAGGACCATAAAACCACTCTTAATTTAAATATAGCAACATATAATAAAGTTTTAAAAATATTTGGCAGCCCTTTTGAATTACCCAGTTATGATAAAAAAGATGATGCATTACTAACCGAAAACCTAGAAACTATTAAATCTTATTATTACAACATAACCAAAGAGATTAACGCTATGTATATAGAAAAACTAAATCTTTGCCAGTGAATTAAAAAAAACAAAGGAGCTCTTTTTGAGAGCTACTTTGTTTTACTCAAACATTTTAAGTCTTATAATTTTGAAGCGAATAACTTAACATCGGTTTCGCTAACTTCGTTTCCTCCCAGAATAATTAAACGCTCCACTACATTACGCAGTTCTCTTATATTTCCTGTCCAATCATATTCCTGAAGCAGTTTTATAGCTTTATCTGAAAATACTTTTTTAGCATTTCCTTGTTCGTTCGCAATTTTTTCAGCAAAATAATTTATTAATAATGGAATATCATCGCGTCTATCATTTAATGGCGGCACCTGAATTAAAATAACTGCTAATCTATGATATAAATCTTCACGGAATCTACCTTCAGCAATTTCCTTTTTTAAATCTTTATTTGTTGCAGCAACAACCCGAACATTTACTTTAATATCCTTATCGCTACCCACACGTTGAATTCGACTTTCTTGCAACGCTCTAAGTACTTTGGCTTGTGCAGGCAAACTCATATCCCCTATTTCATCTAAAAAAATAGTACCACCATTAGCTGCTTCAAACTTACCTGCTCTATCTTTTATAGCACTTGTAAACGCTCCTTTCACATGACCAAAAAGCTCGCTTTCAATCAATTCGCTTGGTATAGCGGCGCAATTCACTTCAATCATAGGGCCGTTGGCACGTTCGCTTTTTTGGTGTAACCAATGTGCCACCAGTTCTTTACCAGTTCCATTTGGCCCCGTTATAAGCACACGAGCATCTGTTAATGCTACCTTTTCAATAATATCTTTAATATAAGAAATGGCATCACTATTCCCAATCATTTCAAAATTCTTGCCTACACGCTTTTTAAGCAATTTGTTTTCAACCACTAGCTCCTTTCTATCTAAAGCATTTCGCACCGTATTTAAAAGTCTGTTTAAATCTGGTGGCTTCGATATGTAATCAAAAGCCCCTAAACGCATTGTATTTACCGCGGTATCCAAATCGCCATGACCAGAAATCATAACTATAGGTATTTCTGGTTTAATTTTTTTTGTTGCTTCCAATACTTCAACGCCATCCATTTTCGGCATTTTAATATCACACAGGATTAAATCGTAATCGTCGTTTTTTATTTTCTCAATACCCGCTAATCCGTCTTCTGCTTCTTCTACTTGATATGTGTCATTTTCTTCTGAAAGAATTTTTACAAGCACCCTTCTAATAGCGGCTTCGTCTTCAATTATTAAAATTTTTGGCATATATTTTTTAGATTTTTAAACTTTAGATGAAAGATTAGAGACATCTACAGTCCATCAATTTATGGTATTAAAATGAATTATTCCTTAGACTTAGAAACAATATGGATATCTCTTTGCGGGAATGGAATACTTATATTATTTTCTCTAAATAATCGGTCTATTTCAAACCTAACGTCACTTTTTGTAGCATTAGCATTAAAACTATCACCCATAGTAAAAATAACTTTAAAATCAAGTGAACTGTCTCCAAAATTAGTAAACCGTACAGCAATATCATCTTTATATAATACGTCTGGATTTGAAACAGCTGCTTGTATTAATACCTTCTTTACCAATTGCACATCGCTCCCATAAGCAACCCCAACATCTACACTTTCTCTTGTATCTGAGCCATTTTGTGTCCAATTATAAAGACTATTTTCCAGATATAAATGGTTTGGAATTATTAACACTTTATTATCTATAGTAACTGCTCTGGTTGTTCTTAATTTAATCTCTTCAACCCGTCCTACTTTTCCATCTATCTCAATAATATCGCCCACGTGTACTGTTTGATCCACCAATATAAAAATCCCGGAAATGATATCTTGAAATAAGGTTTGAAGGGCCAAACCTATACCAATCATTAATGCCGCAGATGCAGCAAAAACCGCTGTCACATCTACCCCAACAGCATTTAATGTGAAAAGTAAAATTAGTAAATATACAAGCCATCTAAAATACCCAAATACCACATTAAATTTACCTTTATCTTCTGAGGGAAGCTTATGTGTAATTACCCTTAATATAAATCTTAATATTAAAGTTGTAATAAAAATTACAGCAATTACAATTAATATGTCTTGAACCGAGATACGAATATCGCTACTAAAATCGATATGCTGATTTAGAAACATTTTAATATCATTCCACAAAGAGCTTTTTTCAACCACTTTTTTAATCTTTTCTATTTCCTGAGTCATCCTAATATTTTATCCATTTTATCAACTCTTTATAACTCGGTTTTTTGCCATACATTAAAATACCAACACGGTAAATTTTGGCAGCAAACCAAACGGTAAACATAAACGAACCAACTAATAACAATAATGATACCAATTGCTGCCATAACGGAACACCAAAAGGAATACGCATAAGCATAACCACGGGCGATGTTAATGGTATAAACGAAAACACCGTCGAAACTGTTCCGTGAGGATCTTCAATAACCGTAAAGATACCAATATAAACAGCTAAAACTAAAGGCATTATTATAGGCAACATAAATTGTTGCGTATCTGTTTCGTTATCTACGGCAGCTCCAATGGCAGCATAAAATGAACTATACAACAAATAACCTCCTATAAAAAACAGTATAAAAGCAACTATTAAATTTACTAATGGTAAATTGTAAAAAGCAGTTACAATGTCTTGAACTTGCAAATTCAATGCTGGATTTGCCATAGCTTGTTGCATGGCATCTTGCTGCGGGGTTTGCACATCTATACCAAATATAATAGATATTACAGCCATTAAAACACCTCCAATAATAATCCAAATAACAAATTGTGTAATACCTGCTAACGACGTGCCAATGATTTTACCAAGCATAAGTTGCATAGGTTTAACCGATGAAATGATAACTTCTATAATTCTGCTGGTTTTTTCTTCTATAACGCTACGCATAATCATGTTGCCGTAAATGATGATAAACATAAACAACAAATAACCAGCTGCTCCTCCAAAGAATAGTTTCATAATACTATCTATTTTTGAACTCTTTTCTCCAGCAAAACTTTCTTGGGCGATGTTTACATTTATTTTTGAAGCATTAATCATAGCTACATCAACGCCATTTTCTAATAGCTTAACATTGGTCAGCTTTTTATCTAATTTACTTTCTAAATCTGAAATTAAAGAAAGTGATGGTGACTCTTCAGAATAAAACTTAATATGATTTGAAACATCGTCAACAGAGTTAGCTTTACCAAAATAAAGCAAACCAACCGAACTGGTTTCTGAAGCTATTTTTTTAGCATCTTCTAAAGACATGTTTTCTAATACATTGTAAGTTGTTTTATCTGTACTTTCAAAAACATCTTGAACTAAGCCTGTTTCGTCTAAAATAGTAATAGTGCGAACTTTATCGTTATTTAATTGTGACAAATAGGCAACAACCGAGATTAGTGCAATCATTATCAACGGACTTAAAATAGTCATGACAATAAATGATTTGTTTTTAACTTTCGTTAAGTACTCGCGTTTAATTATAAGTGGTAAATGGTTCATTTTACTTACTATTCTTTACGGTTTGAATAAAAATATCGTTGACACTTGGTATCAATTCTACAAAATGAGATACTTCGCCTTGAGATGTTAAATAACTTAATAAATCATTAGGCTTATCGCCCTCATTAAGTTTAATGTTAAGTTTTAAATCATTATCTAAAGTTCTAAAATTAACCAAAGACACATCGAATTTTTGCGATAATGCACTTTTTAAAGTATCATTATCAGTCGTTCTAATTGCAACTTCAAAAGTGTTTATTTTATACTTACGCTTAATATCCACCAATTTTCCATCCAGAATTTTGTTCGATTTATGAATTAAGGCAATATCGTCGCACAATTCTTCTACCGATTCCATTCTATGTGTCGAAAAAATAATAGTGGAGCCATTTTCGCGTAAACGCAATATTTCATCTTTAATTAAATTCGCATTAATAGGGTCGAATCCTGAAAAAGGCTCATCAAAAATTAATAGTTTGGGCTGATGCAATACGGTTACAACAAACTGTATTTTTTGAGCCATTCCTTTTGATAACTCTTGAATTTTCTTGTTCCACCAATCTCCAATGTTTAAACGCTCGAACCAATAATTTAAACGTTCCCTAGCCTCCGCCTTACTTAAGCCTTTTAATTGTGCCAGATACAACGCTTGCTCACCAACCTTCATGGTTTTGTACAATCCTCGCTCCTCTGGCAAATAGCCAATATCTTTAATGTGATTAATATTAAGTAATTCGCCATCTAAACGTACCGTACCAGCATCTGGCATGGTGATTTGATTTATAATTCGTATCAAGGTTGTTTTTCCTGCTCCATTAGGACCTAACAATCCAAAGATACTCCCTTTAGGAACTGAAATGGATACATTGTTAAGGGCTTTAAAGTCTCCAAAATTTTTTGAAACTTCATTAACTTCTAGTAAGTTACTCATTCGTATTTTTTAATTAACTTGTAGGTTGTAAATATATTAAATGTTAATAGGAGAAGCTTAATGCTTTAAGCATAATTTATGAATTTTTTGAATTAATATTACTAATAAAAAAAGTGTTTTAAATAGCTATTAATAATAGATCCATTGCGCACTCAGGGCAACCTCTGGATATAAAAGCAAAACCCACCCTTAAAAAAGATTAAGGATGGGAAAAAAATTGCTATGAAAAAGAAAAATTATCACTAAAACAAATTAGCGATAAATCAAATATATGTTTTTTTTTCTAAAAACCCTTAAAACTAAACCAGAATTTTAAAAAAAACAATTGTACAATTGAAATTTCTTTTCATGTATTATTTTATGAAAACATATCTTTTACTTTTTCAAAAAAAGATTTATCAGTGCTATCTGGTTTTGGTGTAAAGTGATCATCATGCTGCATACTTTCAAAAAATTCTCGCTGTTGCTTATTCAACGTTTTTGGTGTCCATACATTTACATGTACTAATAGATCTCCTCTACCATACCCATTTATACTTGGAATTCCTTTTCCACGTAAGCGTAAAATTTTACCAGATTGCACACCAGCTTCTACTTTTATGCGTACTTTACCTGTTACCGTATCTATCTCTTGCGAAGTTCCTAAAACAGCATCAGGGTAACTTACATACAAATCGTAATGTAAATTATCACCTTCGCGTTGCAGTTTTTCATGTTGCTCTTCTTCAATAACAACTATAATATCGCCTGGAACACCATTCCCTGGGGCTTCGTTTCCTTTTCCTGACACTTTAAGTTGCATCCCGTCAACAACACCCGCAGGTATTTTAATAGAAACTGTTTCTTCTGATATTTTTAAACCTTGTGCATCTGCATCATCAGGTTTTTTATCTATAGTTTGTCCCGCTCCACCGCACACATTACAAGGTGCCGATGTTTGCATTCTACCTAAAATTGTATTTGCTATTCGGGTAACTTGCCCGCTACCATGACAGGTAGAACAGGTTCTATAAGTGGTACCCGGAGCCTGAATTTTACGTTTTACTTTAATTTTTTTCTCAATACCATTAGCAATTTCTTCTAAAGTAAGTTTTACGCGAATACGTAAATTACTGCCTTTAACACGACGCTGACCACCGCCACCGCCAAAACCAGAAAAACCGCCGCCTCCAAAACCGCCGCCTCCAAAAATATCACCAAACTGACTAAATATGTCATCCATATTCATGCCACCTCCATTGTGGCCACCACCACCATTTTCAAATGCTTGGTGTCCATATTGGTCGTAACGAGCTTTTTTATTATCGTCGCTTAACACCTCATAGGCTTCGGCCGCTTCCTTAAATTTAGCCTCTGCTCCCTTGTCATCAGGATTTTTATCCGGGTGATGTTCTATTGCCTTTTTACGGTATCCCTTTTTTATTTCGGCAGCCGTAGCACCTTTACTAATACCTAATATTTCGTAGTAATCTCTTTTAGCCATGTCTTTGGTTTAATGTCCGATAACAACTTTAGGAAAACGAATTACTTTATCTCCAAGTTTATAACCCTTTTCAACTATATCAATAATTTTTCCTTTTAAATCTTTTGTTGGTGCAGGTATTTGCGTAATAGCTTCGTGATTATCGGCATTAAACGCTTCGCCTTTTTCCACAGCAATTACTTTAAGTCCTTTTTGCTCTAAAGTGCTCACTAATTTTTGGTAAATTAACAAAACTCCTTTACGTAATACTTCTGCTTCTTTATCATCGTCAATATGACTTAATGCGCGTTCAAAATCGTCAAGAACTGGCAATAAGGTTTTCATTACATCTTCACCCGCTGTCGAAAATAATTCAATACGCTCTTTTGATGTGCGTCTTTTATAATTTTCAAACTCTGCAAATAGGCGCAAAAACTTGTCTTTTTCTTGTTTTAACTCGCCTTGAAGTTTCTCTTCAAGTGTTTGTTCTTCAATAACTTGCTCCTCAACTTCAAACGTTTCGTTTAGAATAGTATCCAGTTGCTCGTTTTCTATATCGTTTGTTTTGTCTTTTTTGCTCATTGTTGTATCTAAAGTTTTTATACAAATACATAATTTGGTTCGCAAAAGTACTGCCAATATTATAAAAATGTCATAATGTCATTAAAATAATTTTTGATTTTTTAGGGTTGAATTAAGTAAAAAAGGATTTTTTATTAAAAACTGCATAGAGAAGACTTACTTGATTTTATAAGAAAAAATAACTAGCCTCGATTTTAGCCAATTTAAACAATTTAAAAAGTTTATATCTTAGCTGTAAATGAACACACCAATCTCATTTATTTTTTCCTTAACAAATCCACCAAAGCAGGTTGCAAATGATGGTATTCAAAATAAAAGCCATTATCTTCTATTTTTTTAGAACTTACACGTTGGCTTTCGAATAATAAAGTGTGCATGTCGCCCAAAACAAGATTCATAAAAAACTTAGGGATATTTGGAAAAAACAAAGGTTTTCCTATCGTATTTGCAATGGTTTTTGTAAGCTCTTGGTTTGATACGGGATTTGGTGCCACACCATTATAAATGCCCGCTAATTGATGGTTTAACACGTATAAAAACAATTCTGCTAAATCGTTTATATGAATCCAGGATTGCCATTGTTTTCCACTACCAAAAGCAGCTCCTAATCCAAATTTTATAGGTTTAACCATTTCTGTAAGTGCACCACCTTTATTTGATAATACTAAACCAATTCTAATTTTAGATACCGTAATATTCATGGTGGAAAAGGCATCAATTTCGTTTTCCCATGATTTTACAACGTCGCCTAAAAAAGACTCTGCATAGATTTCAGAAGTTTCATCATAATAATTAATCAACGAATCAGGATAAATTCCAATAGCACTTGCCGAAACTATATGTTTCACCTTGTGTGTTTCACCTATTAAAGTATTTACTAACAACTGGGTGGTATCCTTTCGGCTTTCTAAAATTTCTTTTTTATAGGATGGTGTCCAACGTTTCGAAACGGTTGCGCCTGCTAAATGAATAATAGCATCAACATCCTTCAAACAATTTACATCAATGTGTTGTTGTTTGGGATTCCAATAAAATCCTTGAGTTTTATTTAATTGGTTTATTTTAGACTTACTCGTTGTTAAATAATTGACTTCAATACCTTTTTCGTGACAACGTTTTACAATCTCCTGTCCAATTAATCCGGTCGCTCCTGTTATTAAAACTCGCATTTTTAATTTTTATTTAAAGTTACAAAATGAAACTACTTTCTACTAAAGATTTGTATTAGGTTTAACAGAATGGTTGTTAGTTGATGCTTGATTGTAATCATTACATTTATTCTTTCAAAGCCGCAGAGACGCAAAGTTGTAAAGTAAATTATTTACTAAAAACTGAAACTAAAACTATCTAGTGGCTCTAAGAATATAACTCTGGAAATGTATTTTAATTAAATCGTTTAATGCTTCGTTGCACGAAGCATTTCGCGTTTTCCTGGTGGCCCAGGGAGTTTCTCTACTTTAAAGCCAACCGCTTGCATGGCTCTACGCACACTTCCTTTCGCAGCATAGGTTACTAAAACACCGTTTTCTTTTAAGGCATCGAACATTTTTTTGAAGATGGATTCTGTCCACAATTCAGGTTGAACGCGGGCCCCAAAAGCATCAAAATAAATGAGGTTATATAAATTTTGATCTTTAATTTCTGAAAAGAATCGATTCTGTTTCGTTAATAAAAAGTTTGAAGACATCTGGTGTTTGTCTTCCCACGAAACATCGTGCATTGTTTTAAAAACCTCTTTATTATTCTCTACTTTTAATTGGGTTGCATAATTAAGTAGCTCAATTTCATTGATAGCAACGGGATAACCTTCAACACCAACATAGTCAACAGAAATATTTAGTTTTTCGGCTTCTAACAAGGTTATAAAGGCGTTTAAGCCTGTTCCGAAGCCTATTTCAAAAATGGCAATCTGATTATTAACCGTTTGACTCCGCTTGAATTGATATTCTTCAGAATCACAAAAATGATATAACCCATGTTTTATAAACACATGATACGCTTCTTGAATAGCGCCATGCTTTGAGTGGTACTGTTCGTCCCATTCAGGCAAATATATAGTTGAAGAACCGTCGGCAGTAATAACTACTTCTCTTTCCAAATTTATTGCTTTATTAAAACGCCATCGGCTTCAAAAGAAAAGGTCTTTTTAGGCTCTGTAATACTTGCAATTTCTTCAGTAGCTTTCCCAGCATCTTCAGCATAATGGCGTTGTTCGTCTACAGGAACTACATTTACAAAAGCTTTCCCATTTATAATAACTTCTTTACCAGCAATATCTTTGGGCATAAAAAACCCATAGTCTTTAAATTTTACCATTAATTCATTTCCATCTTCCATATTTAAAATCATCCAACAACCTTTTGATTGACAAATACTTATAACTTTAGCAGTTATCTTAGAGTTGATACTATCACCAACCTGCATAGTTTTGTAGTGTGACGCCATGGAAGCAACCTTTATGGCATCATCGGCAATAATTTCTTTTCCAAACGATTTATAAACAACTTTATCAGCTTCTTTTGTTTGTGCCTCTAAATTATAATTGTATGAACTTATTACCAAAACACAAATACATGTAAATATTATATTCTTCATAATTTTAAAATTTAGTTTTTTAATCGATTTGTTGTAAATATAACCCTTTTTTCAAAACGATTTTGCTTAAATTTGCAGCATAAAATAACGAGACTTATGAACGCAATAATCAATGATATAGAGATTATAAAAGCGAAAACTACAAAAATCAACGAAGTAGATTTTGATGATTTAAAATTTGGTCATGTTTTTTCAGACCATATGCTTGAATGCAATTTTAAAAACGGAGCATGGGAAGCGCCAAAAGTGGTGCCTTACCAAGCTATTACTTTAGATCCATCGGCCAAAATTTTCCACTATGGACAATCTGTTTTTGAAGGTATGAAAGCTTATAAAGATGCTAATGAAGACATCTGGTTATTTCGTCCGTTAGAAAATTTCAAGCGTTTAAATATTTCATCAAAACGTCTAGCAATCCCTGAATTGCCGGAAGCTTATTTTATGGAAGGATTAAAAGCTCTTTTGGCAGTAGATAAAGATTGGATTCCTACAAACGAAGGAAGTTCATTATACATTCGTCCCTTTGTTTTTGCTTCAGGAAAAGGGTTTCATGCATCACCTGCCGACGAGTATAAATTTTTAATTTGCACAGCGCCTTCTGGTGCCTACTTTTCTGGAAAATTAAAAGTTTTAATAGAAGAAACCTATTCGCGTTCTGCAAATGGGGGTGTTGGTTTTGCTAAGGCTGGTGGTAATTATGCCGGACAGTTTTACCCAACCCAACTAGCAGTGGCAAAAGGCTACCAACAAGTTATTTGGACTGATGATACTAACCATGAGTTTATAGAAGAAGCGGGAGCCATGAATATTTTTATCAGGATAAATGATACACTTATTACAGGACCAACCAGCGACAGAATTTTAGATGGTATTACACGCAAAAGTATTATTGATATTGCAAAAGATAAAGGCATACCTGTAGAAGTTAGAAAAATATCAGTAGTAGAAGTGGTGGAGGCTGCTAAAAATGGCAGTTTAAAAGAAATATTTGGAGCAGGAACTGCTGCCGTTATTTCGCCTATTTCTGGATTTGGGTATAAAGATGTCGATTTCGATTTACCTGAATTAACTAATACGTACGCAGATACATTAAAGAAAATCATTACCGATATACAGACTAATAAATCTGAAGATCCTTTTGGATGGCGATATAAAGTTTAGAAAATTTACAATAAAAAAACAGAAGCCATATGGCTTCTGTTTTTTTTATTTCTTTAATATAGAATCTATATTCGGTTTAAAATAATTTGGTCCTTTTAACACTTTACCATCTTCTCTGTAAATAGGATTCCCATCTTCACCCAACTTGCTCATATTACTACGTTGTATTTCATCAAAAACTTCCTCAATTTTATGCTGCATGCCGTGCTCAATAATAGTTCCGCATAAAATATAAAGCATATCGCCCAGGGCATCAGCAACTTCAACCAAATCGTTCGTGTTTGCAGCTTCCAAATATTCCTCGTTTTCTTCCTTCATTAAATTAAAACGCAAGGTGTTTTTATCAATTCCTAAATCTGCCTTTAGTGTTTCACTATGTCCTAGTTTAAATGCTGTATGAAATGTTTTTACTGCTTCAATTTTATTTTTCATCTGTTTGTTTTTATTGTTTTAGAGGTCCTATGCGATATCAAAATGAGCATGTTCAGTTAGTTTAATAATTTGAGTAATGAGTATTTCAAATAAATTTCATTTTAATCATTCTAACCAAGGCGGGAATCTCATGTAGTTTTTCATTAAATTTGTATAAAAATAAGTATATGTTTAGTAAAGGTCAAATCATTTTCGGAGTTTTATTTTTTATTGTCTTCTCCATTGTTATCGCTTACACCTACCGAAAAGATTTAAAACTACACAAACGCTTTTATGCTGGTAGCATCTGGGTACTCTTTGCATTTATTGGGTTTATTTTGTTTATTGCTGCTATTAAATTTTTCTTTAAGTAATTCTCATAGCTTTTTGTTTGAACAATTTGGGCGTTACCACAAGGGTCCGGTTATTCGCTATATCTTTTTTATTTATCAGTTTTAGCCTTGTCGAAACTTCTTTCATTAAAATAAAAAAGGATGCCGCTGCTACCCCTAACGTATGGTTTATTGAATAAAAATAATTTTAGAGACTAGGAAAATGCTAATTCTAATTGTATTATGAATAATTTAACATTTAAACGCAACCTTTTTAAACCTATCGCATCTAGTTAATAACAAAACCAATCAAAATGAATGCGCTTTTAATTATTTCTGCTCTCGTAGTAATTAATATGTTACTTTTAGTCTTTAGCGTTAACAAAAAAACAGAACCTTGATTAAGGATTCTGTTTTCATAAATCATTACGTTAATTCTATTTAATTTACCTCTGGTAAGAAATTATATTTTTTACTATAATATAGCATTTGCCCTACAAATGTTTCAGGCTGAACTATATTAACTTCAATTATATCTCCTTCTTCATTTGTTTTGGCTACTAATACCGAATTTACAAAACCCGAATAAGGCGCCGAATTAAATTGTTTGTTACGCTCTAAAACCTCAGCATGAATCGCTTGATCTACTTTTACACCATAGCCTTCTACCAATGCCTGCACTGCTTTATAATCACCTTCAGATTTTATACGTTGTGTTTCGCGCAATAACTGTCCGAAAAGTTCGTGTAGTTTTGCATAATCATTAATATTAAAGTAGGTTTTTCCGTTTCGGGTTATTTTTTCAATAACCGTATCTTCGGCTCCTTTTTCCAAAACCCAAGTAGAAATCCATTGACGGTTTCTCATATGTGCTTCTTCAACATCATCACCTAAATTCAATCGTATTAATTGAGTCATTAAACCATTACGCAAATAAGAATCATAAGCGGCCATTCCCACTTTTTTCCAATCATCAACCAAACCAAGCTCTTGAAGCTTTGGGTCGTATTGATAATAAAGTGCCACCAAATCAGCACGTCCTTCTTCTAAAGTTGAAGCATAATTTTTAAGCGTTTCTTTAGTTTCTCCCACTCCAGGATTTAATTGCCCTGAGGCATGCCCTACTACTTCATGCAAGGCTGTATGTAACTTATCAGCTAACTCTCCATAAGCTTCATATAATTCAAGTTCTTCTTGGTCATTTACAAATTCTTTTAACCGGTCTGAATTTCCTGAATTATTACTGGCGTCAACAATATTTCCTAAAGACACCGATTTACTTCCTACCGCTGCACGAATCCAATTCGCATTTGGTAAATTTACTCCTATAGCACAACTTGGATGGGCATCACCGGCTAAACCTACTACATTTACAGTTTTATAAGTTACGCCTACCACTTTTTCCTTTTTATGAGATGCTATTAAAGGCGAATTATCTTCAAACCATTGTGCATTATCTGAAACAACTTTCATTTTTTTGGACATTTCAAAATCTTTAATCTGCACATAATTTTCGTATGAACCTCTATAACCAATAGGATCGTTATACACTTCAATAAAACTATTTATATAATCAATATTACCTTCGGTAGCTGCGGTCCACATCACATTATAATCGTCCCAGGTTTGTAAATCGCCTGTTTTATAATAGTCTATTAATAAACCTAAGGCATTGGCTTGTGCATCGTTCTCCGCAACACCTTTAGCCAGGTCTAACCATTTAATAATCTCATCAATAGCAGCACCATATAATCCGCCAGATTTATAAACGCGTTCTGTTATTACACCATTTTCTTTAACCAATTGAGAATTCAATCCAAAAGACAAAGGTTTTGTTGGGTCTGGAGATTTTTTAGCTGCATAAAATTTTACAACATCACTGGTTGTAACACCTTCGCCATAAAAATTAACTGCAGAAACCGCTACATTATCAACGCCTTTTGCTTGATTTACTTTTTTAGCATCTACCTTGTCAAAAATAACATCAAAAGCGTCACCTTCTAAAACGGTATTTGTTTCTGCCAGCAACTCCTTTAAATAGTCTGCAGAAAAGTCAGGTTTCAACTTGTCGTTAGAATAATGGTGGTGAATACCATTACTAAACCAAACACGTTTTAAATAAATTTCAAAAGCAACCCACGCTTCGGTGGTTTTGTCTCCATTATAAGTAGTATAAACACTTTCTAAAGCTTTTCTAATTTTAAGATTATACTTATAATTTTGGTCCCACATAATATCGCGCCCAGACAAACCTGCTTCGGTTAAATAATATACTAATTTTTGTTCTTTTAAGGTTAAATCTTCCCATCCTGGAATTTGATAACGCAACACTTTAACATCTGCAAACTGATCAACATTGTAATTAAAAGGAGCTTGATCAACCCCTAATTCGGTTTGATTTTCTTTTGTTTTATCATTCCCGCATGAAAACAATAAAGTACCTGCAAGTGTAAAGCTTAATAATAATTTGAATTTCATATCTATGTATTTATAATTGTCTTATAAAAAAGCGATAATTAAGGACACTTAATTATTGATAAACGTAATTTTAGCCATTTTAATTATTGAATATTTATTTTTAAGACTACAAATGTAATAATTTATTAATGAGAATTATTATTTCATTATCTTTACTTTATATTATTTTTTAAAACAATAAAATGAAAGCTTTTAAGTACCTATTCTTTTTATTATTGATCCTTATTATAGGCACTTCTATCTATATAGCGGTACAACCAAATTCTTTTGAAGTGAGTAGAACGCGCACTATTAATGCCCCAGCAGCGGTAATTTATAATAATGTCATTGATTTTAAAAATTGGGAAGCTTGGTCTTCTTGGGTTGAAGCTGACAAAACTATAAAAATTACCTATCCAGAATTAACAAGGGGTGTAAACGGGTCGTATTCATGGGAGGATAAAGATGGCGTTGGCAGTATGAAAACGCTAGAAATTATCCCTAACGAATTTATAAAACAGCAAATGCAAATTGCAGATTTTCCTGCTTCGGATGTTAACTGGAATTTCAAACTTAATGATAACGGAACTACCGATGTAACCTGGACTATTACTGGGAAAGATTTGCCTTTTGGTTTTAAAGCCTATACGGCTTTTACTGGCGGAATGAATAAACAAATTAGCCCTCATTATGAACGTAGTCTAGAAAAATTAGATAGTATAGTTGTTGCCAAAATGAAAAAATATAGCATCACCATAAATGGGCTAACCAATCACAGCGGAAGTTACTTTTTGTACACTTCCACCAGTTGCAAAATAGATGAATTAACCCGTGAAATTCAGGAAATGCAACCTAAAGTTAGCGATTATGCTAATAAAAATCATATTGCTATGGCAGGTGCACCATTTGTAAATTATATTAAATGGGATGAACAAAATAATGCAGCCATTTTTTCGTACTGTATTCCTACAACTGATCGCGTTATAACCACTGAAGGTGATATACTAACAGGAGAGTTTCCTTCCTTTAAAGCAATTAAAACCACACTAAAAGGAAATTATAGCAATTTTAAAGAAGCTTGGGATAGCACCATGAAATACATTCCTGCAAATGGTTTAGAATTTGCGGAAAATGGTCCTATGCTTGAAACTTATTTAACAGACCCAATGAATACCCCAAACCCAGCGGATTGGATTACTGAAATTTATATTGCTGTCAAAGACACTTTAAAATAAATGAACCCTTTTTATTTAAAATACTATTTTAATCTGACAAATATTAAAAAAATGCACCATCAGACTCACAAAAAACAAATAAAAGCTATCTGATGAAAAATATTTTGCTCGTATTTTTTGGTGGTGGTTTTGGCAGTATATTGCGTTATATCATAGGAAAATATTTAAATAATACGGAAAATGGTATTCCTTATGGCACCTTTGCTGCCAATATTTTAGGAAGTTTACTTATTGGTGTGATTTTAGGATTGGCAGCAAAAAACGATACGCTTTCTCAAAACCAAACCTTACTTCTTGCCACTGGATTTTGTGGTGGCTTCACAACCTTTTCAACTTTTGCTTACGAAAACCATGTGTTTCTAAAATCGGGAGACTTTTTAAGTTTTGCTATTTATACTGTAGCCAGTTTTGTGATTGGGTTTATAGCGATTTTCTTAGGAATTTATTTAACTAAATAATTAAAATTACAAAGATGAATGATTTAGTACAATATAAAAGTGACGACAATTACGCGATCGTTACAATTAATAATGGCAAAGCTAATGCGATTTCGCATGAAGTGATTAGTGGCTTATCTCAAGCCCTTGATAAGGCTAAAAGTGAAAAACGTATTGTTATCTTAACTGGACAACCAGGTATTTTTTCTGGAGGATTTGATCTAAAAATAATGAAGGAAGGCCCGAAAGCTGCAAAGGCTTTAGTTAATGCTGGATCTGAATTAGCTTTAAAAATGACTACATTTCCTTTACCTATTATAGCTGCTTGTAATGGTCATGCCATTGCAAAAGGTGCTTTTTTATTATTAGCATGTGATTACAGAATAGGTACTGAAGGTGATTTTAAAATAGGCTTGAACGAAGTCATGATAGGTATGACCATGCATCATGTAGGTATTGCCATGGCACAATCAAGATTAGCCCCTGTTATTGTTGAGAGAAGTGTAAATAATGCTGAAATATTTAATCCGACTGATGCTGTAATAGCCGGCTTTTTAGATAAAATTGTTCCTGAAAAGTATTTAATAACAACGGCTATTAAAGTGGCTCAAATGTTTGGACAACTTAATTTACAAGCGCATGCAGAAACAAAATTAAGAGTTCGTAATAAATATATAAAAAAACTCAAAAGAGCGATTAAAAAAGATAAGGCCGGTAAAATTTCTATTAATTCTTAATAAAGATCTTTATTTAAAAAGAAGTGAGGTCATTAAAACTTTTTAATGACCTCACTTCTTTTTGTTATTAATGTTTAATAAAGACCTTCACTCCAGCTTCAATTCTAGTTTTTAGATAATTTTCTCGAGGTACAATTGGGCAAGAATACTTTTCGTTATATGCACAATACGGATTGTAGGCTTTATTAAAATCAATGTCTATAGTGTCTCCTTCTGGAATTCTGGTATCTATATAGCGCCCGCCACCATAACTTTCTAACCCGTTCGTTTCATCTAAAAAAGGTAGGAACAAAGAATCTTCATAGCCTTCTGTTTTTATTAATTCTTTGTTTTGATACATATTAAGCTTGTAAAATTTACCTTTTAATTCAAATGAAAGCTCCCCGTATTTTACATAAACGGGCAGTCTATCTGTGGTTGTTTTCATTTCAAAAGGTTCTTCGTCTAAAAATCTTTTAAAACTTGCTTTCACGCTGTAAGCTGAATCAAATTTAAAAAAGTCTAAACCTTCAAATTGTTTTCTATCTTTATCTTTTAATGGAGACGTAGTAGCATCTTTATACTCAGCATTTAAATCACGCTGAAATTCGGTTTCTCCTTGTATCGCCTTTTTTCCTTCACCACAACTTACTAAACAAACTATAGATATAAATAATGTTATAAAGGCCTTCATATAGAATATAATTAGAATTCAAAAATACAAATTCCAATTATTTTCTATATGTTTGTAACTCATAAAAAAATAATAATGCGCCATATCGTCACTATTTGTAAAATGCAACCAACCACTTCATACAGAAGAAGTCGGGCTTTTTATATATTTAGGTGATATAATTATAAAATATTACAATATGTAAAAAGTCCGACTGCGAAGTCGGACTTTTTGTTTTTAGTATATAATTGCCTGATAATAAAACCAAAGCCAGTAAAAAATGAAAAAACTATTTAACAACTATATAAACACTTTTAAAGGCTTATCAGAAGAAATTTGGTGGCTTGCTTTAATAACACTTATAAATAGAGCTGGCACTATGGTAATTCCTTTTTTGGCATTATACCTAAAAGAAGATTTGCATTTTACGGTGAGTCATGTGGGTTGGGTAATGAGTGCTTTCGGTTTAGGTTCAGTGGCTGGTTCCTGGCTTGGAGGTAAATTAACCGATAAAATTGGTTATTACAAAGTGATGGTTAGAAGCTTACTATCTACAGGTGTTTTATTTATAGCATTACAGTTTTTAAACACGTTTGCTTCTATTTGTATCGGTATCTTTTTTGTTATGCTAGTTGCAGACACTTTTAGACCTGCCATGTTCGTTGCTTTAAATGCTTATAGTAAACCCGAAAACAAAATACGGTCGTTAACATTAATACGATTAGCTATAAACTTGGGGTTTTCCGCAGGACCTGCTATGGGGGGACTTATTATTACAGGACTTGGGTATACGGGTTTATTTTGGGTTGATGGTATTACCTGTATAATTGCTACTTTAGTAATGATTCAAGTGTTACATCCTAAAAAGGCAAAAGTTTTGGATGCTTTCAAAAATGAACATCCAATTTCTGCATATCGTGATTATGCTTTTTTGATATTTTTAGTCGCTATGGCGCTATTTGGTGTTGTTTTCTTGCAATATTTTTCAACTATTACTATTTATTACAAAGATGTTCATAGGTTAAGCGAACTACAAATCGGACTCCTTTTAGGATTAAATGGTTTTCTTATTTTTATATTTGAAATGCCACTGATTAAATGGTTAGAGAATACAAAATACACGAAACTAGGACTCATGTTTTTTGGAGCTATTTTAACTGGTTTAAGCCTACTGATACTAAATTTTACATCTTGGTCTGGAATTTTAGTAGTTGGCATGCTTTTAATGACCGTTGGAGAAATGGTTGCCTTTCCATTTTCAAATGCCTTTGCCGTGAATAGAGCAAAAAAAGGGAATCAAGGAGAGTATATGGCCTTATATTCTATGTCGTTTTCCATAGCTCATATTTTTGGCCATAATGCAGGGTTGCAAATGACTGCTGCCCTAGGATTTGATACTACTTGGTATATTATAACAGGTATTGCATTAATATGTGCTTTAATCCTGTTTATTTTAAACCAAAATTTAAATGCAAAACGAATACAATAATGAACTTAAATCAAATAACCATTCCTTCTGAAAATGTTGAAAAAGCAACAGCATTTTATAAAATCTTGGGATTGCATCTTATTGTAGATTCAATACCTGAGTATGTTAGATTTGTATGCCCCAATGGAGACAGTACATTATCAATTCATAAAGTGGATGAATTACCAAATGGTAATGAGATTACCCTTTATTTTGAAAATGATAATCTTGATGAAACAGTATGGAATCTGAAACAAAAAGGAATTGCTTTTTCTAGTGAACCAGAAGACAAACCTTGGCTTTGGCGTGAAGCGCGTTTAAACGATTTAGATGGAAATAAAATTATTATCTATTATGCAGGTAAAAATAGAAAAAATCCACCTTGGCACATTTGATGGTCTGCTAAAGTTTATTTTACAGGCTTAACCTCCTTGTATCTTATAACATGAGACAATACAATTTGTGTTTTTGTTTCACCATAAACAATTAGTTGATCTATAAAGGTTTCTAAGTGTTTTTGATTTATTAAAAGCACTTCCATAACTATGTTTTCGTTACCTGTTATTCTATAACAATTTAGAACTTCATCATATGTTTTAACCTTATCTAAAAATGGTTTTAATTTACCAATAAAGGCATGCAACGTTATCATCGCCTTTAACTGATACCCCATATCAAGTGGAGAAACCACTGTTTTATAACCCACCACAACACCAGCATCTTCCATCTTTTTTATACGCTCTGAAACGGCTGGAGAGCTTATGCCAACTTGACGCCCAATTTCTGCATTAGACTGTCGCGCATTTTCCTGCAAACACTTTAAAATCTTCCAATTAAGAGTATCTAAATTCATTTTAAAAGAATTTTAACTATAATAAATTAATAATTAAAGTAAATATACAAATTTACTTTAAAACGTAAAGTTGTTTGTTAATTGTTGTAAGTAATTTTGATGTTATTGCTAAGAAAAAAAAACCATGCTATCTAATATTCCATCAAACCTATCGGATTTACCGATTTATAAAAAAGCAATTGAGATTTTCGCACTCTCTCAAAGCATTTCTATGTATCTAAATCATGATTTGTCTGCTTTAAAAAGTGATGGGTCTGAAGACACGAATATTTATTTCTCAGGAGATATTGTACAACAGTCTGTATCTTTAGCTCCTGAAATTTTAAATGCAGAATTAGAACGATTTTCTGAAAAAAAATACAAGCATTTAGCTTCGCTAAGACGTCTTACTAATATGCTTTATAAAAATTCATATCGATTAGAATATTCGCATAGCAACGGAAAAGACTTCTTGCCTATTTTACGTAGCGAATTAAAAAAGTTTAGACAATTGCAACGTAGTTGGATGTTGACTTTGTAAAAGACTCTTCAAAACCCTTAATTTTTATATAAAAAACCCCTGTACAGAAATACAAGGATTCAAAAAAAATAAATGAGAGTCTTGTTCTTTTATTCTATAAACAATAGATTATTTTTATTAAATAATATCGCTTCAATTTCAAAACTCCTTTCAGATTTAATAAAGTTTATTAACCAATCTAAATGATTTTTTGATTGTCTTTTAAAATTGTGGTTTAGTGACGTTTTTGTAGGCATGTATTTTAATTATTTGGGTGGAACTTTGTAAAATAATTAACCAAACAGGATAAAATTACTATAGATAAAATTCATCTAAAAATTTATTAAAGAATATTAGTTCAAGTGGCTACATAGAACTATAAATTGTATTCTTTTGCAGAAAAAACGGCGAAACGATACTAATATAATGTGCCTTATTTCTAATGAAATTTATTGTTTTATTAAAAAACTCATTTTGGATGCTCAATCAAACAAGTACTATGTGTAAAAAAAAACACACATAATTAAATGTGTGTTTAAGCTCCTTTAAAAGTAAATCCATTAAAAATAATATTACTAATAACAGCACTTTAACCCTAATTTAAGTGAGAGACTAGAATTATGAGCAAACCTAAGGGATCTACAAACATAATTATTACAATAATTTAACTTGAAATTGACATATGTCAATTTTGCTGAAATTTATATTTAGAAACCTTCTAAGTCTAATCTAGATAAAGTTTCAGGACGAATATTTAAAAGTGACGCTAAGTATTTTTTAGGCAGTCGTTTAACAACTTCATTGCTGTAAATTTTTAAAAAATAATGATATCTATCTATAGCTCTCGGAATTCTACTTAAAAAAACTCTATGTTCTGCAAAGAGGTAATAACGTTCCATTATCGTTCTATAAAGTCTATTCATTTCAATATAATTTTTTAAGGCATAATCAAAATCGTCTGCACTCAAACTCTCCGTAACAGTATCTTCTATACATTGAACATTTTCTAATGAAGGGGTTTTGTTTATATAGCCCGACATAGGAGCCACCAAATCACTATCAACACCTACCCAAGTAGTAACTTCGGTGTTTTTAAATGCAAAATACCCTCTTACTAAACCTTTTCTTACCAAATGGATTCTATCAAAAGTTTCCCCACTTTTAACAATAAAATCTCCTTTTTTAAATTTTGATACAGTCATTTTATTTGAAAAAAAAGCATTTAAAGGTTGTGATAACGGAGTAATACAGTTTAATATGGTAATACTATAAATATTTTTATATTTAATAAATGGCATAAGTAAGAATTAGATAAAGTGACTATATTTTAAATTTCCATTACAAATAAAATGTTATTTTATTTGTAATGGCCTACATATTTCTGCGATACTGCCCTCCTACTTCAAATAAGGCATTTGTTATTTGCCCTAAAGAACATACTTTACAAGCCTCCATTAATGCTTCAAATATATTTTCATTATGAATCGCTTTTTGCTGAAGTTCCTTCAAAAGTAATTTCGTATCATTTGCTTTATGAAGATTTACTAATGTGTTTATTTGAAATTGTTTTTCGGCTTCTGTTGCTCTAATAACTTCTGCGGGTAATACCGTTGGAGAACCTGTAGAACTCAAAAATGTATTTACACCAATAATTGGGAACTCGCCATTGTGTTTTAAAGTTTCGTAATACAAACTTTCTTCTTGTATTTTACTACGCTGGTACATCGTTTCCATAGCACCTAAAACACCTCCACGTTCTGTAATTCTATCAAATTCTAAAAGAACAGCCCCTTCTACCAAATCGGTTAATTCTTCAATAATAAACGAGCCTTGAATGGGGTTTTCGTTTTTTGCCAGTCCTAATTCCTTGTTGATTATTAATTGAATTGCCATGGCACGACGCACAGATTCTTCAGTGGGCGTGGTAATAGCTTCATCATAAGCATTGGTATGCAACGAATTACAATTATCATAAATAGCGTATAACGCCTGTAATGTGGTACGAATGTCGTTGAAATCAATTTCTTGAGCATGCAAACTACGCCCCGAGGTTTGAATATGATATTTAAGCATTTGAGCGCGTTCATTGGCTCCATATTTATTTTTCATGGCTTTAGCCCATATTTTTCGAGCGACACGACCAATAACCGCATATTCTGGGTCGATGCCGTTAGAGAAAAAGAACGATAAGTTGGGTCCGAATTTATTAATATCCATTCCACGACTTAAATAATATTCCACGTAAGTGAACCCATTTGACAGCGTTAATGCCAATTGTGTAATAGGATTTGCCCCGGCTTCGGCAATATGATACCCAGAAATAGATACCGAATAAAAATTACGCACATTATTATTTATGAAATATTCCTGTACATCTCCCATTAATCGCAACGCAAATTCAGTTGAAAAAATACAGGTATTTTGTGCTTGGTCTTCTTTTAAAATATCTGCTTGAACGGTTCCACGTACCTGAGCAATCGTTTTTGTTTTAATATCTACATAGACATCAACTGGCAAAACTTGATCACCAGTAACACCCAATAACATCAATCCTAAACCATTATTTCCTTGTGGTAGCCCGCCATTATATTTTGGGCGTTCTTGATCTTTAAAAATCTTAGCCATTTTGGCTTCAACTTCTTTTTCTAGACCGTTTTCTTTAATGTAAATTTCACACTGTTGGTCGATGGCTGCATTCATAAAAAAGCCTAACAACATAGGTGCAGGGCCATTAATAGTTAAACTAACCGAAGTCATTACATCTGCCAAATTAAAACCGGAATATAATTTTTTAGCATCGTCTAAACAACAAATAGACACCCCTGCATTACCGATTTTTCCATAGATATCTGGACGTAAATCGGGGTCGTTACCATAAAGTGTTACACTATCAAAAGCGGTCGATAACCTTTTTGCAGGCAAACCTGCACTTACATAATGAAAACGTCGGTTGGTACGTTCGGGTCCACCTTCACCCGCAAACATACGTGCAGGATCTTCCCCAGTACGCTTAAAGGGATATAAACCTGATGTAAATGGAAATTCTCCTGGGACGTTTTCTTGTAAACACCATTTTAAAATATCACCCCAAGCCTGATACTTTGGTAACGCCACCTTTGGAATCTGTAAATGCGAAAGCGACTCTGAATGTGTTTCTATTTTTATTTCTTGATCACGAACTTTAAAAGAATATATAGGGTTTTTGTACTTGTTAACGGTTTCGCCCCAATTAGTAATAACTTCCCAATTATATGGGTCGAGGTTTAGTTTTACGCGGTCGAATTCGGCAATGAGAAGCTTTATAAAATTCTTATTGTCATCCTGAACGTGTTTCAGGATCTCATCACTATTCAATCCGTATGTATCAAGAAAAGATTGCTTCAATTCACTCGCAGTGACGTTTAAAACAGATTCAATAGTTTTATAAATACCATACAGTTTTTGGGCGACTTCAACTTGTAAGTTTGCTGATTTGTCGTAAGCACGATTGTTTTCTGATATTTCAGATAAATAACGGGTTCGTGATGGTGGAATAACAAAAATCTTTTCACTCATTTCATTAGAAATAGTGAAAGTCGATTTTAAATCTGCCGACGCTTTTTCAACCAACTTATCCATTACCCCTTTATAAAGCGTATTCATTCCAGGATCGTTAAATTGAGAGGCAATCGTTCCATAAACGGGCAAATCATCTTGATGAATATCCCAAAGATTATTATTACGCATGTACTGTTTTTTTACATCGCGTAAGGCATCTAAAGAGCCTCGTTTGTCAAATTTATTGATGGCAACCAAATCTGCAAAATCAAGCATATCAATTTTTTCTAATTGTGTTGCAGCACCAAATTCTGGCGTCATAACGTATAGCGACACATCTGAATGCTCTATAATTTCAGTATCCGATTGCCCGATACCTGAAGTTTCTAAAATAATTAAATCGTATTGGGCAGCTTTCAAAACTTGAATAGCCTCATGTACATATTTTGATAAGGCCAAATTAGATTGACGGGTTGCCAAACTACGCATATAAACTCTAGAATTATTAATGGCATTCATCCGGATTCTATCACCCAACAAGGCACCTCCTGTTTTTCGTTTTGAAGGATCAACAGAAATAATGCCGATGGTCTTTTTAGGGAAATCAGTTAAAAACCGGCGCACCAATTCATCAACTAAAGACGATTTTCCGGCTCCACCTGTACCAGTAATTCCTAAAACAGGTGTTTTAGAATTCTTGTTTTTTTTATGAATAATTTCTAACGCTTCTTTGGCCACTTCTGGAAAATTTTCAGCTGAAGAAATCACGCGCGCAATATCTTTAGCGTTTTTGTTCTGAAGTGTTTTTACTTCACCATTCAAAGTGTCTCCAATAGCAAAATCAGATTGTTTAACCAAATCGTTAATCATCCCTTGTAATCCCAATTCACGTCCATCATCTGGCGAATAAATACGAGCAATGCCATAATCCATTAACTCTTTAATTTCAGAAGGCAAAATAACTCCACCACCACCACCAAAAATTTTAATATGACTTGCTCCTCTCTCCTTCAGCAAATCATACATATATTTAAAGTATTCGTTGTGCCCTCCTTGATAGGAGGTTAAACAAATAGCATTCACATCTTCTTGAATAGCTGTGTTTACAACTTCTTCAACACTTCTGTCGTGCCCTAAATGAATCACCTCAACACCTGTAGATTGTATTATACGGCGCATGATATTTATAGAAGCATCGTGACCATCAAACAAAGCTGCGGCGGTTACAATTCTAACTTTATGTTTTGGTTTATATACGGCTATCTGCATCAGTCTAAAATAAATTAATTATATATGGCTCAAATTTACGAAATATTCAAAAAAACCAAGCATTTACAAACGATTATCTAAAATTATAATCACGCCACCATCTAATCTAATTTTTAAGTTAATTTTGATTTTAACCATTTTAAGTCAAATGCAGAAGATTACTATTTTAATACATTGTAAAGACCGACCAAATATCATTGCCTCTGTCACCAATTTTATTGTACAAGAAGAGGGCAATATTGTCTATCTAGACCAACATGTTGACAGAGAGCAAAACATTTTTTTTATGCGGTTAGAAAGTGAGTTTATTAAAGTTCCGTTTTCTGCCGACGCCTTTAAAGAAGCTTTTAAAAATACATTGGGCGATAATTTTGAAATGACATGGCGTATTTATTCTTCAGCCAGAAAACCAAAAATGGCTTTATTTATTTCTAAATACGACCATTGTTTGTATGATTTGTTAGGACGTTATAATTCTGGCGAACTTAATTTAGAAATTCCTTTTATAATAAGTAATCATTTAGATTTAAAATCAATTGCCGATAATTTTAAAATTCCGTTTTACCACATTCCTGTTACAAAAGACACCAAAGAATACGCTGAGCAAAAACAATTAGAATTACTTGAAAAACATACTATAGATTTTATAGTTCTAGCCAGGTATATGCAAATTATTTCTGAAAAATTAATTACTAAGTATACTAATAGAATAATTAACATACATCATTCATTCTTACCTGCATTTGCCGGGGCAAAACCTTATCATTCTGCATTTAAACGCGGAGTAAAAATTATTGGTGCCACAAGTCATTATGTCACAGAAGAATTAGATGCAGGACCTATTATCGATCAAGGCGTAGCGCGAGTTTCTCATTCGCATTCTATAGAAGATTTAATTGCTAAAGGACGCGATTTAGAAAAAATTGTATTAGCCAATGCTGTTAAATTGCATGTAAACAGAAAAGTGCTGGTTTATAATAACAAAACTGTTATTTTCTCGTAATTAGTATATTTGTACTTATCAAAACCCCCAAATTAAAAAATCATGATCCGTAAATTCTTAGTAATTCTTTTAGTTTTTAATCTTACAGCTTGTGCAGAACTCCAACAAGTTGTGAATCAATTACCCCAAGGGGTTGGTGTTGGAAACGATGACATTGCCTCTGGTTTAAGACAAGCTTTAGAGTTTGGCATTGAAAAACAAGTTACCAAGCTTACACAAACCGATGGTTTTTATAAGAATGCTTTGGTTAAAATTTTATTACCTGAAGAATTACAGAAAGTTGATAAAGGGCTAAGAGATATTGGTTTAGGAAAGCTTGCAGATGAAGGCTTAAAAGTATTAAACAGAGCTGCTGAAGATGCCGTAAAAGAAGCAACTCCTATATTTGTTGCTGCCGTGAAAGGCATCACATTTGCCGATGCTAAAAATATTTTACTTGGTGCTGACAATGCCGCTACACACTATTTAACCAGTAAAACGCAAACTGCTTTATACGATAAATTTAACCCTGTTATTAAAAATTCGTTTAGTAAAGTTGGCGCCCATGACATTTGGACTAATCTTATTACTAAATATAACAGCATACCTTTTACTGCAGATGTAAACCCCAATCTAACCGATTATGTTACTGGAGAAGCTTTAAAAGGTGTTTATACCATGATTTCTGTTGAAGAAAAAGAAATACGCACCAATTTAGATTCGAGAACCACCAATTTATTGAAGAAAGTTTTCGCTTTACAAGACTAATAAACACATGTTTAATTAGTTATTAACGTTCATTGAAAAAAAAATCAAATGTTTTTCTTCTTTTCTAAATAAAAAATGTATATTTAAATACCTGTTATTCAGTTAGATATATGTGGAGAAATGATATCATAAAAAATCGTCAGAAAAAACTTAATGAGCGTTATAAAGAGCTGATGGAGCAAGCTTATAATTTCCGCCAAACAGATTCAGAGCTTAGTGATCTTTCCGAATTTAGAGCCATGAAACTTCTAAATAAACTAAATACTTTAAGGTATTTTTTAAGAAATCAAATTAAATATTAGTTAAAGTTTATAATCCTAAAAAGATAAATTCTACAACTAATCAGTCAGTATAGCTTCCATTTCTTGCTGAAGTTCTTCTGCCTTAATAGTGGCAACTTGCGCAAAATTTTCTTCATTAGAAGCATAAATTACACCTCTTGAGGAATTAATTAATAAGCCTACATTACTATTCATTCCGTATTTACAAACAGCTTGTAAATCACCTCCTTGCGCACCAACACCCGGCACCAACAAAAAGCTGTCGGGAATAATTTTTCTAATGTCTGCTAAATATTCTGCTTTTGTAGCACCTACAACATACATTAAGTTTTTAGAGTTTTTCCAAGTTTTAGAAGTTTCTAAAACCTGCTTATATAATTCTTTACCATCTACCATTTTAGTTTGAAAATCGAAAGCCCCTGTATTAGACGTTAAAGCTAATAAAATGGTGTGTTTATTTTCAAAAGCTAAAAAAGGTTCGATAGAATCTTTACCCATATAGGGCGCAACAGTAACCGAATCAAAAGCTAAATCTTCAAAAAATGCTTTCGCATACATGGTACTGGTATTTCCAATATCACCACGTTTAGCATCTGCGATGGTAAAAATTTCAGGATGCTTTTTGTTTAAATAGTTGATGGTCTTTTCTAATGCTTTCCAGCCTTTTAAACCGTAAGCTTCATAAAACGCTGTATTCGGTTTGTAAGCAACACATAAACGATGTGTGGCATCAATAATAGCTTTATTGAAAGCAAAAATAGGGTCTTCCTCTTTTAAAAGATGCTGTGGTATTTTATCTAAATCAACATCTAACCCAATACATAGAAAGGATTTCTTTTTTCGGATTTGTTCTATTAACTGTTTTGTTGTCACTTGATAAATTTTGTCATTCCTGCGAAGGCAGGAATTTCATGAATTGGAGATATATTATAAATGGATTCCTGCTTCGCATTAATAACCATTAAAATACATCGCTGTTTGCTTTCAACTTTTCTGTGTTTTCAGCTAATTGTAATTCGTCAATGATTCTTTGTATATCACCATTAACAATATTTGATAAATCGTATAATGTTAAACCAATTCTATGGTCTGTTACGCGTCCTTGCGGATAGTTATAGGTTCTAATTTTAGCACTTCTATCCCCTGAAGTTACCATAGTACCACGTTTTGCAGCATCGGCTTCATTTTTCTTTGCCAACTCCATATCATAGAGTCGAGAACGCAATACTTTAAACGCTTTTTCCTTATTTTTATGTTGTGATTTTTGATCTTGACACTGAGCAACTAATCCAGTAGGTAAATGCGTTAAACGTACTGCAGAATACGTTGTATTTACAGACTGACCTCCCGGACCCGAAGAACAGAAAAAATCGATACGCACTTCTTTTGGGTTAATTTCTACATCAAATTCTTCAGCTTCAGGAAACACCATAACAGTTGCTGCACTGGTATGCACACGTCCTTGTGCTTCGGTTTGTGGCACACGTTGCACACGATGCACACCTGCCTCAAACTTTAATGTCCCGTAAACATCTTCTCCAGTTACCTCAAACTGAATTTCTTTAAATCCACCGTTGGTACCTTCACTAAAATCTACCGTATCAACTTTCCAACCTTTACTCTCACAATATTTAGAATACATTCTGAATAAATCGCCAGCAAAAATACTTGCTTCATCACCACCAGTTCCTCCGCGTAGTTCAACAACGGCATTCTTAGAATCTTCAGGATCTTTAGGAATTAAAAGGAATTTAATTTCATCTTCAATTTCAGGAATTCGCTCTTTGGCTTCATCATATTGCATTTTAGCCATTTCAACCATTTCTGGGTCACCTCCTTCTGAAAGAAGGGCTTCCGCTTCAGCAAAATTATTAGTAACCTCAATATATTCAGAACGCTTATCCATAAGCATTTTAAGATCTTTATATTCTTTATTTAAAGCAATGTAACGTTTCTGATCCGTCATAATATCTGGCTGAATGATTAAATCACTTACCTCATCAAAACGTTGCTTTATTATTTGTAATTTGTCTAACATTTGCCTTTTTAAATTGTGGGTCAAAAATACGATAAATTATCAATTTTTAATACAGCAACTTGTTTCTATTCGTTATAATTATGGAATCATATAAATTGATTGCAGTTTCCTTAAGTTTATATGTAAAATTTTGAATAAATAAAAGGAAGCCGATCAACCAACCAACTTCCTTTTTTAACGTTTGTGTATGTGATGCTATGGGTTTAAGGTTAGGAAATTGTCCACAACACCAAATGTTTCTTGAAAAATAAAATTTAAATTAAGTCCCACAATGGTACATACATTTTGTTATAGCCAGTGCTTTTTTTGTCGATATTATTTTAACATATTCCAGCAATTTTACCGTCTGGTTATATTATATTTTTTAGTGGGGCGGTGGTTGATTCGATAGTAACCAATACAAGTCTAATTGTTCAATCACTTTTAAGAACTTATCAAATTCAACGGGTTTTACAATATAGCTGTTTTGCCCCTAAATGATAACATTTTTCTATATCGAGATCCTCTTTTGAGGAAGTGAGTACTACAATCGGTATCTTGTTTTTCCTCTCATCCGCTTTAATACTTCGTAACACTTCAATGCCTCCTACTTTTGGCAGATTTAATTCCAATAAAATTACTTTAGGGTAGTCATATGCTCTTCGGTCCAGATAAACCCCTTGATAAAAAATGTAATCAAGGGCATCGCTCCATTTTACAATTGAATTAATTTGTTATTAAGATTTCTGTTTTTGAGAGTTCAGATAGTAAATTAAGCATCTCCCATGTCATCTTCTACAAGTAAAATTTCTATTCCGCTATTTTTCATAAATACTCTGTTTTTATTTTTTAATTAGAGAAAAATTGAAAGTTGCGCCTGAATCCACTTTTCCTTCTGCCCATATTCTTCCTCCGTGCATTGTGATAATTCGATGTGCAATGGACAAACCAACACCAGTTCCTGTAAATTCACTTTCAGCGTGCAGTCTTTGAGAGAAGCTAAATAATTTTTCGTAATATTTCATATCGAAACCCGCTCCGTTATCTTTTATTGAAAATATGGTTTCTCCATTTTTAACTTCGGATGATATTTGAACAACGGGTTTTTCTTTTTTGGAAGAGTATTTAACAGCATTTGAAATAAGATTTACCATTACCTGATATAGCATGCTATAATCTCCCATTATGTCAGGAAGGTCATCTACAAGTATGTTTGCTTTATGAGAAATCGATGTGTTTATTTCTGCAATTACTTCTTTGGTAAGTACACTCATGCTAATCTTATTAAAATTTATTTTTCTTCTTCCAAGATTAGAAAGTGAAAGTAAATTATCTATGAATTTTCCCATTTTCGAAGCGTTGTATTTTATCTTTTCAATTAGCTGCTTTCTTTCTGCCTGAGCTATCTTTTCATAATCCTCATTTAGAATTTCAGCATAACCGTAGATAGAACGTAGCGGTGCCCGTAAATCATGTGCAACTGAAAATGAAAAGGTTTCTAATTCCTTGTTTGCCTCAAGTAATTGTTCTTCTGCATTTTTTCGTTTGGTTATATCGGAAAAAATAATGGCCACCTGAAGATTCTTAGGCTCCCCCCATTGAAAGGCATAAACGTCATAGGACCTATTCAATTGTTCAGCACGATTCTCAAACCGAACCGATTCATTTGTCAGTGCAATTTTTCCGAAGATTTCAAACCAATACTCTTCATGATCGGGGGCAAATTCACGCATTCGTTTACCTACCGCATTTTTAAGACCCGATTGTTTTTCAAAAGCTTCGTTAATTTCCAAAAAACGATAGTCAATAGGTTTTTTCTGATCATTGAAAATCATTTCAATAATGCAAAAACCTTGGTCTAACGATTCAAAAAGTAGTTTGTATTTTTCCTCTGCATTTTTTCGGTTTGTTATGTCGATTCTGATGGCCATATATTGAAATGACTTCCCAAAATCATCTAGAAATGGAACAATAATGGTATCCACCCAATAAAAAGTTCCGTCTTTTGCTTTATTCTTCAGTTCACCTTTCCATATTTTTCCGTTGGTAATAGTTACCCAAAGGTCATGGAATGTTTTTTTTGAGTGATAGCCTGAATTAATAATGCGATGGTCTTGTCCTATTAACTCCTCTCTGCTGTATTTTGCAAGTTTACAAAAATTGTCATTCGCATGGATTATAATTCCTTTCGCATTGGTGATAGCTACAAGGCAGGATTGGTCAAGAGCATATTTATAATCGGATAGTTCCTTTTTTTGTGTTTCTATATCTCGTTCCATTATTTTGAATTTACTCGATATTTGTTGTAAAGCAAATTGCTGTCTATGGGTTTAAGCCTATATTGTTTTTTTAGCATGGGCTATAACCTGTTTGTGTACTATTAGTTGACTGGTAATCAACCAAGTTAGTAAATAAAAACTGTATAGAGAAAATAAACGGCACCCAAAAACTTAGAGCTAACTTTTATGTACGAAATATAACGCCGAATTATAAAAAAACTAATATTTAGTACAATAGACTACCTTTTTTTGAACTATTAAAGTTTTTTTTGATATAAGTTTGAAGAATGAGAACTAATAAATTTTTAAAAGGCACAGAAATTTTATTAATAGTATTTATACTAGGGTTATGTGTTTTAATAACCTGTTTAAATTAAACTAACTAAAAATTATCCGCATTTTGAGGAACCGCAATCTTTACAGGTTAAGCAGCCTTCCTGATATATTAAATTTTCAGATTTACAAGCATCACACACATGACCTTTGGCTTGAGTACCATCTTCTACATAACGTTTTAATGCCCTTACCACACCATTTTTCCATGTATTGATTGAGGCACTATCGAGTTGTAAACTATTAATTAAGTCGACAATTTTATCGATTGGCATTCCATGGCGAAGCGTACTTGAGATGAGTTTTGCATAGTTCCAAAATTCAGGATCAAACTTATGCGACAAGCCTTCAATAGTGGTTTTATAACCCCTTATGTTTTTATATTGAAAATCATAACGAGAGGTTCCATCTTCATTTCTGTTTTTTATTATTAGTCCTGCATTGACCCACCGCGGTATTAAAATACCATCTTCATCATCGGCTAACCCTGTGAAAATTTCATATGGTTTTTCCTCTATTATCCCTATAAAAGCAATCCATTTTTCTTTACTATTTTGAAAACGAACAACATCGGCTTCCAATGTTTCTGGTCGCTTTTTCGGAAACGTAGTTAATATGTTTTGATGTTTATCTTCTTTGTCATCATTCGCCATTAATACGCCAGAACGCGAACCATCTCTATAAACGGTAACACCTTTACAACCAACTTCCCATGCTTTTAAATACAAAGCACCAACCAATTCTTCGGTGGCATCGTTTGGTAAATTGATGGTTACACTTATGGAATGGTCTACCCATTTTTGAATGGCGCCTTGCATACTCACTTTACTCATCCAATCTACATCATTGGAGGTAGCCTTGTGATATGGTGATTTTTTAATTAATTTATCAATTTCTTTTTGAGAATAATTTCTAGAAGTATTTATACCGTTTACTTCCATCCATTCTTTGAATCGTTGATGAAACACCACATATTCTTCCCAAGAATCGCCTACTTCATCAACAAAATCGATACGTGCATCTTTATCATTTGGATTTACTTTTCTTCGTCGTTTATAAACGGGTAAAAACACAGGTTCTATTCCAGATGTTGTTTGTGTCATTAAACTTGTTGTCCCCGTTGGAGCAATGGTTAGTAAAGCGATATTACGTCTACCATATTCCAACATCTCGTAATACAATTTACTATCCGCTTCTTTTAATCGCTGAATAAACGGATTATTTTTTTCGCGTTCAGCATCAAAAACCAAAAACGCACCACGCTCTTTCGCTAAATACACAGAACCCCTATATGCTTCAACGGCAATTGTTTTATGCACTTCTAATGAAAAGGCATTGCCTGCTTCACTGCCATATTGAATTCCTAAAGCCGCTAACATATCCCCTTCCGCAGTAATGCCAATACCTGTTCTTCTTCCTTCTTGTGCTTTTCTTTTAATGTTAACCCATAAATTACGTTCGGTTGCTTTAATCTCATCCAATTCTGGATCTTCATTAATTTTAAATAAAATATTATCAATTTTTTCCAGTTCTAAATCGATAATATCATCCATAATACGTTGTGCTACAGCAATATGTTTTTTAAATAATTTGAAATTAAAGTTAGCTTGTTTTGAAAACGGATTTTCGACATACGAAAACAGGTTAATAGCTAACAATCTACAAGAGTCGTATGGACATAAAGGGATTTCACCACACGGGTTTGTTGAAACAGTTTTATAACCTAAATCGGCATAACAATCGGGAATAGATTCCTTTATAATGGTATCCCAAAACAAAATACCTGGTTCGGCAGATTTCCATGCGTTATAAACAATTTTTTTCCATAAGGAATTGGCATCAATAGTTTTAGAAACTTTAGGTTGACTACTATAAATTGGGTATTTTTGAGTGTATTCAGTACCATGCTTAACAGCTTCCATAAACGCATCGTCAATTCTCACCGATATATTGGCTCCAGTAACTTTACCTTGTTCTAACTTCGCATTAATAAAATCTTCTGAATCTGGATGAATAATAGATACCGACAACATAAGTGCTCCACGTCTACCATCTTGTGCCACTTCTCTTGTAGAGTTAGAATAACGCTCCATAAAAGGAACAATTCCTGTAGATGTTAAAGCTGAATTGTTTACCGCTGACCCTTTTGGACGAATGTGTGATAAATCGTGACCAACACCACCACGGCGTTTCATAAGCTGCACCTGTTCCTGATCAATTTTCATAACGCCTCCATAAGAATCAGATTCTCCAGAATTACCTATAACAAAACAATTTGAAAGCGACGCTATTTGATATGGATTACCTATCCCTGCCATGGGGCTTCCTTGTGGAACGATGTATTTAAAATCTTTAATTAAATTAAAAATTTCAACTTCAGATAATGGATTGACATATTTTTTTTCTACACGCGCCAACTCTTTTGCAATACGATGATGCATATCGTTTGGAGTTAACTCATAAATATGCCCTTGAGAATCTTTTAAGGCATATTTATTAAGCCAAACGCGGGCTGCAAGATCATCTTGATTGAAATATTCTAATGAAGCATTAAAAACTTCATCCTGCGAATAGGTTTTGAGAAGTGTTTTGGTGACAAATTGACTCATTGTTATTTTGATTTTAGGTTATGTTAGTACGAACCATAAAATAACAAAACAAAAGAAACTTAAAACATGATAAAAGTCATAAAGTGTGCAATGTAATTATATCAAATAATTGAATTTTAGATACTTATGTTTTTATTAACATTAAAAAGTTAACAAATTTTTAAAAAAATAATTAATTACGAATTTTAAAAATCTACAGCAAAACCAATACCTAAAAATTGTTTCCATTGTATTTTTGCACCTGCTTCTTCATATTCATCTTCTATTGCTGTGGGTTTGGATATTTTTACATCGTCATCATATCTTAAATGAGAGCCCAAAGTAGCTTTAATAAAGTTGTTTACTTTAAAATCAAAATCAAGTCTCCAGTCAATATCCAAATTTCCAAAATTGTTTATGTAATCGGAATATACAGTTAATTGATGTTGCACATTAACATTCTCAGCTAACTCCATTTTGTAACTATTTGCTATTAAAACACCCACTTCTTTCCTAATATTTTCACCTGGAATAACAATATTTCCTGCATTATCATAAACCGCTGGTGTTACACCAAATTTGCCAGCATTTGCCAATTTATCATCTAAAACAAACGTAGCTTTCAATGTTAATGGCGAAAAGTAAAAAGATAATTCATTAATGTTTTTTCCATATTCCATACCAGCACCAAAAAACAAATACCCAGGCGCCATTAACTTTGAAATAGGTTCATCGTTATTTGGATAGTTATAACCGCTTGCTAATTGGGTTCTAAAATTAAGTTTTGCAGAATAAACCCAGTTTGATATACTATCAGGTTTAAAACCAATATCTGAATTAATTTCTAATAAGTCATCCGTTTTTCGAACTTCTCTATCTTGTTGCTTATTAATACCATAATTAAGTAAAACATTATTGCGCCATGAAAAATAATGATCACTATAATTAACAGAACTCTCTACTCCTAAAAGGCCAGCAATGGAATTACTTCCCCCAGAATTCCAATTAACAAAAGTAATTTGACTTAAATATACCGAGGCTTTGTTTTTTTGAATCCATAACGGACCATCGTATTTTGGTTTTTTAGATTTTAAAAACAAGGAATCTGGTTGTGCAGAAATAAACTGAAAAAAGAAACAAACTATTATTAATAAAGCATTTTTCATAGTTTTGATTGGTTGTTTTAATAAAATATACTTTTATCAATAATCATTCCCTTTTCATGAAAAAATTAAAGATTTAATAACTAAACTCCCCAAACTCGCTTTTTATTGTAAGCTTTTTCGTTTTTGACGCTTCTACCCTGCCTATTATTTTAGCATTAACATTAAAAGATTTCGAAATATTAATAATGTCTTCCGCTACTTCTGGTGACACATACAATTCCATTCTATGCCCACAATTAAATACTTGATACATTTCCTTCCAGTCGGTTTTACTTTGTACTTGTATTAGCTTGAATAATGGTGGAATTGGAAACATATTATCTTTTACGACATGAAACTCATCAACAAAATGAAGAATTTTAGTTTGTGCACCTCCTGAACAATGCACCATCCCATGAATGGTATCACTGTTATATTCTGATAATATCTTTTTAATAATTGGAGCATAAGTACGCGTTGGTGACAGCACTAATTTACCAGCATCGATTGGAGAATCCTGAACCGCATCGGTTAATTTAATAGCACCAGAATAAACCAAATCTTCGGGGACTGATGCATCAAAACTTTCTGGGTATTTTGTTGCCAAGTATTTATGAAACACATCATGACGCGCAGAAGTAAGTCCATTACTACCCATCCCTCCGTTGTATTCTTTCTCGTAAGTTGCTTGTCCGAAGCTTTCTAAACCAACAATAACATCGCCTGCTTTTATGTTGGCATTATCAATAACATCCGTACGTTTCATTCTTGCTGTTACGGTAGAATCTACAATAATAGTGCGCACTAAATCGCCCACATCGGCAGTTTCCCCACCAGTAGAATGAATGGTCACTCCAAACGATTTTAAATCTTCCAATAATTCTTCGGTGCCATTTATGATTGCTGAAAGCACTTCACCGGAAATTAAATTTTTATTTCTTCCTATGGTTGAGGATAACAAGATATTATTGGTAGCACCAACACACAACAAATCGTCAATATTCATAATTAAAGCATCTTGCGCAATGCCTTTCCAAACAGAAATATCGCCTGTTTCTCTCCAATACATATAAGCAAGCGACGTTTTTGTTCCTGCTCCATCGGCATGCATTATAAGGCAGTAGTCATCATCATTTGTTAAATAATCTGGTACTATTTTACAGAATGCTTTAGGGAATAATCCTTTATCAATGTTTTTAATAGCATTATGGACATCTTCCTTAGATGCCGATACACCACGTTGTGCGTACCGTTTTGAAACTTCTTGACTCATAGTGTTGTATTGTGGTGCAAATTTAATTTTTTGAATTACAAAACCCCGCTTTTTATGACGAGAATTCGCAATTATGGACTAATTCCACATTGAAACTGTAATTATGCTAAGGTTTCCGATAGCTACTGGAAGGCCTGACCGCGCCAAAAATTATCTTGTAAATAATAATTCACGGTATTTGGTTAGTGGCCAAATTTCATCGTCTACCAGCAATTCTAATTTATCGCAATGCATACGAATGTCGTCAAACAATGGTTTCACCTTGTGGCAATATGCTAAGGCTTTCTTTTCAATATCTTCAATAGCATTGGCTTTACTGCGCTCGTTTGTCATTTTTGTAACATTCGTATTTATACCTTCAATATGACCCGATATTTCCTCTATTAAACTAATTTGTTCTTTAGAAACACTTCTGAATTTTTCTTCAAAAATCTCTTTCAAGCCTTTTACATTCTCAATTAATATGTTTTGATATTTCACTGCGGTTGGCACAATGTGGTTACGAGCAATATCACCTAAAACGCGACCTTCAATTTGAATATGCATGATGTAAGCTTCCATTTCAATTTCATAACGCGCCTCGGATTCGATTTTGCTCATCACATGCATTTCTTCAAATAAGGCGATTGATTTTTTTGAAATTTTAGCTTTCAAAGCTTCGGGCGTGGTTTTATTGTTACTTAACCCACGCTTTTTAGCCTCGTCTTCCCATGCTTTTCCATAACCGTTGCCTTCAAAAAGAATGGCTTTTGTAGATTTAATATATTCTCTTAACACATTAAAAATAGCTTCGTCTTTCTTTAAATCTTTCTTTTCAATTAACTCATCGACTTCAGCTTTGAAATCTTTTAATTGTTTTGCTACAATGGTGTTTAAAACAGTCATGGGGTTCCCGCAGTTAGCTTTAGAACCTACCGCTCTAAACTCAAATTTATTACCTGTAAAAGCAAAAGGTGACGTTCTGTTTCTATCTGTGTTATCCAGCAAAACATCTGGTATTTTACCAACAACGTTTAACTTAAGTTCTGTTTTTTCTTGAGGAGATAATTTCCCTTTGGTAACGCCTTCTAATTCTTCTAATACTTTGGTTAATTGCGCGCCAATAAACACAGAAATAATAGCTGGAGGTGCTTCGTTGGCACCCAATCTGTGGTCGTTACTTGCCGAAGCAATGGATGCTCGTAACAATGCTTCATTTTCACAAACCGCTTTTATGGTGTTAATGAAGAAGGTTAGAAATTGCAGATTACTCATGGGTGTTTTTCCTGGTGCTAATAAATTTACACCCGTATCTGTTGAAAGCGACCAGTTATTATGTTTACCCGAACCGTTAATGCCAGCAAATGGTTTTTCGTGAAATAATACTTTAAAATCATGTCTAGATGCTACACGTCCCATAATATCCATTAATAAGGAGTTATGGTCTACCGCTAAATTAGCTTCTTCATAAATAGGTGCTAATTCAAACTGATTTGGAGCCACTTCATTATGACGTGTTTTTACTGGAATTCCCAAAAGCATGCATTCGGTTTCCAAATCACGCATAAAATTTAAGGCTCTGCTTGGAATGGAGCCAAAATAATGGTCGTCTAACTGTTGGCCTTTTGCCGATGAATGCCCTAATAAAGTTCTTCCTGTTAATGTGATATCTGGTCTGCTTGCTGCAAGCAATCTGTCAATTAAAAAATACTCTTGTTCCCATCCTAAAGAAGATGTTACCTTTTTTACATTTTTATCAAAATATTTACAAACATCTGTTGCCGCATTATCCACGGCATTTAGCGCTCTTAATAAGGGTGTTTTATAATCTAAGGCTTCCCCTGTATAAGCCACAAAAATGGTTGGTATACACAGTGTTGTGCCATAAATAAATGCTGGCGATGTTGGATCCCAGGCCGTATATCCTCTGGCTTCAAAGGTGTTTCTAATACCTCCACTAGGGAAACTGGAAGCATCTGGTTCTTGTTGAACTAATTGATCACCCCCAAATTTTTCAATAGCCATTCCATTTCCAATGGTTTCAAAAAACGCATCATGTTTTTCGGCCGTAGTACCTGTTAATGGCTGAAACCAATGCGTATAATGAGTAACACCTTTTGATAATGCCCAATCTCTCATGGAAGAGGATACCTGATCTGCTATATTTCTATCAATTTTTTTTCCAAATTGAATAGCATTTGTAACACCTACAAAAGCATCTTTGGTTAAATATTGACGCATGGTGTTTTCACCAAAAACATTTTTACCAAACAAATCTGACCGACGCTCTTTCTCCTCAATAACTATGGGTTTATTTGCGAGGGATTCTTTAATGGCATGAAATCGTAATATAGACATGTGCTATGTTTATTATAAATTGAATTATATTACAAAAGTAATAATATCACCCTGAATATGTTTTTTTATTATTAAGAATTTTACAATTTTTATATAAAATAATATGCTTTTTTTAAAAGAAGCCCTAAAAAAATGGGGTATAAATAAAAATAACTTAAGATTTTACTAAAATACCCCTATAGATATGAACTGTGTTAAGAAAAATATATATTTGTTGAAAATTATTAATTTCTCATTTTTATAAAATATTTATTATGGCAAAAATTAAATTAGAATACATTTGGTTAGATGGCTACTTCCCTACTCAAAACATGAGAAGTAAAACCAAAGTTGAAGAGCATGAAAACTTTAAAGGTACACTTGAGGAAATAGAAAATTGGTCTTTTGACGGGTCTTCTACAAAACAAGCTGAAGGAGGATCTTCAGATTGTTTATTAGTACCAGTTGCTATTTATCCAGATCCAGAACGTATTAATGGATATTTAGTAATGACTGAAGTTTATAACGCAGATGGAACGCCTCACGCATCTAATGGTAGAGCTACTATTGATGACGCAGATGATGATTTCTGGTTTGGTTTTGAGCAAGAATATTTTATTATGGATACAGCAACACAGTTACCTCTAGGTTTCCCGGTTGGTGGATATCCTAAACCTCAAGGAATGTACTATTGCTCTGTTGGAGGATTAAATACTCACGGAAGAGATTTAGTTGAAGAACATGCTGATTTATGTATTCAGGCTGGTTTAAACTTTGAAGGTATTAACCAAGAAGTGGCTTGTGGCCAATGGGAATTTCAATTATTTGCTAAAGGTGCAAAATTAGCAGGTGACGAACTTTGGATTGCTAGATATTTACTAGACAGATTAACTGAAAAATATGGTTACTTTATTGAATACCATCCAAAACCTCTTGGAAAAGATATGGATTGGAATGGTTCTGGTATGCATGCAAACTTCTCAAATTCAATTTTAAGAACTTGTGGTGACAAAGAAGTTTATGCTAAAATTTGTGAAGCTTTCCGTCCTGTAGTTGAAGAACATATTGCTGTTTACGGAGAGTTTAATGACCAACGGTTAACAGGATTACACGAAACAGCTTCTATTCACGATTTCTCTTGGGGAGTATCCGATAGAGGTGCTTCCATTCGTATTCCATTAATCGCTGTCAATAAAGGCTGGAAAGGTTGGTTAGAAGACAGACGTCCGGCTTCAAACGGAGATCCATACAAAATTGCTGCAAGAATTGTTAAAACTGTTAAATCTGCTAAGATTTAATTTAACTATAATTTGTTCATAATAAAAAAGGGTTTGCAACATTGCAAACCCTTTTTTATTGCTTTGAATATGCGCTGTTATTATTTACCATTCGTAAATATTAATACCATAAAAATTCCGTAGGCAACTACTAAACAAAACCCTTTAACTTTATTAATTTCAAATTTCTTCCCAATAAGCACTAATGGAATTAACATAAAAGCAAACCCAAGCATCCAAAAAATATCGTTAGATAATATCATCGACTCTGTAACTGGTATTGGTTTTATTATGGCTGTTAAACCTAAAACCGACGCAATATTAAAAATATTAGAACCAATTAAATTACCCAATGAAATCGCCTTTTCTTGTTTAGCAGCTGCAATAACAGACGCCGCCAATTCTGGAACACTAGTTCCTATAGCAATTAAAGACACGCCAATCACAGCTTCACTCACTCCAATAGACAACGCTATTTCTTTAGCACCATCTACCAACCATTCACTACCAAAATACAATGAAACTGCACCTATAGCTAACCAAGTAAAGATTTTAAAATTAGAAACTGTACTTAGCGTATCGTCAACCGCTTCCATATCAACTTCTTTTTTGGCACTTTTAATTAAAACTATCAAGAATATTATCAACCCTAAAAATAAGATGACTCCTTCAAAAGCCGAAAGCAAATTGTCATTTTTAAGAAAATAATATAATACAATAGAAAAAATCATCATTACTGGCCAATTAAGTTTGTAAAACGATTTATCTACTGCAATACTACCAACCATAGCCGTGATACCTAGGACTAAACCAATATTGGCAATATTAGAACCTATTACATTATTTATGGCTATTGCTGGCGAACCTGATAATGCGGCTTGAAGACTTACTAATAATTCTGGAACCGAGGTAGCAAATGATACAACCGTCATACCTATGACCATTTTAGATATATTAAACTTAAATGATAACGCTACCGACGACCTTACAAGAAACTCACCTCCTATTACCAACAAAGTAAATCCTAAAACCACCAAAATTATACTCATCAACATTTTTTTTTTGCGAAGATAGCATAAATGAGAGTGAAAAGTTTAAAGTGAAAAGCTAAAATTTTATACTGGAACATCATCAATTACCGCTCTTTAATTTTTATAAACAAACCGTGAAAACTTAAAATTTAGTTAAATAACTAATCGTGTAGTTGTATAACTATAAAAATAGTTATATGTTTGTCTTGCGTTAGGTATAAGTAGTAAAAATCCTTTTTTGAGGAACGAAAAAAAAGATAGTAACGTAGAGCCAGACCTAAAAGGTAACGCCCACAAATTAATAATTCAATGGAAAAATTAACAAATAAGGAAGAAGAAATTATGCATGTTTTATGGAAGCTGGAAAAGGCTTTTGTAAAAGATGTTTTGGCTGATATTAAAGATGAAAAGCCACATTACAATACACTTTCTACCATTATTAGAAATCTTGAAGAAAAGGGATATGTGGGTTATACCGCCTATGGAAAAACGCACCAGTACTTCCCGATTGTGAGTAAAGAAGATTACAAAAAACGTTTTATGACTGTTGCCATTGATAATTATTTTAATAATTCGTATAAAAACGTGGTATCGTTTTTTGCTAAAGAGGAAAAAATTAGTATTGAAGATTTGAAGGAGATAATTGCTTTAATTGAAAACCAGAAATAATTATGGAATACTTATTTAAAACCAGTGCGGTTATTACTATTTTTTATTTGAGCTACAAACTTTTTTTACAGCGTGACACCTTTTTTGAATCGAATAGATGGTTTTTACTACTTGGTTTAGTAACTGCTTTTATTTTGCCGTTTATGGTAATACCAATATATATAGAATCGACTCCTTTAGACTTATCTAATTATGTTTTTAACACCCAAGTTGCTTCACAAAATGAAGTAAAGCCTTTTGATATAATGACCTACTTGCCTTTTATTTATGGCTTAGGAGTAGCCTTTTTTTCTGTTCGGTTTATAATTCAATTTATTTCACTTGCGGTTGTAATCATTAAAAATAAAAGTGAAATAAAAGGTAAATTTCAATATATAAAAACAACACATAATGTGTCGCCCTTTTCATTTTTCAATTGGATTGTGTACAATCCAATTCAATTTAGCGAAACAGAACTTGACCAAATTATTACCCACGAAAAAGTTCATGTTACACACCGTCATTCTTTCGATATATTATTAACCCATATAAGTTGCGTAGTACTATGGTTTAACCCATTTATCTGGTTTTACAATAAAGATTTAAAACAAAATTTAGAATTTATTGCCGACGAGAAAACTGCCAATAAAACCGAATGTAAAAAAAGCTACCAATACACCTTACTTAAAACAAGTGTGCCAACTCATCAAATGGCTTTAAGTAATAATTTTTATAATTCATTAATCAAAAAACGAATCGTTATGTTACACAAATCAAAATCAAAAAAAATCAATCAAATTAAGTATGCTTTAGTAATTCCTTTGTTAGCTCTATTTTTAATGAGCTTTAATACTGAGAAAATTTATGTTAATAAAAACAAAAGTCCATTGACTGAAGAACTATTAAAAAATGAAGTTATTGAAGTTATCATTACAAAAGACTTTAAAGATGAGGACTTTGAAAATTTAAAAGCAAAATTAAAGTCGGAAGGCTATTCTGCTACCTTTAAAAAGATTAAACGAAATACGAAAGATGAAATTATTGCTATTAAAATTGAAGTAACTTCAAAATCTGCTAATGCACATTTTAATATTGATGGCGACGAAGCTATCGAACCGGTTAAAATAACTATTGAAGCTAATGGAAAAAACATCTCGATTGGAAATGGAAATTTTCAAAAAGGGAAACCTATGGTTTTTGTGACTAAAGATGGTGATAAACACAAAAAAGACCAATTGGGTTCAGAAAAAAATGTATTTGTTATTAAAACTGGTAATAATGACGATCTATTTACAACGGAAGAGATCATTATAAAAAATGGCGACACTATGCACTTAGTAAAAAGTAATATAGTACATGATGTTGAAACTGTATCTTATGATGATATAATTTATATCAAAAAGGACAGTCAAGACAAAAAAATTCATAAAATAGTTAAGATAAAAACTAATGGCAAAGAAGATGGAATCAACTGGATATCGGATGATGATGATGATGATGATGATGACCTTATAGTAATTGGAAAAACTGACACTAAAATTAAGATTCTTTCATCAGATGGAGAAGCACCAATAATGATGTTAAACGGTAAAGAGATAAGCCATGAAGAAATGAAAAAAATTAACCCAAACACTATTGATAGTATGGACGTAATAAAAGGGGAAAAAGCGACTCTAAAATATGGCGACAAAGGGAAAAATGGTGTTATATTAATTTCTTCTAAAAATGAAAACTCATCTAAATACGCCCTTAAAATGAGTGGGGAAGCTTTATATAAAGTGGATGGAAAAGAAGTTAAAAAAGATGTGGTTGATACATTAAATCCAGATGATATAGAATCTGTTAATGTTTTAAAAGGCGATGCTGCCATTAAAAAATATGGCGACAAAGCAAAAAATGGCGTTATAGAAATTACAACTAAAAAGAAAAACTAAACTACCAATGTATATACTGTAAGACACTCCGAAACGAGTGTCTTTTTTTTGAAAAAAAATCAACAAAAATGGTTAAATACCCAAATTTTACCGTGCAAAACTTAGTCTAAAATAAGTTTTACTATTTTTGTCTTCTAAGAAGGATTTTAAAAATGAAAAAGCAAGTATTCAAATTTTTAGCAAAGGTGAACAAAGCAGTCTTACCAAGTTATTCTAAACAACAATTAGACTTAATTAAAGCAAGTAAATTACAAATGGCTATTATTGGCTGGAGATGGTTTGTAACTAAAAATGCGTTAGATTAATTATTCAATTCTGCCCTCTAAAGTTAAATTCCAGCCTGTTTTTGGTTATAATCGTTCATTTTTATTATACCCATGCAGGACAAGAGAATAAACAAATTATACTACTTCAAACTTATAGCTAATCTATAGAAGTATTGGCAAAATACTTAGAACAAAACGATACTTTTTAGGATACATAAATACTAACATTTACAGAATTTGGAATAGGTGTTAAACAAAATTCTGCTGATGTAACCTATCATAGAGCTACAAATAATGTATCTATTATTGTCAAGAATTTAAACATCTGGGATTTTTAATGAATCAACTAATCGTCTTCAATTAGATAGTAATGATGATATAAAACATACAGTAGATTTTAGATAAATGGCTGGAAGTAAATGGCCAAAACTATTTTAAACAAATTATGTAGTAAATTAAATTTCATCATTTAATATTTATTTATGAGGTAAAGAATTAGAATAGAAACAAATAATTAAATAGCTTATTTTCTACATATAATAAAGGATAACTTAAAATTAATTCAATACACTTGTATAATATATTGTAAGTTCAATTAATAATCGCTTAAGAGACATCTAAACAGAATAAGGTTATAACGTTGAATTATTTTAAATAACATTGTAATTCGATGTTATTTTATTATTATTGTATATTATATGTATAAAATACATTTATTAAATTTCTACATCCATCTATAATTTTATAAATCAAGCTATTTGATTCAAATATTAAACTAACTACTAAACCACTATAAAACGATGACATCACAATTTGAATTTTTAGATTACTTAATTTTTGTTTCCTACGCCGTGTTAATATTAGGAGTCGGTCTGTGGGTCTCGAGAGATAAAAAAGGGCACGAAAAAAATGCTGAAGATTATTTTTTAGCCAGTAAATCTTTACCGTGGTGGGCCATTGGCGCGTCACTTATTGCTGCAAATATTTCGGCAGAACAATTTATTGGCATGTCTGGTTCTGGTTTTGCTTCCGGTTTGGCCATTGCGTCTTACGAATGGATGGCTGCTATTACTTTACTCATTGTAGGTAAATACTTTTTACCTATTTTCATTGAAAAAGGACTATATACAATTCCAGAATTTGTTGAAAAACGATTTTCAACAAATTTAAAAACCATACTGGCTGTTTTTTGGATTGCACTCTATGTATTCGTAAACCTTACAACGGTTCTATATTTGGGTTCTTTAGCATTAGAAACTATTATTGGTATTCCAATGATTTATGGAATAATGGGATTAGCCTTATTTGCAGCAGCATATTCCTTATATGGTGGGCTATCGGCCGTTGCCTGGACTGATGTCATTCAAGTTATTTTCTTAGTATTGGGTGGATTAGCAACAACATATTTAGCTTTAGATACAGTATCTGGCGGTCAAGGTTTTTTATCAGGATTGAATACAGTTTATGAAGCGGTACCTGAAAGATTTGCTATGATTTTAGATGAATCTAATCCTGAATTTAAAAATTTACCTGGACTTGCAGTTCTTGTGGGAGGTATGTGGGTTGCAAATTTATATTATTGGGGTTTCAACCAATATATTATACAAAGAACTTTAGCTGCAAAATCCTTAAAAGAAGCTCAAAAAGGTATTTTATTGGCTGCATTTTTAAAATTAATAATTCCTCTTATAGTAGTAATTCCAGGAATTGCAGCCTATGTAATGATAAATGACCCTGAAATTATGGCAAGATTAGGAGATGCTGGTCTTCAAAACTTACCTTCAGTAGAACAAGCTGACAAAGCATATCCTTGGTTACTACAATTTTTACCAACAGGTATGAAAGGTCTAGCTTTTGCAGCATTGGCCGCTGCCATAGTATCTTCATTAGCTTCCATGCTAAATTCCACGTCTACGATTTTCACCATGGATATTTACAAACAATACATCAATAAAAATGCAAGTGATAAGGCTACAGTAAATATGGGTAGAATTTCTGCTGCAGTTGCGTTGACAATAGCTTGTATTATGGCGCCTTTATTAGGTGGTATAGATCAAGCCTTCCAATTTATTCAAGAATATACAGGCGTTGTTAGTCCAGGTATTTTGGCTGTATTTATGCTAGGATTATTCTGGAAAAAAACAACAAACAAAGGTGCTATTATAGGGGCGTTAGGATCAATCCCCATTGCTATGTATTTTAAAATTGCTCCAAAAGGATGGTCTACCAGTCCACTATTTGTAGATGTACCATTCATGGATCAAATGGGATACACGGTACTTTTAACTATGATAGTTATAGCAGTGGTGAGTTATATACAACATAACGGCGCCGATGATAAAAAAGGTATTGATATCTCTAAAGAAATGTTTAAAACAAGTCCGCTATTTAACATCGGAGCTTTTGCCGTTATACTTATTTTAACTGCTTTATATGCCATGTTCTGGAATTAGAAGAAGTACATGCATGATACTTAAAAGCAAGCTAAAATTAATAGCTTGCTTTTTTTTTGACTTCGGTTAGATTGACCCTAGAAGCCTCTTTATAAAAAACTAGCATAAACATAAATTAGATAAGCTTAGTTATTATACCTACCTTGACGATAGCATAAATTTGTAGATTCCCCCAGAGTGTCCTAATTACTTTACTTTGGTTGGTTAATAGCAATTTCGCCTCTGGAGAATCTATTTACGTGTCCATTAATAAAATAGATAAGCTAATATGCCTACAAGACAACATAGATAGTTTACTACCAAAAAAAAACTTATCTAAACTAATTATAGCTATTGTCATTATTGCTATAATCCCAGTAATTGTTTGGTTAATTATAGTAGCTAATGCCTTAAAATAGTATTCGTATTTGATCACTTAACTCTATTTAATCACTTATTTTATAAGCAAGCTACGAGAAAATCATAATTGTTTTTTGATTTCCATTATAACATGACTTTTATCATAAAATATGTTAGGTAGTTTGGCTAATTTTGAAATAAGTATTTTTTTTTATTAATATTGTTAATATAGTTATTAAAAGAGTGAGGTTCCTTGGTTGGTTTGTCTTCACTCTTTTTTTTGTGACTATATTTAAAATAATAAAGCCACTGGCTTTTACGTTAATGGCTTTTTGGTTTTGTTTTGGTTATATTTTATAAAATTGGCTTATCATCAAATAATAGTTATAGAACCTTATGTACCCGTTGCTTATCGAAAAATTGTAAATCATTAGAGGTTTTTTAATATTTTCATCTTAGGTTTATTAATATTAGATTGAGGTTTATTTATATTTAAAAAGAGTGATTTCCGTTTTTGTTCCTAACTTTTTTTGTCTCCCCTTAAAGAGTGAATTTCCTTAATCGGTTTATTCACTCTTTTTGTTTTGGTTATATTTTATAAAATTGGCTTATCAACACATAATGGTTATAGAACCTTACGTACCCGTTGCTAATCGAAAAATTATAAATCATTAGATGTTTTTTATTATTTTCATCTTAGGTTTTTATAATTAATAGCGATAATATCTTAAAGAGTGAAGTTCCGTGGTTGGTTGCTTCACTTTTTTTTATGTCATATATGTAAAATAATAGAGTAGTAGTGTTTTAGTTGTGATTAATTATCACGACCTATATAAATGTTAAATACAAAAAACAACTACAAAAGTATAGTACTTTCATAGTTGCTTTTTTTGTTGTTTTAGGTAAAGTCTATAAAATTGGCTTATCAACCAATAATGGTTAGAAAACTATACTTACCCGTTACTTATCGAAAAATTGTAAATCATTAGAGGTCTTTTAATATTTTTAAGTAGGTTATTATTACATCCAACTAACTAACTAACTAACTAAAAGAGTGAAGTTCCGTGATTGGTCTTCACTTTTTTTATGTCATATATTCGAGTGTTATGTTCAAAAGGTTTTTTAAGCACATAGACAAAACAGGTTTGAAGTATATTATTATTGGTTTTCTTATTAATTCGCTTATTGGTCTGATTATCCTTATTATTATGAGTTCTTTACTTATGATATGAACACGTTGTTCTAGGAATCTTTTAGTTATTTTTTATAAAATCAGCTTATCAACACATAATAGTTAGAGAACCTTACTTACCCGTTGCTTATCGAAAAATTATAAATCATTATATATCTATGTATAATTTTTAAGTATATCTAAATAAAACAGCATAAACCAAAAGTACATACAAGAGTATTTCAAACTCTTGACGATGGTATTCACTTCTGTGTAACCCCAAATAGATTAAATAATGGAACTAAATTCTGAACAAATATGGAATAACTACCAGGAAGAACAACCCGTTAATGCCGTGAATAATTTCGCTTTAGTGTCTATAACCAGCTCTAAAGGTGTTATTATATTTTCTAATGATACTTTTTGAAAACTTCCTGGCTATTCAGTACAAGAATTACTTGGAAACACTCATAGAATATTAAAATCGGGCAAACAACCAGACAGCTTATTTAGAGACATGTGGGCATAAATTAGCTCTAATAAAACTTGGAAAGAATGAATTTGCAATAAAAAAAGACTGAAACAGTAATAATAAACAATAAAGCCACCAGCTTTTACACTAATGGCTTTTTGGTTTTGTTTTGAATTTATTTAGCCTTGAGATATTAAACCACCATATTACTCAAAACCCACATATTAACTATTATGTTATAAATAAATTCTTTGTTGAGGTAGTTTATGATGCAGAACATAATACAATTACAGAAGTGTGACCTTTTAAATACGGGCATAGTCTTGATAGGTATTCTGCAAAGTTTTAGATAAACAGGAACTACTTATTTACAAAAAAATACTAAATTGTAAATAATTACTTCAAAACCAACCAATTATGAAAAAAATTTTAGTATTAATGATTCTGGCTTTGCCTTTTATTTGTAATGGGCAAAAAAAAGTTAAGGAACATCAAGGCGATATTAATTTTAAAGATATCATTGAGATAAAACAATTAATTTATTTTAAGGCAGATACAACTTTAGTTACAGGAAGAGTAATACGTTACAATAAAAAAAAAATAGCAAAAAAATATATTATAGTTACAAAAGGGAAACCTGATAATTTAGGCTGGATATTAGTCAATGATAAATATACCCCTCCGGAAAAAAGTGCTTTAGGATCGCTTGTAACAAGCGCTGCTCAAGTAATAGATTTTATGGACCCTATTGATATACCAACCAGCCGGACAAATCATGCTTTTGATGCAAGTATTGACAGTTATCTTGACTATAATAAAGAATTTATTAATAAAGAATTTAAGGATGCATCAGACAGAAATAAGATTTCAAAGAATCTGCAATCAGAGAAAGACGTAATTATTAAGCCCTTTGAAGAAAACATCAAAGAGGTCCAGATTGAAGATAAAGGAAATTATATTGATGGAAAGAAAGAGGGTCTTTGGGAAGAGTATTATCAAAATGGGCAATTAAAAGCAAAAGGTGTTTATAAGGAAGGAAAAGAAGATGGCGCTTGGGAAGTATTTAACGAACAAGGTAAGTTAAAAGCAAAGATTAACTATAGACTGGGCATTAAGATGAAGACTGAAAAATTCGATTAGTTTTGACAACTACATAACTAAAGCCATTAAGATTAACTGTTATGCCATAGACAAGTTCTTTTTTGAGGTTGTTTATGAACTTGTAACATATTTAATATATTAATATTATGGTGTGGGTATAGACAATTGTTCCACACACCAAAAACCACCCTTATGATACCATTCTTCAGAAAAATCCGTAAGATATTAGCAGATAATAACAAGCCAATGAAGTATATGAGATTGCTCTATTACAGAGCGAAATCAGCATCGTTATCTCCTTCTCCTATGGGTTCTTTCCCAGTTCGTACGTAACCCACATTCGATTTTTCAGAATAACTAAAATAAATTGGTTTTTCATTTCTCAAAAGGTCTATAACATTTTCATACATAGACAATCGGTAACGCAAGTACACTAATTTAGATTTAACGTCGTAATAATTATCGGGTAGGGTTTTATTATCTGGATAGAAATTTAACTGCAAAATAAAATCATCATCATTATAACATTTTACAATAATATTGGGGTAAATAATATGTTCCTTGCTATGTCCAGCTTGAAAGTGAACCCAATAATGGTTTATTTCGCTAACTATTAACTTCATTTTGTCTAAATTTAGATTTATTAATAAGGTTACGAGTTATAGATTATTTTTGAATATTTATGCGATTGCCGAAATTATTCTTGTAGTTATTATGTCATTAAATTTAGTTTCTTGTATATCTACAAAACAACTTGAATCACCGCCTACAAAAGTCAAACCGAAACTATTAACCAGTTTCATAAATTCTGAGATATTGAACAAAAGCAAATCCATTAAAGAGCCTAATTATTTTATAGATTATTTGGCTTCAATTTGGGATTATGACATTGCTTACTCTTTAGCGGATAAATATAATAGTGGAACTTCTAAACTTTGGAATGGTGCAACTATTTTTTGGCAAGTAGATCCAAATAATAATATTAGAAGCGGTAAAATAATGCTTTACAACGCTTCTAACGGTAAAAGAGTAAAAAGAACCTTATAACCATATTAATTGGGTGCATAAGGTGCAAAAAACGGTCAAAGTATACCACTGGAAACGGAATTTTTTGAGCCACTTAAAAAATCATTTCAGACTATGCTATAAAAGGGTTTACAATAATTATTGCTATGCTCACTTTAATCCGGCGCACGTGGTATACTTTGACCGATTTTTGCATCCAAGCCAGAAATATGAGCCTTTTATTTATTTTGTAATCTCTTTATTCTTCGAGCAAACCTATTAGCCAGCAGTTTATAGACCTTCTTTCTTAGTTTTGCCTTCAGTTGATAGTGTATATTGGCTTTCTTAATAGCTTCAAAAATTGCCACCCATCTGGCGAGTTTATTAGCAATCCCGCGTTTCCAGGATTTACTTAGGGAGTTAGCATAATAATTTTTTCTGAATAATACCTCCGGGACCTGCTCAAACTCGCCCAGAAAAGCAAGCTTAATCAGCCATATGGAATCTAAACTATATTCCTTTTCTCCAAATCTTAATTTTGCAACTGGTAATATTTGTTTTACCGCCTCACTTCTGTGAAGACCATGGAACCCTGCCCACCAGTACTTACCGCCTTCAATAACCGTAAAAACTCGCTCCACAACGTCCTCCTTTCCAACAGGAGCGGTATATTGTGAATGAATAATTTCGCCGTTTGGATATGCATTTTCCATACCAGGAATGGATAAAACAGCTGAAGAGTTCTTTTCCAATACCTTCACTTGCTTACTTACAAACGTTGGAAAGGGCGGATCATCATGAGGATTAAGAAAGCAGTAATGTCCCTTATCGACGGCCATATTCCATAATTTTTCTGCATTTGAAAACCACCCTATATTAGTCTCATTTCTAAGTACTGTAAAATTGGGATGGTTTTTAGCAAAATCCCGGCAAATCTCGAATGTTTTGTCGGTAGAGCAATCATCACAGACTAGTACCTCAAAATTTGGATAATCTTGTAAGCCTAAAGCTTTAAGGGTGCTCCCAATAATCTTTTCGGATTGGTATGTTGGTACTAGACCAATGACCTTAGGTATGTGTTTCATAAATTTTTGGCACCAATAGCAATTAATATTTGTTTTACCGATTTTGTCGCAAACATTGGCGCGGTAGTAAGTTTCCCCGTGTTCACAGAAAAATAATTTCCTAAGCTTTTGAGCCCAATTTTAGTGCGATCATGTAGTTGGCTTTCTGGGTCGTCTACATCAGTATTGCCGAATGCTACAATATGTCCGGCATCGACCTGGAAGGGGACAGAATCTTTAATGCCGGGATACCATTTTTCAATAGCCTCTATAAATTTATTTGCCAAATATGTCGCTTTTTCAGAATCTACTTCCCCTTTGCTTGGTTCGTCCCAGGATATCGGAGGACTAATTTCGTGAGACCAGTCAGTGCAGGCATCCGGATACCAGGAAAGATAAGCGGTACGGTCGGGGCGTATTACAACATCTCCATATTTGCCGATGACCATGGTTGCAGAGGGTCTGTGTATCATGTGTTCCTTAATATTCACAAGCACTCTATATTTTAGTCTGTGAAGTAAACCCTCCGGAGGAAGGATTCCCATTAATGCATCCAGCTTGAATTTGCTTTCCCAGGTAGTATTAATCACATATGGGGCTTTCATATTGAAGATTCCTTGCGAATTCATACCTTCAACCTCAATGGTGTCTTTTAGGTTCGAAATGGATATAATGGTATGGTGAGGTTTAAAATCTATCAATGGGTTTTCAAATAAAGCATCAGTCAGGTGTTTACTTAATATCGTGGTATCAATGGCTAGTTCAGGCGTGGAAAAGGCTGCTTGTACCATCTTGTTGCCGAATAGCCCTACTACCTTATTGGAGTTTTCCCGAATAGCCAATCGTTTTGGCCTTGTACCAAGGTAGTCCCAGTCCGAATGAGTTTTAATATACTCTTCAAATTCATGCTGTAGTTTTTCATATCCATTTTGCAAATCATCGGGACTTATAAATGAATCATGGGCAACCAGATAATAAAAGGGATTGCTAAGCCCTAGATCATAGGATTTATGATGAATCCATCTTTGTAAATTCTTTCGAAAGCTTAAAGCCCCTTCAAGCATTAACTTTGGTGTCGCAAATGTGGCATCGTTCATGTATACTAACCCCAGATGGACTTTCCCTTCATTTCGAAGGCTCGCCCGATTTAATGGACTCGAGTCTCTATCTAAAATCGTTACTTGGTAACCAAAGCGCGCTAGCTCTAACGCAATACATACACCCTGTATCCCCGCACCGAGAATTAAAAATTTGACTTTTTTCAAAATATTATAAGGGATTTATTGTACGTCGTCAGATAAAACTGAACTTTTCGGCTTAAAAAATAAGATAGACTTCTGTCTAATCTAAGTTAAAATTCTGATACTGTTTTTTTCTTGCAATTAAAGTTCTGTTTTTTGCCATTACTGGTATAATTTAAAGGTTAATATAAATATTTACTAAAGATAATACATTCTGAAATAGAATTTAATGACCCTGTATGACTTCAATAAACTATCATTAGAAGACAAACAAACAACTGTTTGGAATAATGGTACTTTCTTAGACAACTACATTACTAAAGACATTAAGATTAACTGTTACGCCATTGATAAGTTCTTTTTTGAGGTCGTTTATTTCATATTATTACGTAATAACCATAGTTTTATGTATCGGGTCCTAACACCATAAGCATCCACAAAGGCACATGCAAAACCAGGAAAACCATCTAAAAACCCACCCCTAAAAATGTATTGATATAAAAAACGATATGCAGGTTTAATTACAAAATGAAAGGCATTAAGCTTTATACCTTTCTTGTATAATTCTTGCTACTGTAGTTCAGCATAAAGTTGTTTCTTTTTAATATAGTGATTCCAAGAGCGATAAGTGTAATGATCTATAGCATTCTTTAGTCTTACTGTTTTTCCTTCTCTAATAATAATCTTTTCTTGTACCAATAACGCCTCATCATACCAACATAACCTTTTATTGAAAAGACGTAATTTCCAGTTATTTTGATGGGCGCCATATCTCATTCGTCGTCCCATAAAAATATTAGTAAACAAGATTTCATAACCTGAATAAAGATCACCCATTTTTAAAATGCCTAGTATTTCTTCCTTAAGTAAATTGGAGATGCGTTCATCGGCATCAACAAATAAAATCATATTATGAGTAGCGTGTTTAGTTGCAAAATATCGTTGATCGGAAAAATTTTCAAATGGATGCTGAATAAAAACAACATTGTACTTTTTAACTAGTTCTGAAGTTTTATCAGTGCTATAAGAATCGATGACTATAATTTCGTCTGCAAAACTGGAGGTTTCGATTGCTCCTTCAATGAAATCTTCCTCATTAAATGTTGGAATTATTATAGTGAGTTTTTCCAATTTTATAATATTAGCATCTTAAATTTACTAAAAAAGTTCGATTAAACTCACAGATTCCTGTTTTTGTAATCAAGCTGATGCTGGCTAAGTTCTTATTTCAATAATGTTGATTAATAGTTGGCTAAATATTAAATTGTAATCTTTACTATGAAGGCGTTATGAAATCATAAAAGAAATAGAAGATTACAGAAAAACAAAATAACGAAAGCACAACAAAAAACTGAGTTAAAAAACAAGCAACTGTTTGGGATAAAGGTACATTCTTAGACAACTACATTACCAAAGACATTCGCATTAACTGTTACGTAATAGACAAGTTCTTTGTTTTTCTTCTAAAGATAGTTTATTGAAGTCGTATAAGGTCATTGGTTCGTAAATTGGTTTTTACCAGCAATAAATTATATACGGCTTTATTTCATATATTTTTCCAAATATTCACTTTCTCTTAAAAATCTGTCGTAATCCTCTATATTCAGAATATGATTAATAGCTAATTTTTTGTCTTTTGCTTTATCAAAAAAGGCTTTTACCATTTCGTAGCCAATCCAATATCCTAAATCGTTCGGTCGTTTGTCTTTTCCGCTTGTTCCATAAAGCCAATCTTGCACAGCATTTCCATTCATTTTTTCTACAAACTCTTTGCATAATTCTTCTTTATGTTCATTTCCGTATTTATTTGCTTCTTGATTTCCTTTTATTCCTGTGACTAACTCTGCGATAAAGTCAGCCATTCCTTCAAGGATGGATTGTTGAAGTAAATTAGTTTCTCCACCTTCTGGCCATTTTTGTTGAAAATGAATTGATTCGTGAATGACTAATTCGGGAAGATGGTCTAAACTTGTCAGTTTTTCGGCTCCAATTATTAATTCGTTTTCAGATCGAGTTCCTCCACTATTAAAGCGTCCAACGACAAAATAAACTGATGGGCAAACAGCATATGGATACCAATATTCTAGAGCATAGAAATATGGTTTAACTTTTTTTTCTACTTCTTTAATTTTTAATTCAATTCCTCTAATTTTCTCATAATCTTGTTTTCGTTTCTTTACCATATTTAGTAAAGAGTCTGCACTAATTATTCTATTGGGAATAAAACTTTGAAGACCAATAGTTCCATTTTTAATATAAGCCTCAAAAGGGTTTCCATTTGAATTTTCTATAGAATCAAATGCTTTCCAAAAGTTTTGAATATCGGAAGTTTCAAATATGGCTTCTTGTGGGTCATGTGGAAAAGTTTTGTCTTGTCCAAATCCTTTTGTGAGACTTAATATTATCAGAATTAATATTAATGTTTTCTTCATAACGATTGTTTTTTTCAGCTTGCAGGTAATGTTTAAATAACAGTGGTTTGGTCAGCTTCGCTGTGCCCTATCACTGTTATTTACTGTTAGCATAAGTTTATTGAATATTATGTGTGCTGGTTTGAATCTTTTAATTGGTAATATGAGAAATAGATGGCAAACGACACCAAGTATCAAATAGGATAGAATCAGGTAGAATCCAGCTAAATATTTATAGGGTTTTTCAAAGAGATGAAATGTCATAATGAACCAGATACAAAAACTACCAATGCCTAACAATAAACATTGAATTATTAAGATAACTCTATGCCTTATTTTAAATTGGCCTCTCCAAATATTGGCCTCAATCATTAAAAATATTGGGTAGAAAAGAGCTAAATAAATCAACCAAACGTCCTCAAATGAGTCATTGTTGAATAATGTTTTTTGGCTTCCTATTATCTCGAAACTATCTACTGAAGGAGCTACTTTGTGCTCAAAAACAATATATGGCACATTGAGCATACCAATTATTAGTATCAAGGCAATTATTAAATATATTACTCCAGTTTTTTTCATCTACATTGCGCCTAACATCTCGGCTATGAGTAATTGCGTGGTTTAGCACTAAACTTTACAAGTAGGCGAAAACAAGCAATTACTCATAGCCATTGTTGTGGTGTCATTAATATTTTTTCAGTTCTTATTCTGATTTATAATTTAAGCTGATCTTTCTTAATTTTTAACGGTTTTAATGTTCTCTTTTGCAGGCAAAGGAGCCTTTGGTTCTTTAGTCTGTTTTGGTGGTAGGGGGATGTTAGCTTCGTTGTCATTAACTCCTTTAATAACTTTATTAGGTTTTGATGCCTTTGGTGGTGGTGGTGGTGCATTGGGGTCGTTATCATTTACGCCCAATTTTACTCTCATCGCTTCTGTTGTTTTATCGACAACCGGAGGTGGTGGTGGGAAATTTGGAAAAGGTTCTACTTTTTTTTGTTGGCTAGAAGGCATTAAATTATATAAACACTTTAACCGCTCTATATCAGACTTTTTAATTCTCATATTAGATTGGTCCATTTTATTATAATGTCTCGCTAGTTTGTTGTATTCATTAATTTGAGCTTTGGTCGCTCCATTTTGAGTGACTATTTCTAAAGAATTAGTTTCATTTATTTCAACTTTTTCTATTGTACTAAAGCTAAATATCAGTATCGCTAAAAGTGGAAGGATTAGTAAACTTCTAAGCCAAATTTTATTATTGGATGTTTTCGTTTTCATAATTGTAAATCGTTTTTTGATGATTGAATAATTGATTGAATTAGCCAATATAGGTGTTGTAGTATTTGATGAGAACAACAATAATATTTCTTGATAGTGAATTGGGTTAATGCCTTTAGTTAAAACTGCTTGATCGGCTAAAAATTCGTGATTTAATTTAATGCTATTTTTAACTAGATAAATTAATGGGTTGAACCAAAATACAATTTGAAGTATTTCTATTAATAAAATATCAATACTATGTCTCTGTACTGCATGAGTTTGTTCATGAAGTAATACTTCATCAGGAATTTGTTTGGCTTCAAAATTCACCTTATTTAGAAAAATATATTTTAAGAAGGTATGCGGTATTACTTTGTTTTGGAGCAATACATTTATATGGGATGGTACATTTAATTTTGGGTTTCTTTTAATTTTTAATATTAAAGAAATCAGATTTTTTCCAAATCTGATACTAAAAAATAAGAACCCAATAAAATAGATCGTCCATATTATGGATTTCAATATTTCTGAGAATAAAAAACTACTAGATTCTTCTCCATTCACATTGGCAAGTACAATAGGGGAAATACTTTCTGCAACATCTGAATTCATAGTAAATGTAAATAATGGAATCAAAAAAGAAAGAACTAGAATTCCTATTAAATATAAACGTTTGAAAAAATGCATATTTTCATTTTCTAAAAATAATTTATAAAACAGATAAAAGACTGTTAAACATGCGGCAGATTTTAAAATGTATATGTCCATATTACTTCTTTTTAATTTCTGAATCGATGATAGCTTTTAGTTTTTCTAATTCTGATTTAGTCAAATTAGTTTCTTTGGTAAAAAAAGATGCGAACTGAGAAGCACTGTCGTTAAAAAAGCTTTTTATCAAGCCATTTACGTGATTAGAAAAATAATCTTTCTTATTGATTAAAGGAAAATATTCACGTGTCCTTCCTATCTGCTTGTAGTCTACAAATTCTTTTAATTGCATTCTTTTTAATAAGGTTGCAACAGTAGTTGTTGCAGGTTTTGGGTCTTGATAGACATTTATTAAATCTTTCATGATGGCTTTTTTGAGCTTCCATAAATGATTCATTAACTCTTCTTCAGATTTAGATAGTTTCATGATTTTAACTAATTATTCTACAAACATAGAACAAAAAAAGTTACTCTACAAATGTAGAGCAGTCTAATTTTATAAAAAATTATTAATGACTATTCAGAAAATATACAGAAAGTAATTTTAGATGATATTGAAACTATCTTAAACAAAAATGTATAATATTTAACGATTAATATAAAGTGTTAATCCTTATACAAAACAGATTCCAGTATTACTCAATAAGTATAATGCATCAAATTGATTAATCAAGTTTTTTCAAATCAATTAATTAATCTTTTTTAATCTTTAGTCAATGCTGTGTTCAACTCATAAGTGCAACAAACTTATGAGTTGAACACAGCAACGTTTAAAACCCTTTTAAAAGATTTAATAGTTCAGTTAAAAGCATTTAGCAGTTTAGAAATAGCGTTAAACCTACACATTACTCAAAACTCACATATCAACTGTTATGCCATAGACACCTTCTTTACTGAGGTTGTTTACGATTCAGAACATAACACCATTTAAGAAGTGCGACCTTTTAAATACGGTGGTAGTCTTGACAAGTATGCTGGAAAGTTTTAATAAAAAAAGATTTCACTTTTAGCCTATTATTATAAATAAATAATATGTAATAAATTGAAATAAATTATGTAACTTAACTTGCTCTTATCTAAGATAGTGGACTTGTTTATTCTGTTATTGAATAATAATTTAAAGTTCACAATTATGAAAACATCAACAAGACATTTAAAAGTAGTTGTACTATTTTTCTCGGTACTAATATTGCTTCAAAGTTGTACCGTTTATCAATCCGTAAATGTTACTCTTGATGAAGCTGTTAGAGCCGACAATAAAGTAAGAATTGAAAAAATAAATGGTGAAAAAGCAAAATATTATAGAGTTGTCAAATTCAATGATGGTAATTATTATGGCAAAATAAAAGTAAATGGGATGTTTGATAACCTTCTAATAGATGAAAATAACATAGTTAAAGTACAAATTAAAGACAAAAAAACATCTACCATTTTGACCGTAGCAATTCCAGTTGTAATAATAGGGGTTATAATAGTAGTAATTGCAAAATCATTGGAGAGCATAACACTATTACAGAAGTAAGGAGTTTTAAATACGGTCATAGTCTTGACAAGTATTCTAAAATAAACTTATAGGGGTATGGGGTAAAATCTATCCAAGCCTTTAATTACAAACATCGCTTGTTAGTCATTATTTTACTCAACGCAATTTTTTGTTAGGGGGGGGATGATAAAAAAAACAAGTACTACAATTAAAACTGCACTAATTTCTAAATATTCTGCAAATGATAAAACAAAAAAGGGCTTACATCTCTGTAAACCCTTATAAACATTAGTGACCTCGACTGGATTCAAACCAGTAACCTCTTGAGCCGTAATCAAGTGCGCTATTCAGTTGCGCCACGAGGCCTTTTTTGTGGGTGCAAATATACTGTTTTTATTAAATTCCCCCCAATTTTT